>DASWJX010000260.1:0-10592 GCA_036396915.1 Geopsychrobacteraceae bacterium | reverse complement strand
CGATTACCTCGACGCCAAATATTGATGGCGTCGCAAAAAAATCCGCCCTGCGGCGTTACGGCGTTTTTTCAGGACCTCGACATACCCGATGTATGCCTTCGCCCCTGAAAAACCACCAAGCCTTGCAGGACGAAATTTTTGCTTAGCCATCCATAAAGATGCTTTCTTGCGAAAGCATCAAATATTCCGTTCCGGCCTGATAGGTCGGCACGACAGAAAACGGAGTTCGCCATGAAACTTTCCCGTCGGGAAAAACTCACCTACCTGCAGCCCGCGGAGATCAAGGGGCCGGGGCTGATCGCCGGATTCACCACCCGCAACGGCGGCGTCAGTCGGGCGCCCTACAATTCCCTCAACCTCGGTTTTAATACCGATGACCTGCAGGCGCACGTCGAAGGGAACCGCTCCACCTTCTGCCGTGCCTTTGCCGTATCTCAGAATCAGCTGCTGACGGTCAATCAGACGCATGGCAATGACCTGCTGCTGATCGATGAGGAGAACCCCGACCTGGGACACTTTCTGAAGGTCGAGGTCGACGGCATCGTCACCAACCAGCCCGGGGTCATGCTCGGCATTCTGGTCGCCGACTGTTTTCCCGTCCTGCTCTGGGACGCGGAGAAAAGGGTTGTGGCCGCCGTGCATGTCGGCTGGCGCGGGGCGGCATCGGGCATTCTGAAGAAAGCCGTGACGGCGATGACCAAGCATTTCAACTGCGCCGCCGGCCGGATTCGGGCCGCGGTCGGCCCGGGGATCGGCGCGCATCGTTTCGAGGTCGATCGGCCGGTGCGTGAGGCGTTTCGGCAGGGGAGCGGCTTCTGGACGGAGATTTCCCGCGAAGTCAGCCTGGGGCACTGGCAGGTCGATCTCGGGCTGAGTTGCCGCCTGCAGCTGGAACAGGCCGGGTTGAGTCCGGCATTGATCGAGGCCGCCGCGGAGTGTACCTGCTGTCATCAGGAACTGTTTTTTTCCTATCGCCGCGATCAGGGCACAACCGGCCGCCAGCTCGGCTTTATCATGATGGAATAATGGGTTACCTGTGATGTTGTCGATCGGAAAAGGAGCCGCATTGCGGCTCCTTTTTTTATATTCGAGGCGCCAAATGTTACGTTTGTAACATAAATGATTCCGGTCCGGCTGCGATCTTTTTTGAAGATGAGCATTTTTTTATGCCGGAAGCGGCGAGGATTGAGAAATATGTCAGACTTGCTTCGTATACTGTGCACACGAAATTACAGCGCTTAGCCCTTTTGGGGCCAGGAGGGGGGAGGCCCCCATCTTTCACATGAAAGATGGGGGCCTTCTGGTTTTTAGCGGCGCCTATTTGCGCCAGAACGAGGGGAAGAACAGAACCAGGACCGTGAAAAGTTCCAGTCGTCCCATCAGCATACAGAAGATCAGGACCCCTTTGCCCAGGGTCGGAACCGCTGCGTAATTGTCGGTCGGTCCGACCGAGCCGAGAGC
The DNA here is from genome assembly GCA_036396915.1 of Geopsychrobacteraceae bacterium. Taxonomy (GTDB): domain Bacteria; phylum Desulfobacterota; class Desulfuromonadia; order Desulfuromonadales; family Geopsychrobacteraceae; genus BM509. The sequence continues at coordinate 9,131 of DASWJX010000260.1, read as the reverse complement.
GGGACCGATGTTGGCCAGACAGGCGATCACGGCCGACGCCGCCGAAACCAGGTCCATGCCGCAGGCGGCCATCAGCAGCGACGCAGTGACGAAAATCCCGATAAAAAGAGCGAAGAAGCCGAGGATCGCCTGCATGACGTCACGGTCGACCGGACGGTTGCCGAGCTTGACCAGCCGCACCGCCCTGGGGTGAATCAAACGGAACACCTGAACCTGGGCATGTTTGAACAGTAACAGGATCCGCACGACCTTGATGCCGCCGCCGGTCGAACCGGCGCAGCCGCCGATAAACATCAGCAGCACCAGCACATACTGGGTGAGCACCGGCCAGATTTCGTAATCGGCCGTGCCGAAGCCGGTGGTGGTCAGAATCGCGCAGACCTGAAACAGGCTGTAGCGCAGGTTTTCACCCAGGCTCTGATAGATGCCCCCGCTCCAGTTGAACAGCAGCAGCAGCAGGGTCGCGAACAGGGTGATGCCGAGATAGCAGCGGAATTCCTCGTTGCGATGGAACTCCCGCAGGCGGCCGCGCAAGGCCTGGAAATGAAGGGTGAAGTTGACCCCGGCCAGGAACATGAAGAGCGTGATGACGCCGTCGATGTAGACGCTGTCATACGCGGCGACGGAGGCGTCGCGGGTGGAAAAGCCGCCGGTCGCCAGGGTCGCAAAGGCATGGCAGACGGCATCGAAAAAGGTCATGCCGCCGAGCATCAACAGCAGGGTTTCCACCGCGGTCAGCAGCAGGTAAACGCCCCACAGCAGGGTTGCCGTGTCCTGGATGCGCGGCTTCAGACGGTCCGCCGTCGGACCCGGAACCTCGGCCTTGAACAGCTGCATGCCGCCGACGCCGAGCATCGGCAGGATGGCCAGCGACAGGACGATGATCCCCATGCCGCCCAGCCAGTGGGTCAGGGCGCGCCAGAAGAGCAGGCTCTTCGGCATCCCCTCGATATGGGTCAGAATGGTTGAGCCGGTAGTGGTGAAGCCGCTCATGGTCTCGAAGACGGCATCGACGGGCGAGGGGATCGCACCGGACAGCAGATAGGGGAGCGCGCCGAACAGGGCGAAAAAACTCCAGCCGAAGGTGACGATGGCAAACCCTTCGCGGACCGACATCTCCTTGCGGCTTTTGCAGAAATGGAAAAGCAGGCCGCCGATCAGCAGGCAGATCAGCGCGGAACCCAGAAAGGCCGGCCAGGCGCCGTCGCCGTAGTAGAAGGAGAAGGGCAGCGGCAGCAGCAGGGTGCCGGAGAGGCAGATCAGCAAGGCGCCCAGTATGCGCAGGGTCAGGGTCTGATTCATCTATTCGAAAAACCTCTCGACCTTGCTCAGGGCGCCGGGCAGGGCAAAGATCACCACGCGGTCTCCGGCCCGGAGGCTGCTTGCTCCGGTCGGGATTTCATAGTCCTGGCCGCGAACGATGGCGCCGATAATCGCCCCGCGCGGGAAATGCAGTTCGCGTAGCGGGGTGTCGAGGATGCCGCTGCCCGGTTTGATTTCGATCTCCAGAACTTCCGAATTGCTTCCTTCAATGGTGGCCAGTGAGATGATTTCGCCGCGGCGGACGAATTTCAGGATCGCCGACGCCGCAGCAAGGCGCGGGGCGATGCAGGCGTCAATGCCCAGATCGGAAGCCAGGCCGAGCAGTTCCGGCTGGCTGACCAGGGCCAGGGTGCGCTGGACGCCGTTCTGCCGCGCCAGCAGACAGGTGAGGATGTTGGTTTCATCGTTGTCGGTGACCGCGATAAAGACATCGGCATGCTCGATCCCCTCGTCCTTCAGGGTCTGGATGTCGCTCCCTTCGGTGTGCAGCACCACGGTTTTGTCCAGCTTCTCGGCCAGCTTCTGGCAGCGCGCCTCGTCCCGTTCGATCAGCTTGACCTCGAACTGCAGCCCTTCCATCCCCTGGGCGATCTGCAGGCCGATCCGCCCGCCGCCAAGGATGAAGGCGCGCCGCGGGCGGCGTTTTTCCTTCGGCGTCTCCTGCCGGCTGGTTTGCAGCATGTACTGGATCGCCGGCAGGTCTTTCTGGTGGGCAAACAGGTAAATGCGGTCGCCGGCCTGGATGCTGTCCGCGCCGTGCGGAATGATGGTCTCATCCTTGCGCTGGATGGCGACCACGACGAAGCGATAGATGCCGCGCAGTTCACCCAGTTCCATCAGGGTCAAATCGCAAAGCGGGCTGTCCTGATCGATCCGGTAGCCGAGAAACTGAACCTGCCCCTCTGCGAACTCCGCCACGTCGAACGCGCCGGAACTGCAGGCGATGCGGATCATCTCTTCGGCAACGGCGTCTTCGGGATTGATCAGCAGGTCGATGCCGAGCTTCTCCTTGGACAAAACGGCGCGGTGGTCCTTGTACTCGATGCTTTTGGTGCGTGCGACGCGGGTGGGCACGTTGTATTCGCGGGCCAGCAGGCAGGCGAGAATGTTGACTTCGTCGAAATCGGTGACCGCGATAAAGATATCCGCATCCGCGATGCCCGCCTGTTCCAGAACCTCGGCGCTGGCGCCGTTGCCGCTGACGCCGAGGACATTGAGGCGGTCCTGCGCCCGCTCGATCTTTTCTTCGCTGTGGTCGATCAGCGTCACCTCGTGCCCTTCCAGCGAGAGGCGCTCACACAGGAAGTAACCGACCTGGCCGGCACCGACAATCAGAATTCTCATAGATTCTTTCCGATTCAATAAATGCGCTGCCCCGGCAGCGGCTGAGCTGGGCAAAGCGGTAACTTCGCATAATCGGCAAAAATGTGCAATAATCGAGCTCTTTTGATGGCAGCTCCGGCCGGTTGGATCATGGTTCCGCCGGCCGCAAAGACAGGGAATCGCCTATGGAATCCGGTATCGACGTCAGCGAGGAGAGCATCCGTCGCGAACGGCAGAAAGCCAGGGAGCTGCGCAAGCAGGGCTGGTGGAAAAACAAGGTCGCCCAGGGGATCTGCCACTACTGCGGTCAGCGGTTTTTGCCGAAGGAACTGACCCTCGACCACATCGTCCCGGTCGGTCGCGGCGGCCGCAGTACCAGGGGCAACTGCGTGCCGGCCTGCAAGGAGTGCAACAGTCGGAAGCAGCACCTGTTGCCGATGGAGTGGCAGGAATACCTGGAACGGCTGCAGGGGGAGTGACCGCGCATGCGACGTAAAGCCTTTCGACTCTATTCAACCCATCTCAAGCAGCGCTTCGGCGGCCGGGTGCACAAGATTTCCATCGATGCCGGCTTCGGCTGCCCGAACCGGGATGGCGGGCGGGAAGCGCACGGGTGCCTGTTCTGCGCTCCCGGCGGTTCCGGTTCGACCGGGATTGTCCACGGCGAGACGATTGCCCGGCAGCTTGAAACCTCCAAGGCGCTGATGCGGCAGAAGTACCGCGCCAGGTGGTTTATCGCCTATTTTCAACCGTTCTCCAACACCTATGCTCCCGTCGATCAGCTGCGCCGTTGTTACGATCAGGCCCTGGCCGTGGAGGATGTGGTCGGCCTGGCGGTCGGCACCCGCCCGGATTGTCTTTCCCCGCAGATCTTCGACCTGCTCGAAGAGTATCATCGCCGCACCTATTTCTGGCTGGAACTGGGGCTGCAGAGCATTCATGACAAGACCCTGAGTACTCTGCGGCGCGGTCACGACTACGCCTGCTTTCTGGACACCTGTCAGGAAGCGAAAAGGCGCGGCCTGCAGGTCTGCGTTCACCTGATTCTCGGCCTGCCGGGCGAGACGCGCGAGGATATCCTGGCGACGGCGGAAGAGATGGCGCGGCTCAAGGTCGACGGCGTCAAGCTGCATCTGCTGCATGTGCTGGAGGGGACGCCGCTGGGGGAGCTGTACAAGCAGGGCCGGGTGCCGATGCTCGAAATGCAGGAGTACGTGGAGCTGGCGGTCGATTTTATCGAACGGCTGCCGCCGGAGACCCTGATTCAGCGGCTGACCGGCGACGGTCCGCGCGATATCCTGCTGGCTCCGCTCTGGTCGATGAACAAATGGGAAGTACTCAACGCCATCGATGACGAACTGGCGCGACGCGGATCAGTGCAGGGAGACGGGTATCGGGATGCCTAGATACTTTTTCTGCGTACAAAGCGGCAAAAACCGCTTTCGGTGCTGCGGACGGGAAACGTTGAATCAGTAACCGGTCGAGGTGCTGACGATCTGCTCGTTGCGGGCCTGGGGCTCGGTAGCCCCGCCCCAGGAGATCAGCAGCAGCGATGCCCAGACCAGTCCGATAAATAGGATAAGTGTTTTCAACATGGCGCGTAATTTAGCAGAGTGTTTTTTCTTAAGCAACCGGGAACTGCCGGTCGATTGCTCTTTTTTACGGCCTCTTGTCCGCCCTGGCGCGCCATGTTATTTTCTGTCGGCCGCGGCACCGGTCCGGGCAGGTTTTTTCTTATCGAAAGTGACGTCCGAAAGGTAACATTCAGCGAACATGTTTGATATCGACAGTCTCAATCCCCAACAACGCGCTGCCGTCCGCCATACCGAAGGGCCGCTGCTGCTGCTGGCCGGCGCCGGCTCCGGCAAGACCCGCGTCATCACCTGCCGGATCGCGTATCTGCTCCGGCAGGGCGTGGCCGCCGAACAGATCCTGGCCATGACCTTTACCAACAAGGCGGCCAGGGAGATGCGTGAGCGGGTCGAACAGATGGTCGGGCGCGCTGCGGCCAAAGGGATGACCATCTCCACCTTCCATTCGTTGTGCGTGCGGATTCTCAAGGCGCACATCGAACGGCTCGGCTACAAAAAGAATTTCTCCATCTATGCCGCCTCCGATCAGCAGCAGCTGGTGCGGCGTCTGCTCAAGGAGGAGCACCCCGATACCACCGGCAAGGACGCGGATCAGGTACTCTGGCAGATCTCCGATGCCAAGAACCGCTTGATCGGTCCGGCCGATTTCCGCGCCAGCGGCCTCAATCCGGTCAGCCACTGGACGGCCAGGGTCTATCCCCGCTACCAGAAGGAACTCAAGGCCTTCAACGCCGTCGATTTCGACGATCTGCTGATGCTGGCGGTGCGGCTGCTGGAAGAGCATGCCGATCTGCGGGAGCATTACCAGCAGCGTTTCCGCTACCAGATGGTGGACGAGTATCAGGATACCAATCCGGTGCAGTACCGTTTGCTCAAGCTGCTGGCTTCCGGACACAACAACCTCTGCGTGGTCGGCGACGACGATCAGTCGATCTACGGATTCCGCGGCGCCGATATCAATATCATCCTCAATTTCGAAAAGGACTACGCCGGAACCCGGCTGATCAAGCTGGAGCAGAATTACCGTTCCACCGGCAACATCCTGGCGGCGGCCAACGCGGTGATCAAGCACAATCCCAAGCGCAAGGAGAAAGCGCTCTGGACCGCCGACGGCGCCGGGCCGGCCATCGACTATCTGCTCTGCGACGATGATCAGGATGAGGCGCGGCAGGTGATGGAGCGGATTCAGGCCGTGCGTTACGACAAGGATCTGGCCTACCGTGATTTCGCCATCCTCTATCGCACCAACAGCCAGTCGCGGGCCTTTGAGGAACAGCTGCGCTTCGAAAACATCCCCTATGTACTGATCGGCGGGCAGCAGTTTTTCGACCGCAAGGAAGTCAAGGATGTCATCGCCTACCTGAAGGTGCTGACCAACCCTTCTGACGAGGTCAACCTGCTGCGGATTCTCAACTACCCGAGGCGCGGCATCGGCACCACCAGCGCCGACAAGCTGATCCGCTACTCCGCCGAGAAGGAACAACCGCTCTGGCAGGTGCTGAAACAGGCGGAAGCGGTGCCGGACCTGAACCCGAAAACCCATGAGTCGATCGCCGATTTCGTGGCGATGATGGAGAGCTACCGAAGCCGTTTTCGCAACGCCCTGCAGATGCCGGACACCCTGCGTGCCCTGCTCAAGGAATTGAAGCTGGACGATGAAATCTATCGACAGGAGGGCGACCTGGGGCGGGCGCGGCGGCGGCTGGAGAATATGGAAGAGGTGACCAACGCCCTGGCCGGCTATCTGGAACGGGAGGCCGAGCCGAGTCTGGCCGGTTTTCTCGAAAAGGTCTCGCTGCTGGACGATGTCAAGCCGGAAGGGAACGACAAGGAAAAGAAGCTGGCCGAAGATGCGGTGATGCTGATGAGCCTGCATTCGAGCAAGGGGCTGGAATTTCCGGTGGTGTTTCTGGTCGGCATGGAAGAGGGTTTTCTGCCGCACAACAAGTCGATCAACGAAACCTTCGATATCGACGAAGAGCGGCGGCTCTGCTACGTCGGCATCACCCGCGCCCGGCAGCAGCTCAACCTGCTCGGGGCCAGCCGGCGGCGCAAGTTCGGCAAGCTGGAACAGCGCGATCCCAGCCGCTTCCTGATGGAGATCCCGGACCAGGTGCTGAACCGGGTCGGCAAGAATGAACTCTCTTCGGCAAGCGAAGAGGAGCGCGAGATAAAAGCCAGCAACTTTTTCGCCGGGATCAATAATCTGTTCGGCGATTGATTGACGCGCGCTCGGTCCCGTGGTGCGCCGCGGGCGCAGGCGCATTTGGTTTTTTAAACAGGATCCGGCAGCAATTCAAGCCGAGCAAAAGGAGGGCACGTCTTATGTCGATGCAAATCAATTTCCCCGGCGGCGTTTCCGTAGCCGCCGAGTTCGACGGCTTCACGGTACTGACCGACCAGCCGCAACGCAACGGCGGCGAAGGCGCCGCCCCGTCCCCCTACGATCTGTTTCTGGCCTCGCTGGGGACCTGCTCCGGTTTTTTCGCCCTGCGTTTCTGTCAGCAGCGGGACCTGCCCACCGCGGGCCTGGGTCTGTCGCTCGATCCGGAACGTGATCCGGAAACCGGCAAGCTGATCAGGATCAGGATGGCGATCAGGCTGCCGGACGGATTCCCCGAGAAATACCGCAAAGCCATTGTCCGCGCCACCGAAGAGTGCGCGGTCAAGAAAGTGCTGGCCGATCCGCCCGAGTTTGAAGTGACGGCGGGGTAGGACGCGTCGTTGATTTGACCAAAACGGCCAGCCCGATTGTTCGGGCTGGCCGTTTTGGGTCGGGCTGGCCGTTTTGGGTCGGGCTGCGGGCGGGGCTGATACGAATCTTCCGCGGGCGATCCGTCCGGCCGGGCTGACAGCTTGTCAATCAAAAAGATGCGCAGCGACCGGTGCCCGCCGGGAGAGGCCCCGGCGCTACTTGCTCGCGTTGATCATGAAATCGACCGCCGCTTTGACTGCGGCGTCACTCAGGGTCCGATCACCGCCCTTGGCAGGCATGGCCCCCTTGCCTTCCAGGGAACTCTCGTACAGCTCATCCATCCCCTTTTTAATGCGTGATTCCCAGGCTGATGTATCGCCCAGCTTCGGCGCACCGGCCAGTCCGGTCTTGTGGCACGCGGCACAGGATTTGTTATAGACCTCTTCGCCGCTCAGCGGCTGGTCCTGGCCCAGGCTGATGCCCGGCAACAACAAACCGCATAAAACGGCGCTGATCAGTAGTGCTTTCATGGTTACTCCTGCAAGGATCCGTGTTCGGGCGGCAGCCTTCACTTCAGGTTCGCGTTGACAAAATCCCAGTTGATCAGATGATCGAGAAACGTTTGAAGAAAATCGGGGCGGCGATTCTGGTAGTCCAGATAGTAGGCATGCTCCCAGACGTCCACCACCAGCAGCGGGCGCAATCCGCTGGCCGACAGGTTTTCGGCATTCGGCGTCTTGGTGATCTCAAGCTCCGCGCCCTGCAGGGCCAGCCAGGCCCAACCGCTGCCGAACTGGCTGATGCCGGCCTGTTTTAATTCAGCGGCGAAATCCTCGTAGCTTCCCCACTTTTTGTCGATCAGCTCCGCAATCTTTCCATCCGGCTTGCCGCCGCCTCCGGGTTTCATGCACTGCCAGAAGAAGCTGTGGTTCCAGACCTGGGCGGCATTGTTGAAAAGCCCCTTTTGGGCCGGATCGGCGGCGGCCGCCTTGATGATGGTGTCAAGGTCCTTGCCTTCGAGATCGGTATTTTCAATCATCTTATTCGTGTTGTCCACATAGGCTTTATGGTGTTTGCCGTGATGAAAATCCAGGGTTCGGAAACTGATATAGGGTTCAAGGGCGCTCTTGTCATAAGGTAAGTCGGGGAGTGTGATCAGCATAAAAGCCTCCTGTGAAAGGGTTGATAAATTTCAAGGTTCAAGAATATCGTGGAACGGCGAAGGTGCAACTCGCAACAGCGAAAATAAATCGTAGCGCTGCGGCGCTACGGCATTTTTTCAGGACCTCGCCCTCTCTGATATGTCGGCCTTCGCCCTGAAAAAGCATCGTCAGGGGTAGCACTTCGTCAAAACTTTGATAAATTCGTTATTCAGCAGATAAACGATAAAACAAAAGGAGGCAAAGCGTATGAGTGTCTTTGATTTCGCGATGAAGATGGAAGAGGACGGCAAGAAGTATTACGAGAAACTCGCCAGTCAGGCGCAAAAGCCGGGGTTGAAGACCGTTTTCACGCGTCTTGCCGAGGATGAGCAGAAGCATTATGAGACGTTTCAACAGTGGAAACTGGGCGGGAGGGTCCCGGTCATGCCGGGCACAACCATTATTGAAGATGTCAAAAATATTTTTGAGGAATTGCCCGGAGATGCCGATCCGCTGCAGGGCGAGGAGACGGACCTGGCCGCGTACCGGCACGCGATGAAGATCGAAGCCGACAGTTTCAGGCTCTATGAAGAGACTGCCGAAAAAGAGAGCGACCCGGAAACCAGAAAGTTATTGCTGCGCATTGCCGACGAAGAGCATAAACACTTCACGATCATGGAGAATATTTTTCATTTCGTCAACGCGCCCAGCCAGTATCTGGCCTGGGGCGAATTCAGCAACCTGGAGGAGTTCAGGCAGTTCGGGCGGGATGTTGATTCCTGACCAGCCGCGCCTGTTCACCGATCGACAACCGTCAACAGGTCGGGCCGAGCGGTCGGCCCGTCAGCTCTCCGACGCAACCGCGGCATCGATCAGATACCGCGCGATGCTGCGGCGCGGCGGCAGGGTGGGGAGCCGGTCCTGGTGATACCAGCCGGCTTCGGCCAGTTCCGCATCATGCAGGATGATTTCTCCTCCGGCGTAGTCGGCGACGAAGCCGGCCATCAACTGGCTGGGGAACGGCCAGCACTGGCTGCCGACATAGCGGATGTTGCG
>DASWJX010000259.1:0-3020 GCA_036396915.1 Geopsychrobacteraceae bacterium | reverse complement strand
GACGGAAGCCATCGGCCGGCTGCTCCACTACTGCCGACAGACTCACGGCGACCATCCGGCCGGCCTGATCGCCGCCCTGCGGGCCGGTCTGGCCGCTGTCGAACAGCAGGGGCTGGACATCCTCTGCCCCTGGAAGGTCGGCCATCTGGCCGTACCGCGGCTCCATGAGCTGGCCGCCGCCGCCAATCGCATCCGTTGCCGGGATTGAAGCCGCGCAAGGGCCCGTTTGATTATTGCCTGCTCTTCTGTTCGGCGGAAGGTTCAGGGTTCGGTCAGGGGCAGCGTGACGATAAATTCGGTTCCCTTGCCGAGCAGGGATTTGGCGGTAATCTCTCCGCCATGGGCCTCCGCGACCCATTGGGCAATCGACAGACCGAGCCCGGATCCGCCGTCGCCCTGATTGCGGACCTTGTCGACCCGGTAGAACCGCTCAAAGATGTGCGGCAGATGTTCCGGCGCGATGCCGATGCCGGAATCGCTTACCGAGATCAGCACCTGGTTGTCCTGCCGCTGCAGGGTCATTTTCACCGAACCGCCGCCCGGCGTGTAATGGATGGCATTCGACAGCAGGTTGAGAAACAGTTGCCGCAGGCGCAGGCCGTCGCCCTGAAAAAAGATCTGTTCCGGCGACGGGTAAAAGCTGACGGCAATATCCTTCTCCTCGCCAAGCACCGCCGCCTGGCCGAACAGGTCGGTCAGCAATTCGTTCAGCTCAAGAGCTTCTCTGCGCAACGGCATTTCACCGACATCGCTCTTTGACAGCAGCAGCAGGTCTTCGATAATCCGGCTCATCCTGCTGATTTCCTCCAGATTCGAGCTCAGCAGGGCCTGCATCTCCTCGTCGAGGCCGGGACGGCGCAGGGCGATTTCGATCTCGCCGCGCAGGATGGTCAAGGGCGTTCGCAATTCGTGGGAGGCGATCGCAGTGAAGTGCATGGTGCGGCTCACCGACTGCTCCAGTCGGTCGAGCATGTCGTTGAAGGCCTCCTCCAGTTCCGTCATCTCCGGCGTCGGATGGGCAAGCCGCAAGCGTTCCGCCAGATGTTTGGCGCCGGAGCGGCGGGCCAGGGCCGCGACCTCGGCCAGGGGGGCAAGCAGCCGCTTGAGCAGCAGCCACTGGGCGGCTCCGGATACGGCAAGCAGTCCGGCCAGCCAGGCCAGCGAGCGGACCAGCAGCAGCCGCAGCCTGTCTTCGAGCGGTTGCAGTGAGCGGACGACCTCCAGTCGATACTGGCGGTCGTCGCCGGCGACCGGAACGCTGATAATGCGCAGGGGTTCCTGCGAGGCGGAGCTGACGGTTGTGAAATGCGGCGCTTTTGCGCTGTCGGGGATGGCTTTGGCGGCGCTTCCCGCCGCGGGATAAGCACCGGCCGAGCAGAGCAGGGCGCCATCGGCTGCGTACAGGCCAAGGGCTGGCGCGCCCTGCCGCAGGCGGGACACAGAGCCGAGCATTGCGCACGGGTCGGCGTCGGGCTGTTCCGTCAGCCGCCACGAGAGTTCTTCCGCGAAACCCTGCAGTTGCGCATCGAGGTCGGCGTGGAGGCGGAGGTCCTGCTCCCGATACCAGAAAAAACCGCCCGCCCCGAGAATCAGAACCTCAAGCAGCAGGGTCCAGACGACCAGGCGGGAACGGAGAGACTGATCCGGCAAATTAATTGCTCTCCTTGAGAACGTAACCGACGCCGCGAACGGTATGGATCAGCTTCTTGTCGTAATTTCGATCGACCTTTTTCCGCAGGTAGTTGACGTACACATCGATGATATTGGTAAAGGAGTCGAAGGTGTAGTCCCAGACATGTTCGGCAATCATGGTCCGGGTCAGGACCTGATTGGCGTTGCGGAGAAAATATTCAAGCAGGGCATATTCCTTGGAGGTCAGATCGATTTCGGTATTGTCGCGCCAGACCCGGTGGCTGACCGGATCGAGTCGCAAATCGGCAAAATGCAGTTCAGCTCCGCGGTCCTGGGTGCCTCTGCGGATCAAGGCCCTGACCCTGGCGACCAGCTCCGCAAAGGCGAAGGGTTTGGTCAGGTAGTCATCGCTGCCGACATCCAGCCCGGAAACGATATCCTCGATCGTATCCTTTGCGGTCAGGCAGAGGATCGGGGTCTCGATCCGTTTTTCTCTGATTTCCCGGATCGCTGCCAGACCATCCTTTTTCGGCAGCATGACATCCATCAGGATCAGGTCGTAGGCGACACTCTCCGCCATCATCACCCCTTCTTCTCCGTCATGGGCCACATCCACGGTAAACTCTTCCTCTTCCAGGCCGCGCTGAATAAAGCTGGCAACCTTCTTTTCGTCTTCGACAACCAGAATACGCATGGTGTAACTCCTTTAACCTTTTTTTAATGGGCGCGGATCTCCCGCTCCGTTTATCGCAACTTCAGTTTCTGCAGCACTTCATTGGCCGTCTCTTCCACTGCCTTGGTCGAGACATCGATAATCGCCCAGCGCTGTTGGCGGAAAAGCCGCTTGGCGGCACGGATTTCTTCTTCGATCTGTTCATAATCCGCATAATCGCCGCGCGGACTCTGCTTCAGGTTGACCAGCCGCGCCGTTCTCAGTTCAAGCAGGCGTTGCGGTTCGATAACCAGTCCGGCAACCCGCGTCGCATCCACCTCCAGCAATTCCCGGGGCGGAGTGATGCCGTAAACGATCGGCACGTTGGCGACCTTCCAGCCCCGGTGCGCCAGATAGATCGACACCGGCGTTTTGCTGGTCCGCGAGACCCCGGCCAGGACAATGTCGGCCTTGTGCAGGTTGCGGCATTCCTGGCCGTCATCATGTTTGACGGTAAACTCGACAGCATCGATGCGCCGGAAATAATCCTCGTTCATCCCCCTGAGCAGTCCCGGCATCTCCTCCGGCGAATGGCCGAGAAACTCCGAGAGACGCATCAGCAGCGGGGACAGCAGGTCGATGCAGGGCAGGCCAAGCGCGTCGCATTCGTTGTAGACCAGTTGGGCCAGTTCGGCGTTGACCATGGTATAGACAACCAGGCCGCCGGAGGCCAGGG
>DASWJX010000258.1:0-2193 GCA_036396915.1 Geopsychrobacteraceae bacterium | reverse complement strand
GCCAGCACCAGCCGGTTGCCGAGCAGGGGTTCCGCGTCCTTCACCAGCCCGCCGCGCTGCAGCCGGTCCATCACCGCGCGGTCGGCGGAGATGAACAGGTCGGCCGGGGCGCCCTGCTCGATCTGCATCGCCAGGGTCTGACTGCCGGCAAAGTTGAGCACGACCCGCTGCCGGGGATGCTGTCGCTGGTAGTGGCGGGCGATCTCGGTCAGGGCCTCGTTCAGCGACGAGGCGGCAAAGACGGTGATCTCCCCGGCCGGCAGCGTGGCCGGAATCAGCAGCAGCAGGAGCAGCCAGCAGGCCGTTCTCATGACGCTGACCCGGGTTGCGGAACATCGAAGCGGTCGCCGCCGCAATCGTCCAGCTGGCGGTCGATCCGTTCGGTGACCTCGGCATACTGCTTGAGCATGCTGATCGTCTCCGCGGTCAGGGTGGTTCTGCCGCCGCCCTTGCCCCCCTTGCTGCGTTCCAGCACCGGAAAAGGGGCCAGCTGCTCCATCTCCTGCAGCTGTGCCCAGGCCTTGCGGTAGGCGATGCCCAGCTGCTGGCAGGCGGCGCTGATCGAACCGCAGGCGGCGATGGCGTTGAGCAACCGGACCCGGCCGCTGCCGAGCAGTGGCTTGCCGTCGACCTCCAGCCAGACTTTGCGGCGCAGGCGGATCTGGCTCACGACAGGAAGCGCGCGACGATGAAATCGCTGAGGCCGGCGGCATCGTTGATATCGTAGACCGGCACATCCAGCTCCAGCGGCCGGTCGGCGGCCACCGCGATCAGGGTCGGGTCGTACTCCTCGTCGCGGCAGAGCAGCCGTTCGCTGCGCTGTTGGCGGGATACCTCGATCTTCGGCATGCTGCTGCGCTTGAACCCTTCGGTCAGGACAATATCGAGGTCGCCGCAGTAGGCGGCCAGCGTCTCGCTCAGTGCCGGCTCCTGGTCCTGCGGATTCTGCTTGACCATGGCGACCTTGGCCGGCGAGGTGATCAGCATGATCTCGGCGCCGGCCTCGGTCAGGCGCCAGGAGTCTTTCCCCTCGTGGTCGATGCTGAAACTGTGGGCGTCATGTTTCACCGCGCCCACCCGGTAGCCGCGGCTTTTCAGCTCGGCGATCAGTTTTTCCAGCAGGGTGGTTTTACCGGTTCCGCTTTTGGCGACAATGGAAACTACAGGCGGGGTCATCACTGCTCCTTTTTAATGCGATTGAAATCTTCCGGGGTGTTGATGTTGAACAGAGCCTTCTGCCAGCCCTCCGGAAGCTGGGTTTCGTCGAGATAACGGATCTTGATCCGCTGATAAAAGTCGTAGATGCGGAACTGGTCGTGCCGCAGCATCTCTTCCATGTGCGGCAGGCAGTTCTTGTGGTAGAGGGCGAACACCGGTTCGTAGCCCGCCGCGGTGCGCGGCACCACGGCATCGAAACCCTCGCGATGCTGCAGCAGCAGCCGCATGATGCGCGGGTCGGGGCAGGGCATGTCGCAGGGGACGACGAAAATCCACTCGGTCGTCGCCGAATGCAGGCCGGTGTGCAGGCCGCCCAGGGCGCTGCCGGGGTAGATGTCGGCGACCGCCAAAATGCCGGGCGGGGCCAGGTCGGGACGGTCACCGGCGATGACCACGGTGGAGAAGAGATCTTCCAGCAGTCTCAGGGTGCGGCGGAACATCGGCTCGCCGAACACCTCCAGCAGGGCCTTGTCGCGCCCCATGCGCCGGCTTTTGCCGCCGGCCAGCAGCACGCCGGTGACGTCCGGATAGGGATGGATCGCGCTGTTTTTTTCGTTGTGCGGATTCTGCATATCGGATCCCCGAAAAAAAGCTGAAGACATTTTGTCCACAACTGAAGTTGGCAAACAATATCATTATTCGCCCTGATTCCGGAAGCGTTAATTGCCGGCGTCGCAAAAACTCGACCATCGCGCGCCCTGCATTTGGCGTTTATTGCCTGGCCACCCATATTAACGTAATGCTTTTTGCGAAAGCAGCAAATATTCCCCGTAGCGGCGATTGCAATCAATCCCGGCAAAGCTACCTTGCGGAGGAGGGGAAATCATTGACCTGTGTCAAAATGCGAGCGGTAACCGGGCGGGGTGGTCGATTTTAAAGCGCGTTAAGGGGTGGAAAGGGGGGGGCAGATTCTTTGGCAAAAGACGGATTTGCAGACGGCACTGGGCGTGAATTTATATTCTTCAACAACTTAAT
>DASWJX010000257.1:0-2258 GCA_036396915.1 Geopsychrobacteraceae bacterium | reverse complement strand
CCCATGTTGCGGGCGAATTGCAGGATCAGCTTGTCGTCGTGAAGGTCGCGGCGTTGGGAGATGTGGGCCATCACCAGATGGTAGCGCACCAGAAATTCCAGGCGCTGGCTGTCCTCCTTGTTAAGGCCGAGGCGGCGGGCGATGGTCGGCACCAGATCCGCCCCCTTGTTGCAGTGATCCTTCCCTTCCCCCTTGCCGATATCGTGCAACAGCACAGCCAGAAGCATCAGGTCGCGTTTTTCGATGTCGTTGGCGACCTGGGTGAGCAGCGGTTTCTTCTCCCGGTAATCGCCGCGCCACAGCTTGACAATTTCCTCGGCGGCGAAGAGGGAATGGACGTCGACGGTGTAGATATGGTAGGCGTCGTGCTGCACCTTGCAGTAAATGTGACCGAATTCGGGGATGAAGTGGTTCATGAACTGCAGGTGGTGCATGTCCCGCAGGACCTCCATCACCCCCTTGTAGTTGCGCAGGATTTCGAGAAAACCCTCGGTCATCTCCCGGCTGCGACGCACCCGGTCATTGATCCGGTGCAGGTTGTCCCGGATCATCCCCTTGAGGGGAACACCCATGGGAACTCCGTGACGCTGCGAGAGCAGGAAAGCCTTCATCATTTTTGCCGGATCCCGTTCAAAAAGATCGGCCTGACTGACGCGCAACTCCCCCCGCAGAATGTAGAAACCGGTGTCGACGGTGCGCCGGGTCAGATACCCGAGGATACGCGAGTTGGATTCATCCTGCACCGTCGCCTTGGTGACCAGCAACGAGGAGATGTGTTCGACGAAGGTGGCGTGGGCGTAGTAGTTTTGCATGAACTGCTCCACGGCCAGAGCCTTCTTGTTATCCTGATAGCCAAGGAAACGGGCGATCGACTCCTGCTGGTCGAAATTAAGCTGATCGGTCTTGCGCGAGGAGAGATAGTGGAGTTCATTGCGGATGCGCCACAGGTATTCGAGGGCATCGTCAAATTCCTTCCCCTCCTGCTCGGTGACAACCCCCTTGATGATCAATTCCCTCAGGGAGCGGGCCTTGAACTTGACCTGGGCCAACCACAGGGCGGTGTGCAGGTCGCGCAGGCCGCCCTCCCCTTCCTTGATGTTCGGTTCGATGAGGAAGACCGACGAACCGTACTTGCGCAGGCGCCGTTCACTCTCCTCGAGCTTCTGCCGGAGAAAATTCTGGCTGTTGCGTGCCAGAACGGGCTCGAAAACGCTGCGGTCGTATTCCCGATAGAGGCCTTCGTCCCCAACCAGAAATCGCGAATCAAGAAGGGCGGTGCGGGCGGTGATGTCTTTTTCGGCCATCTCCAGGCAGTCCCGGTCGGTACGCACGCTGTAGCCGACATCGAGCCCGAGGTCCCACAGCAGGTAGAGGATCCGCTCGGAAACCTGCTCGGCGAAGGTGCGATCCTTGCCGCTGTAGTAGAACATGATGTCGACATCGGAGCGGGGATTGAGCTCGCCACGGCCGTAGCCGCCGATGGCGATGAGGGCGCAGGAACCGAAATCCTTTTCGGAGATGTCGGCGGAGACGCTTCGGTAAAGGTTGCGGATCAGGGTGTCGGCCAGAGAGGTCAGACTGCCGACGGTCTGTCGACCGCTGGCCCCCGCCCGATGCTCTTCCCGAATCAACTGCTGGTGATGGTTGAGAAAAGTCCGGCTTGCCTCGAGAAGGAGCTGTCGGCGCTCCGGGTAGGGAATGGTCGGATCGGTGAGGAGTTCCGGCGAAAAAAACGATTCGGTCCTGACCTGGCTGTGTGTCTTCATCGGGCGGCCATCATCTCCAGAGCATTGGCATAATTACGGACCCCGCTGATAATGGCATCGGCGGTCCGTTCATGAAACTTGTTGTCGGTGAGGCGACCTTCCTCACGGCTGTTGCTGAGGAATGCCGCCTCGACCAGCACCGAGGGCATGGTCGCTCCGAGGAGGACGTGAAAGGGGCCCTGGCGCACACCGAGATCCTTGATCTTTTGGTAGTGCCGGCCGAGCTTTTCCACCAGAGATTTCTGGATCTCCGCCGCCAGGCGGCTCGATTCGTTGATTTTGGAGTTGGCCATCAGATCAAAGAGGATCAGTTCCAGGTCGCCGACCTGCTTGAGGGTTGTGCCGTTTTCCCGGGCGGCCACAGCCATCGCCTGCTCGTTCTTTGAGAAATTGAGATAATAGGTCTCCACGCCATAGGCGTTGTGATTGGTGCTGGCGTTGGCGTGGATCGAGATGAAGAGATCGGCCCCGACCTTGTTGGCAAAACCGGTG
>DASWJX010000256.1:0-6817 GCA_036396915.1 Geopsychrobacteraceae bacterium | reverse complement strand
AAACCTGATTCCTGATACCTGAATCCTGGCTCTTTGATGTTAATTTGCGGTCCAGCCGCAGTCCATGGTCAGGCAGGAGCCGGTGAAGCAGGCCGCCTTGTCGGCGCAGAGATAGACCGCCAGGTCGCCGATTTAGCTCGGTTCGATCAGGCGTTTCACAGTCGCGTTCTTGAGCAAGATCTGCTCGATCACCTCATGTTCCGACAGATTGTGGGTTTTGGCGCTGCCAGCTTTCTGGTTGTCCGCCTGCGGCGTTCGGACATGGTTTTTTGCTCCTTACCACTGTTTGAGGTCGGCGGCGACCCTGAATGCGCAGCCGGTTTTCTCCCTGACGGTCGCCAGCGAGGAGCCGGGCGGCAGCTCGGTCAAGGTCAGCCCCTGCGCCGCGTCGACGGTGAAGACCGCCAGTTCGGTGACGATCATGTCGACCACGTTCTTGCCGGTCAGCGGCAGACTGCATTGCTCGAGAATCTTCGGGCTGCCGTCTTTGGCGCAGTGATCCATCATGATGATGATTTTTTTGACCCCGGAGACCAGGTCCATCGCTCCGCCGGGGCCCTTGACCATGGCGCCGGGGATCATCCAGTTGGCCAGGTCGCCGGTGCGGGAAACCTGCATGGCGCCGAGCACCGACAGATCGATGTGGCCGCCGCGGACCATGGCGAACGATTCCGCGTTGTCGAAGTAGGCGGCTCCGGGCAGCGCCGTGACCGTCTGCTTGCCGGCGTTGATCAGGTCGGCATCCTCCTGCCCCGCCTCGGGGAAGGGGCCGACGCCGAGCAGGCCGTTTTCGGCATGCAGGGTGACGGTGATCTCTTCCGGGATGTAGTTGGCGACCAGGGTCGGCATGCCGATCCCCAGGTTGGCGTAGGCGCCGTCGGTGAACTCCCGGCTGATCCGCCTGGCCATCCACTCCCGCTGCGGCGAAAAGCCTTTCACCGCGACGGTCCCGGCCAGGGTGCGCTGCTCGATCGGTTTCTCATAACTGCCGCCGACGACGATCCGGTCCACGTAATTGCCCGGGGTGTGGATGGCGTGCGGATCGAGTTCGCCGATTTCGACCAGTTCCTCGACCTCGACCACGGTGATCCGCCCGGCATTGGCGCACAGCGGGTTGAAGTTGCGGGCGGTTTTCCGGTAGACCAGGTTGCCGGCCCGGTCCGCCTTCCAGGCCTTGACCAGCGCCAGGTCGGTGGTAATGCTCTCTTCGAGGACATAGTCCGTGTCGCCGAAGCGCGCCGTCGGCTTGTTCTCCGCCAGGATCGTGCCGTAGGCGGTGCGGGTGTAGAAGGCGGGGATGCCGGCCCCGCCGGCGCGCAGCTTTTCCGCCAGGGTCCCCTGCGGGGTCAGTTCCAGTTCCAGCTCGCCGCTGAGAAACTGTTGTTCGAAGATGGCGTTCTCGCCGACATAGGAGGAGACCATTTTCCTGATCTGGCGGGTCTGCAGCAACAGGCCGAGGCCGAAATCGTCGACCCCGGCATTGTTGCTGACCACGGTCAGGTCTTTGACGCCGCTGTCGCGCAGGGCGATGATCAGGTTTTCGGGGATGCCGCACAGGCCGAAGCCGCCCGCGGCCACCGTCATGCCGTCGCGGGTCAGTCCTTCCAGGGCCTTTGCGGCGGAGGTAAAGATCGGTTTCATGTCAGCGTCCTTTTTCCATTAGTAGTGAAATGAGTTGGCGCACGATGTCGTTAGACACGTTCAAAGAGTGCCGCGACCGCTTCGCCGCCGCCGATGCAGAGCGTGGCCAGGCCGTATCTGACCTTGCGCGCCTGCATCTCCCGGATCAGCGTCGCCGCCAGCCGGGCGCCGCTGGCCCCGATCGGATGGCCGAGGGCGACCGCACCGCCGTTGACGTTGATCCTGTCCGGCGCGATGGCGAGCTGCCTGGCCGCCAGCAGCGGGACGGCGGCAAAGGCTTCGTTGATTTCGAACAGACCGATGTCGTCGAGCTGCAGCCCGGCCCGCTCGACGCAGGTGCGGATGGCGCCGACCGGCGCTTCGGCGAACAGATCGGGCGCCGTGCTGTGGGTCGAGGCCGCGATCAGGCGCGCTTTGGGCGTCAGCTGGTACTGCTTGAGGCTTTTTTCATCGGCCAGCAGGGCGACGCCGGCGCCGTCGCTGATCGTTGAAGCGTTGCCGGCGGTGATGCTGCCGCTCTTGCCGAAGACCGGCCGCAGTTCGGCAAGCCGTTCAATCTCCCCGCGCAACGGTTCCTCGTCGCTGTCGATGCGCAGCTCCCCTTTGCGGCTTTGCTTGACCACCGCCACCAGCTCATCGGCAAAGGTCCGGTTGCCGAGGGCGGCCTGGGCGAGGCGGTAGGAGCGGGCGGCAAACGCATCCTGCTCCTCGCGGCTGATGTTGTGGCTGTCGATCCATGCTTCGGTGATGACGCCCATGTGCCGGCCGCTATCGGGATCCAGCAGCCCGTCGTACAGCATCAGGTCGAGTATTTCACCGTGCCCCATGCGCTGGCCGAAGCGGGCCTTGGGCAGCAGGTAGGGGGCCAGCGACATGCTTTCCATGCCGCCGGCCAGCACCAGCCCGGCGTGGCCGAGTTGGATCGCGTCGGCGGCCAGCATCAGCGCCTTCAGGCCGCTGCCGCAGACCTTGTTGATGGTCATGGCGGGGACGCTGTCCGGCAGGCCCGCCCGGCGCATCGCCTGTCTGGCCGGCGCCTGGCCGCTGCCGCCTTGCAGGACCTGGCCGAGAATGACTTCGCCGATCCGCTCGCCGGGGACGGCGTGGCGTTCGAGCAGGGCGCCGATGACTTCGGCGGCGAGGTCCGGGGCGGCAATCTCCGACAAACTGCCGCCGAAAGAGCCGAACGGGGTGCGCAAGGCATCCACTACGAATACATCCTTCATCTGTTGCCTCCTCGGGTCTGGTGGTTGTCCTGCAGTAAAAGCAAGGACCGTTCCATTGTAGAAAACTGTTTTGTAAGCAGGCGGTTGCGCGCAACGCCGAACACGGTTGCGACCGAAAGCGATTCAAAATTGATTCAAAAGATAAAGAATGTATTATATCTCTTTAAAAACAGCACGTTGCGTTCGATTCAAAAAGTAATCAAGCGATGCAAAACAGCATCATGGGTGGCGGATGTTCTGTTAGATGCAAGCATACTTTCGCAAAAACGCAAGGTGCCGCCGCCATTCTTTTTCGGCGCCCCATCCCCGCCCCAGCCCTCTCCTTGAAGGGGATGGGGGGCGATCCAAATGGTGCATCGATGTCGTGGCACTCAACAGTTACTTGAAGAACAATGTTATTTTTTAGTCTTGACTTGGGCGCTGCAAGCCCTTAGGGTAAATGGTAAGACCAATTTACAAGAGGGATATAGCGATGACGGATAAAACGCATTACACGGACGCGTTTAGCGCGGCGGCCGGCACTGTCGGCAGCCGGGTGGTTCGATTGCAGGATGCCGGTCAGGTTCTGGAGTACCTTGGCCGCCATGCGGGCGGTCCGCTCATGGTCCCGTCGTTCCCATCCGGGCAGCGGCTCGGGCTGGCGCAGCGGCTTGCCGGGGCCGGTCTGGAAGTCCTGACCGGAGCTTTTCGGCAGGCCGGGCGATCCGCCGCTGCCGGAGTGAGCGGGGTCAATTTCGCTCTGGCCGACACCGGGACCCTGGTGCTGGACAGTACCGACGAGGCGATCCGGCTCGCCACCACCCTCCCCGAGCGGCATTTCGCCCTGCTCGACCCGCTGAAAATTCTCGCCGACGGTCTTGCCGCCGTCGCCCCGCTGCGTGCTCTGCACCGGCGCGATCCGCGCAACTACATCGCCTACATCACCGGGCCCAGCCGCACGGCGGATATCGAACGGGTTCTGACCATCGGCGTTCACGGGCCGAAGGAGTTGCACATCCTGCTGGTTCCGGGGCTTTCCAGCGATCTGCTGGAGCTGTGAAAATCAGGTGCCAGGCATCAGATGTCAGGAATCAGGTTAAAATCTTCCGAATAGACTGAATCCTGGGGCCTGACGCCTTTCTCCTCACGGAGTTCATATGAACAAACAGAGAAATCGGCAATATCGCGAAAAAATCGACAAGGCGCTGGCCACCCCCAGGTTACAGCAAGCGCTGCATCAGTTCGGTGACGCCTATCTGCAGGCCCGGGAAAAGGCCTTCAGCGGCCTCGATTTCGAAGCGCTGCGCCGGGAGATCGCCGCCATGAAAGACCGGGTGCGCGACAACCTCGATCAGTATCTTGCGGAATTCATCCGCAATGCCGAGGCCGCCGGTGCCACGGTTTATCGCGCCGCCACGGCCGAGGACGCCAACGCCTATATCGCCGCTCTGGCCAGGGCGAAGGGCGCCAAGCTGGCGGTCAAGAGCAAGAGCATGGCCAGCGAGGAGACCCATCTCAACGCGGCCCTGGAGAAAGCCGGCACCAGGGCGCTGGAGACCGATCTCGGTGAATGGATCATCCAGCTGGCCGGACAGCGGCCGAGCCACATGGTGATGCCGGCGATCCACATGTTCAAGGAGGAGGTGGCCGAACTGTTCAGCAAGGTGACCGGCCATCAGGAGCCGGCGGAGATCGGGCACCTGGTCGAGGTCGCCCGCCAGCAGCTGCGCCAGGGCTATTTCGATGCCGACATCGGCATCACCGGGGCCAACATCGCCGTCGCCGAAACCGGCGGCATCGCGCTGGTCACCAACGAGGGGAACGCCCGGCTGGCCAGCACCCTGCCGTCGACCCACGTGGCCCTGGTCGGCATCGAGAAGCTGGTGCCGACCCTGGAGGATGCCGCCAGGGTGGTGCGGATCCTGCCGAAGAACGCCACCGGCCAGCTGCTGACCAGCTACGTGACCTGGATCCGCGGCGCGGTGCCAAGCGGCGACGGCGACAAGGATCTGCACATCGTCCTGCTCGACAACGGCCGCAGCGCCCTGGCCGCCTCGCCGCACTGCAAGGATGCGCTGCGCTGCGTGCGCTGCGGCGCCTGCGCCAATGTCTGTCCGGTCTACCAGACCGTCGGCGGCCATGTCTTCGGCCACATCTATATCGGCGCCATCGGCATCATCCTGACCGCCTTCTTCCACGGCCTCGACAACGCGGCCGAGCTGGTTCGCGCCTGCATCGGCTGTCGCTCCTGCGTCGCCGTCTGCCCGTCGAACATCGACCTGGAGAGCATCATCCTCAGCCTGCGGGAAACCATCGGCGACGAAGAGGGGATCGGCGCCGGCAAGTCGCTGGTGTTCCGCAAGGTGATGCGCAACCGCAAGCTGTTCCACAGTTTGCTGCGCGCCGCCAGCCTGCTGCAGAAACCGGTCACCCGGGGCGAGCGGACCATCCGCCATCTGCCGCTGTTCTTCTCCGGTCTCACCGAATGGCGGACCCTGCCGGCGGTGGCCGACAAGCCGTTGCGCGATATTTTCGACAGCATCCCCCAGCCGCTGGAAAAGCCCCGTTACCATGTGGCGTTCTACGGCGGTTGCGCCAACGATTTTCTCTTCCCCGAGCTGGGCGTCGACCTGGTGACGGTGATGAATCACCTGAATGTCCGGGTCAGCTATCCCAAGGAGCAGAACTGCTGCGGCGTTCCGGCGCTCTATTCGGGGGACAAGGAGACCGCGGTCGAGCTGGCCAAACAGAACGTCGAGGCCATGCTCTCAGGCGATCCCGATTTTGTTCTGACCACCTGTCCGACCTGCACCATGGCCCTGCAGCGCGACTTCGTCGAGCACCTGCGCGACAATCCGGTCTGGGCGGCCAGGGCCGAGCGGCTGGCGGAGATCACCGTCGACGCCGCCGGCTTTATCGTCAATCAGCTGGGGGCCGCCGATCAGTTCACGGAAACGGCGCAGCGGCAGAAGGTCACCTATCACGATTCCTGCCACCTCAAGCGCGGCGCCGGCGTCTGGAAGGAACCGCGGCGCCTGATCGAAAGCTCGGGTCACCAGCTGGTGGAGATGGACCACGCCGATCGCTGCTGCGGTTTCGGCGGATCGTACTCGCTGACCAGTCATCCGAATATCTCGAAGATGATTCTTCGCGACAAACTGACCGACATCGCAAACAGCGGCGCGGACTGTGTGGCGATGGACTGCCCCGGCTGCATGATGCAGATCCGCGGCGGGTTGGAAAAAGACGACGCCACGGTGCAGGTGCGGCATACCATCGAACTGTTGGCCGCGACGCTGAAAGAGCGCTAGGAGGCTGCCCGATTCAACACGCGTGGACCCCTCTCTCCCACGTGCTTCGCCCCGTTCCGGCCTCCTCCGGAACGGGGTATTTTTTTTGCGCCGGTCACGCTCCCATGCCTGCCGCGGCCTGGTCAACTTCCCCCTCCCATCGGCCAACGGGTTATGCGGTGGGAAGAAAAAAGCGGACGATGGGCCGTCGGAAACGATGGCCGGATTGGCTCGGCATCCGCGTCCATTTTCCGCCTTGTGCGGCCTTATCCGGACAAAAGCGTTTGACAGTCGGTCCCTGCCTGAATACTTTAGAAAATATTTCAAGTTGGGGAAAAACTGCTCTGCAACCCTGCATTCGCCTCTGGCGTGGCCAGAAAAATCAATCTCCCATGAGGGGTTAAAGAAATGGCCGAGATGGAAGACCGCTGGTTGTCAGTAGAAGAGATAGGCAAGTACCTTGGTGTCAGCAGTGACACCGTTTACCGCTGGATCGACAAGTACACGATGCCCGCGCATAGAGTCGGCCGGCTCTGGAAATTCAAGAAAGATCAGGTCGATGCCTGGGTTGAGGCCGGCGGTGCGGCGGACCGTAACAGGAAGGGTGCGGACGAATGAAGATCATCGACAACATCAATGCTTTGCAGACCATTTTCCCGGCACCGGGAAAATGGTCCGGGG
>DASWJX010000255.1:0-12680 GCA_036396915.1 Geopsychrobacteraceae bacterium | reverse complement strand
GATGGATAGTGGCAAACCTAAAATCTTTTCCACCACACGTTCGCTTCGCTCACTAGAGCCACAGAGGAAAGACATAATAAGGTTGAATCCCATGGAATTTGAATTTCTCTGAGATCTCTGAGTCTGTGGTGAAAACCTCTGATCCTGAATCAACAACTTGGGTGAAGTGGATAACCATGTCGCAAAAAGCATCAACGCGGATGACTAAGCAAAAAGCGCCACATGCAAGGCGCGCGATGGTCGGAGCTGACCGCAAACTGACGCGGCGGGGAAATTACAACGAACGGGGGGGGGGAGCGGTTTTCGGAAGCGGGCGGTCAGCGCCGGTCGCGCGGCAGCAGAGATGCTGTCCCGCAGCTGACGCTTAGCTGACGCTTAGCTGACGCTTAGGTCTTCAGGACGGCGGCTGCTCGGGCAAGGCCATGGCCAGCAGATCGAGGATATGGGCAACCTTGACAGCGCTTCCGGCGTGATTGAGGCTGTCCTGCAACTGCATGATACAGCCGGGACAGTCGGTGGCGACCAGGTCCGCTCCGCTTGCTTCGATGTGGCCGGCCTTTTTGGCGCCGATCTTTTGGCTGGTCTGGTAATGATAAACGGAATAGGTCCCCCCCAGCCCGCAGCAGGTTCCGGCCGCTTCCATTTCGACAAACTCCACCTGCGGCAGCGCCTGCAGAATCTGCCGCGGCTCGCGGGTAATCCCCCGGGTCCGCAGATGACAGGGATCGTGATAGGTGACCCGCACCTTCTCTTCGGGCTCGGGCAGTTCCGCCAATCGTTCCGGCAGTCCCTGCTCGACCAGAAAGACGAAGATATCCTTAACCCTGGCCGCCAGATCGGTGTATTCCCCTTCCAGATCGGCGTAAACCTTGCCCAGTCCGGCGTGGCACGAAGCACAGGCGGTGACAATCCAATCGACCGGGCGGGCGGTCAGGGCCTGCAGGTTGCGGGCCGCCAGTTCCTCGACCACGGCGCCGGCGCCGGCGCTGACCGCGGGCAGACCGCAGCAGCCCTGATCCGCCGGGATGATCACGGTCACACCGAGAAACCGCAGGGCCTTGAGAAAGGCCTCGCCGATCTCGGGGTACATGTAGTTGATGCCGCAACCGGTGAAGAAGGCGACGGTCGGCCGGTCCGCTCGGCCGGCGATGATTTCGGGGTGCCGCTCACGAAACGGTTTGGCGGCAATCGGCGGCAGGGTCCGGTCGGACGCTATGAAGGGGGCCGGAAACCGCAGCCGCAGGCCGCTGTCTTCGGGCAGTTTTTTAAACAGCAGAGCGGAGAGCGTCCCGCCGGTTTTGGCCAGGGCATTCATCAGCGGCTGGTTTTTCAAGACCGTGGTCAGGCCCTTGCCGAACAAGGACAGACCTTTCTTTTCGGCGATGTCGCGCCGGGCGGCGGCGACGATCTCTTCGGTCGGAACCTGGTTCGGGCACTGGGCGCAACAACTGCCGCACAACAGACACTGCGACAGATCGAACAGCAGCTTCTCTTCGAGTCCGATCTCGCCGTCGAGCAGGGCTCCGGCCAGCGCCACCTTGCCCCGCGCCACCCGTCCTTCGTGTTTCTCGGCCCCGAACACCGGGCAGTGCGCCCGGCAGGCACCGCACTTGACGCACTGCTCGATCGCTTCGCGATACTCTTCAAGTTTTTTCAGCTTGGACATCCGTTTATCGCTATCGTTATCGGGCACGGCGTGCCGTGCCCTTACTATTGAACAACGTTCCGCTTATGCGCGCCGCCCGGTCAATCCGCCAGAAAGATCTTGCCCGGATTGAGGATATTGTTCGGATCCAGCGCGCGCTTGATGGTCTTCATGTAGTCCACCGCCCGGTCGGAGAGTTCCAGCGCAAGGTAGGGGGCCTTCATGATGCCCACCCCGTGCTCACCGCTCATGGTCCCGCCCAGTTCGAGGGCGCCCCTGAAAACCTCTTCGATGGCGGCATCGGCCCGTTGCTGCTGGCCGGGAACCTTGCCGTCGATCATCACATTGACATGGATGTTGCCGTCGCCGGCATGGCCGAAATTGACGATCGGCACCTCATACTTGCGGGAAATCGCCTCGACCTTGCGGATCATCTCCGGCACCTTGCTGCGCGGCACGCAGATGTCTTCGTTGAACTTGTCGGGATTGACCTTGCGCAAAGAGGCCGATACCGAGCGGCGGATCTGCCAGAGCGCCTCGCTTTCGGCAGCGGTTTCGGCGATGCGGGTCTCCACCACCCCGAGCGGCCGGACGATTTCGGCAATCCGGCCGGCCTGCTTGCCGATCAGATCGGCGTCGCCGTCCACCTCGATGATCAGCAGGGCGCGGGCCGCCTCCGGAACCTGCAGATCGCCGGCCCGGCGGACGCAATCGATGGTCGCCGCATCCATGAACTCCAGGGTGGTCGGGATGATTTTGCCGCGGATGATCTCGGCCACCGCCTGGGCCGCACCGTCGATGGAATCGAACAGCACCAGCATGGTCTTCTTCGCCTCGGGCAGCGGCAGCAGCTTGACGATAATCTTGGTGATCACCGCCAGGGTGCCCTCGCTGCCGCACATCAGCTTGGTCAGATCGTAACCGACCACCCCCTTCATGGTGGAACCGCCGGTGGCGATGATATCGCCGGTGGGGGTGACCACTTCCAGGCCGAGGATGAAATCCTTGGTCACGCCGTACTTGACGCAGCGGGGACCGCCGGCACATTCGGCGACATTGCCGCCCAAGGTGGAAAACTTCAGCGACGCGGGATCCGGCGGGTAGAACAGGCCGACCTTCTCCACCGCTTGCTGGAACTGCTCGGTCACCACCCCCGGCTCGACCGTCGCCACCAGGTTGTCCTCGTCGATCTGCAGGATTTGATCGAAACGGGTCATCACCAGAACGATGCCGCCCGCGGTGGGCAAACTGCCGCCGGTAAAGCCGCTGCCGGCGCCGCGCGGAAAGACCGGAATGCGCTCGGCGTTGGCCATCTTCATGATCAGGCTGACCTCGTCGGCGCTGCCGGGATGCACCACCACTTCGGGCAGAAAGCGCCGCTGGGTGGCATCGTAGGAATAGCAGATCAGGTCGGCCTTCTCCGTCGACAGGTTCTCCCGGCCGACGATACTCGTCAGAATTTTTATAATGCGCGCATCAAGCATCCGCTCTCGTTCCCTTTCGGCCGTACACGGCGCTGTCAAAACAGGCGAGGCACGAAGAGCCGGTCGTGGCCGTCTTCGCGCCTCGAATTTTTCACATTATCGCCCAGATCAAAGCGTAAAGTCCAGCCTCAGGAGGCAACCACCCGCGGCAAAACCATCCCCCCGTCGGGAATCACCACGATATCCGCTTCGGCGGGCAGGCCGGCATGCGCCATGTCCAGCGCCTCCTGCAAACCTGCCGCTTTTTCCATGCCCATGCGGGCGGTCTGCCCGGCACTCAAGGCGCTGACCAGAATCACCCGATAACGGCGGGCCTTGGCCAGGGTGGCATGGGCGGTCTGGCCGTTGATCTGGTAGTTCGCGCGCAGGGCCGCTTCGAATGCATCGAGATCCTGATAGCGGAACCAGTCGAAAAAGGTCGGATGGCCGAAGCCGTCGGGGCAGGCCGCCAGCAGGATCACCGTCCCCCCTGCGCGGACCGCGTTGACGCCGTAGTCAAGGGCCTTCTGCGCCTGGATGAAGTTGATGTCTTTCGGCTGGCCGCCGCAGGAGATGATGGCCAGGTCCGCCGCCGCCGGCAAAGACACCTGGTAGAGATCGCGCACCAGTTGGCAACCGGCCAGGTGGGCCTGTTCCAGATCGCCGCAGAAAACCCCGAGCAGCTCCTTGTCCGGCGACAGCACCGTGTTGAGCAGAAAATCGGCGCCGACCATCCGCGCCGCCTGCAGCAGGTTGTTGTGCACCGGGTTGCCGTCCAGCACGCCGGTCACCGCGCGAGGATGTTTGCCGCCCACCTGCGGGGGATTAAAAACCGAAAAGTGGCTCGCCATGCAGGTTTCGCGCGAGGCCACCCCCGGCACCAACCCTTTGCGCCCGCCGCCAAAACCGGCAAAATAATGAAAACCGATGGTGCCGGTGACGATAACCCGCTCCGCCTCGGCCACTCGCCGGTTGATCAGAACCGGAATCCCGGAGTCGGTGCCCCCCAGATCGACCAGCTGGGCCGGATCATCGCAATCGTGATCATAGACGGCAATCCTTCCATGGAGTTTCCCGAGGATCTTGCGCTGCTCCGCCTCGCTCTGTTTACGGTGGATCCCCAGGGCAATGACGATGGAAATATCGCGATCTTCGATGCCGATCCGGTTCAACTCCGCGACCAGGATCGGCAGGTAGAGCTCGCTGCCGGTATAGCGGGTGATATCGGAGGTCACGATCACCACCCGCTCGCCAGGACGGCAGATCTGGTGGAGCGGCGGCGTCCCCAGCGGCTCAGCCAGCGCCCGACGGATCGCTGTTTGCGGATCGGGAACCTCACGCGACTCAGCGGTCAGCAATCGGGCATTGTTCAGCGGCAGCGGCCAGCTCTCGGTCCCGTATTTCAGTTCGACGGTTTCCATACGCACCCCTTTGCTCAAGCGCCCCCATGGTACGCCCTTCCGTTACCGAGTTCAAGAGCGGCGCCCGCCCGTGTTAGCAACTCAGCCAAAGGATATTGTTGCGGCTCGCTACCCGGCTGTGATAAAAAAAACACTTGTTTTCCTATTGCACCGACCCCTTTATGCTGGTGGGAGATGGACCATGAAACTTGAAGTTCTGCCCGTGACCGACCCCAAGCCGGGCCTTGGCGACGAAGCGCAACTGACCTTCGGCAAGCAGTTCACCGACCGGATGTTCGTCATGCAGTACGACACCGGCAAAGGCTGGCATTCGGCCCGCATTCAGCCCTATGCGCCCTTCTCCCTCGATCCGGCCGCCATGGTCTTTCACTACGCCCAGGAGATTTTCGAAGGGCTCAAGGCCTTCCGCCGTCCCGACGGCAAGATCGCCCTGTTTAGGCCCGCCGACAACGTGGCCCGCTTCAACCGCAGCGCCCGCCGCATGTGCATGCCGGAAGTCGACGAGCAGTTCTTCCTCGATGCGCTGCTGGAACTGGTCCGCCTGGAAGCGGACTGGGTGCCCGTCAGCGAAGGGACCAGCCTCTATATCCGGCCGACCATGATCGCCTCCGAGCCGATGCTCGGCGTGCGTCCGGCCGATCAGTATCTCTGCTACGTCATCCTCTGCCCGGTCGGCGCCTACTACAAGGGCGGCATCGCGCCGGTCAAGATCTGGATCTCGGATCACTACGTGCGCGCCACCGAAGGCGGCACCGGCGAAGCCAAGACCGGCGGCAACTACGCGGCCAGCCTCTACGCCGCCAAGGAAGCGGCGGAAAACGGCTACGACCAGGTGCTCTGGCTCGACGCCAAGGAGAAGAAGTACGTCGAAGAGGTCGGCAGCATGAACATGTTCTTCCTCTATGACGGCAAGATCGTCACCTCGCCGCTGCGCGGCACCGTACTCGACGGCATCACCCGCCGCTCGGTCCTGACCCTCTGCCGGGAGCTGGGCTACCAGGTCGAGGAACGCGCCCTGGCGGTGGACGAAGTGATGGCGGGCGTGGAGAACGGCCGCCTGCGGGAAGCCTTCGGCACCGGCACCGCCGTGGTCATCTCCCCGGTCGGCTCCTTCTGCTACAAGGGGCACTGCGTCCGTTTCGGCGGCGGCGAACCGGGCGAACTGACCATGAAACTCTACAGGTCGCTCACCGACATCCAGTACGGCCGGCAGGCCGACCGGCACAACTGGGTGACGCTCCTCTGAGAGTGCAGCCAGCCAAAAGCCCCGCCCGATGGTCGACATCGGGCGGGGCTTTTGGCTGGGCCTTGCGGACTTACGCTTTTTTTTGCGCCGGGCCGCTAGCGCCCGTGGTCCGGCGAACTGTTGAGCTCGGCATGGCGGAAGCAGTCGACGAGATGATCGTTGACCATCCCCACCGCCTGCATGAAGGCATAACAGATGGTTGCGCCGACGAACGTGAAGCCGCGCTGCTTCAGATCCCTGCTCAGCGCCTGCGATTGGCGGGTAGTGGCCGGGATATCGGACAGCCGCTGCCAGTGATTGACCATGGTCCGGCCGGCGACGAACGACCAGATGTAGCGATCGAAGCTGCCGAACTCCTGGCGCACCTCCAGAAAGCGCCGGGCATTGGTCACCGCGGCATTGACCTTCAGCCGGTTGCGGACGATGCCCGGATCCTGCAGCAGCGCCCGGATTTTCGCCTCGGAGTAAACGGCGATCCGCTGCGCGTCGAAGTTGTCGAAGGCCTGCCGGTAGTTGTCCCGCTTGTTGAGAATCGTCGACCAGCTCAAGCCCGCCTGGGCGCCTTCCAGAATCAGGAATTCGAACAACAGCCGGTCGTCATGGACCGGCACGCCCCATTCCAGGTCATGGTATTGCCGGTAGCGTTCCGTGGCGTTCGCCCATGCGCAGCGTTTCATCGATTGTCCCCGCTCCTTTCCCGCAGACACCGCCAGCCTGCCGCTTCGCCAGCATGCTGTCCAGCATAAACCCGACGGGCAGGATCATTTTTTGTAACTATTCAGCTGTCACTGATGAATTTATCTCCTCCCCCTTCAAGGGGGAGGTCGGGAGGGGGATGGGGTGATGGCGTACTGGAACAAGCCCATCCCCACCCCAACCCTCCCCTTGAAGGGGAGGGAGCTCAACCAATTGCTGCATCGATGTCAGGGTGCTGAATAGTTACCATTTTTTTCCGTTTCAGCCGCCGAAGATGCCGGATGAACAGGGTCCCGGCACCGTGGCGGCGAAAGCACCGGCGGCCCGCCGGGTCTTTTGCCGCCGGCCGTCCCCGAGCGGCCGGGGCGCCGTCTTACCGAACAGGCGGTACAGATCCTCCGCCGGCACCGGCCGGCCGAACAGGAACCCCTGCAATTCATCGCAGCCCTGTGCGTTCAGAAAGAGCCGCTGCGCGCCGCTCTCCACCCCCTCGGCGAGCACCTTGATGTTCAGTTTGTGGGCCATGGCGATCACCGCCTGGACAATGGCGATATCATCGGCGGCATGGGGAAGATCGGCGACGAAGGAGCGGTCGATCTTGAGCATATCGATGGAAAATCGTTTGAGATAGCCCAGCGAGGAATAACCGGTGCCGAAATCGTCGATCGAGATGTGCACCCCCCGGTGGCGGAGAAGATCGAGCTGTCCGGCGGCGCCGGCGGGATCCTCCATCACCGCGCTCTCGGTGATCTCCAGGCCGATGCACGAGGGGCAGAGCGCCGCCTCGGCCAGGATCTCGTCAAAACGTTTGACAAAATCGTGCTGCCGGAACTGGCGGGGCGAGAGATTGACCGAGACCCGCAACGGGGGAAACCCCTGCCGCTGCCAGATCCTGGCCTGACGACAGGCGCTGCGCAGAATCCACTCCCCGAGCGCGACAATGGCGCCGGTCTCCTCGGCCAGGGGGATAAAGCGGGCGGGCGGAATCAGCCCCAGTTGCGGATGCCGCCAGCGCACCAGGGCCTCGACCCCGGTCAGTTCGCCGGTCCCGGCATCGACCTGGGGCTGGTAATGGAGGATAAACTCGTCGCGCTCGATCGCCGTGCGCAGCTGGCTTTCGAACGCCAGCTGATCCTGAGCCCTGGCATTCATCTGCGACCGGTAAAACTGGAAATCGTTGCGCCCCTGCTCCTTGGCCCGCTGCAGCGCCGTGTCGGCGTTCTTCAGCAACAGCTGCGGTTTGGCGCCGTCGGACGGATAGATGGCGATGCCGAGACTGGCCGACAGGAAAATCTCCTGCTGCTCCAGTATGAAAGGCGCATGGAAACTGTCGAGGATTTTCCGGGCGACCTTGGCGGCGCGCTCGGCCTGCCGGATATCGGGCAGCAGCATGATGAAACTGTCGCCGCCCATTTTGGCCACCGTATCGTCCTCGCGCAGGACTGCGCTGAGGCGGGCGGCGATCGCCTTGAGCAGAGCATCCCCGAGGGCGTGGCCGAAGGCGTTGTTGATTCTCTTGAAATGATCGATATCGAGGTTGAAAACCGCGAACTTCTCAACCAGGCGATGGGAATGAGCGACCTGCAGGGTCAGCCGGTCGGTGAAAAGCGCCTGGTTCGGCAGGCCGGTCAGGGTGTCGTAGTGGGCCAGGTAGCGGACCTGCTCCTCGGATTTTTTCCGCTCCAGCTCCCCCGCGGCCCGTACCGCGAAGACCTTGAGCAGCGACTCCACGAAGTCCAGGTCCCTGATCGGCTTGCGGTCCAGCACCGCCAGCAGGCCGAGCGGACGGCCGTCCGAGCCGAAGAGCGGAGTCCCGGCATAGCCCTCGGCGGCGAGGGATTGCAGACGCTGATCCTCGGGGAACAGCTCGCGGACCCGGCATCGATAGGACGTGCCCCGCTGCCGGAAGACCGCTGCGCAGGGGGTGCCGGTCAGAGCGTAGCTGAAATTGTCCATGGCGGCGCCGTCCGCATAAGCGACCACGGTATCCACGCGGTTTTCGGTCTCGGCCGCGAGACGCCCGATGATCACGTAATCGACCCCCAGCGCCTGGGAGAGGTGCCTGCCCAGGGAGTGGAAGAAGGAGTCGCCGATCGCCGAAGAGACGCCCTGCGCCAACTCCCTGAGACCCTTTTCGGTCTTTTTTCGAAAAAAACAGTTGCGCAGGGCCAGCAGCGGGAAGGCCAACGTCATGAGCAACAGCAGCGCCTGCCCCCAGTGGTGGTAGGAGCGCATAAACCGTTCGGCGGCGGCCGGAGCCTGGAAAACCAGGGACTTCGGCAGGTCCCACCAGGCCCAGGTCGCCGCCGCGCAGACATAAACCGACCAGAACAGAGCCAGAATCCACCTGTCATGTTTTATCAACCTGTCGATGACGCAACCACAGCGCATGAGGAGTCCTCGCATTGCACAGCATTAAAAAACCCCTCCTCCGATTCTGCATAACAGTGTTATTTATTTCGTAGTAAAATTCTCTTCAGCCACTCAGATTTTTTTCAAGACGGGGCAACGTCATAACGAGACGCCTGCGACGGAAAACCGCGGACTGGCCACCGATAGAGAGTTCATCCTAAAAAATTCCCATAAAAAATCGATCAAAAAAAACCTCTCCGCATCGGTACATTTCTAAAATGGTGTTTTGATACTACCCATATTCTTCGTTCTGTCAAGCCGGATTTAAGCCGCGGGACATTTTCCGGCGGCACGCTTGCCGGTCAGGGCGACAGCGCTTCGGCAAGCGCGGCCGTCATTTCAATGGCGGGCGGCGCCGGACCATCAACCGCGCCCGGAGCAGCGCCTTCCCGCTCGTCAGCGGGCGGCCGGTGAGCGGTCGTGAACTGCTGGTCCAGTAGTTTGAAGCGGGCCATGCGTGCCTGCAACTGCTCGGCCTGGCACGAGAGCTCCTCGGCCGTCGCCGCCATCTCTTCGGCGGAACCGGCATTGCTCTGGATCACCCCGTCGAGCTGCTGAATCGCGCCGGCAATCTGTCCGGTGCCCGCCTCCTGTTCCAGGTTGGCGGCGCTGATCTCCCGGATCAGCTCGGTGGTTTTCAGGATTCCCGGAACCATCTCTTCCAGCATGCTGCCGGCCTGCTCGGCCACCGCCACGCTCGACCCGGAGAGCGCGCTGATCTCGGAGGCGGCATCCTGGCTCCGTTCGGCCAGCTTGCGCACCTCGGCGGCAACCACCGCAAAACCCTTGCCGTGCTCGCCGGCACGGGCCGCTTCGATGGCGGCATTGAGGGCCAGCAGATTGGTCTGCCGGGCAATTTCCTCGATGATCGAAATTTTCTCGGTGATCTGCCGCATCGCCCTGGCGGTGTCGGCCACCGCCTGCCCCCCTTGCCGAGCCGAAGCGGACGCCTGCCCGGCGATTCTCCCGGTCTCGGCGGCGTTTTCTGAATTCTGGCGGATATTCGCGGTCATCTCCTCGATCGACGCCGCGACCTCTTCGGCCGCTGCCGCCTGCTCTGTCGCCCCTCGCGAGAGATGGTTGGCCGTCTCCGAAACCACCTGGCTCCCCTGGACGACCTGCCGGGTGGCGGCCTGAATCCGGTTCACCAGCTCGTTAAGAGCGGTATTGGCCCGGTGCAGCGGAGCGGCGATCACCCCGGCGGCTCGAAAGGTAAAATCCCCGGCGGCGAGGGCGGCGAAAGCGGCCAGCACCTCATCCTGCATGCTGGCGGCAAAGCGGTCGAGCTCCCGGCCCAGCACGCCGATCTCATCGCAACGCTGCATGTTGAGACGCTCGTCAAGCCGGCCGCAACCGATCGCCTGGATCATGGCGACGGCGCGATTCATCGGCACCGAAATGCTCCGGGCAAACAGCAGGGCGAAGCCGGAGCCGATCAGCAGACTGACGCCGGCCAGCAGCCACAGCAGCAGAGACGCCCGCGCTGACGAGCTTTCGATGGCGGCAATTTCCGCATCACGGACGGCGCCGACAGCCGCGTCGACCTGTTCCGCCAGCACGATGACATTGTCGGCTTCGAACTCGATCCGCTTGAGCAGCTCGTCGATGTCCCGGTCCCTGGCCACCAGGGTGGCGAAGGTTGCGGCATAGCTGTCGAGTTTTGCATTGATCGCACGCTTGAGCGCCCCGGAAAACTGCTCGGAACCGTTGATCAGCTCCCTGAGTTGCCGAGCGCTCTTTGCGTTCTGCTGCAGAAAGGTCTCATCGCCGCTCAGCAGATAATCCTTCTCGTGACGCCGCATGCCCAGATAGTAGATTTCTCCGCTGCGGAAATCGCCCACCTGGAAAAGCCTGAGCATCGCCTCGACCTGATCGGCCGCATTGCGAAATTCGCCCTGCGCCCCCGACTCACTGTCGAGACCGCGCTCCTGACTGGCGGTGACGAACGCACCGAACCCCTTTCGGTACCCGTCGAGACTGGTCAGCATGCTGTTTGCGGCCCGACTGACCTCGGAATTTCTTGCCTGCTGCTGGAGAAAGCGGACCTGCTCCAGAGCATGTTCGTGATGCTGCAGCACCAGCGGCGGATACCGCATATCCCGGCTCCGCAGAAAATCCTTCTCATGGCGACGCATCTGCAGCACCGCGCTGCTCATCAGGTCGACGCTCTCCATCAGCTCCCACTGCCGGCCAACCTTGTTCTGATAACTGTCGATGACCTTGTCGAGCTGGAACAGTCCGGTCAAGGCCACCACCAGCATCAGGCCGAGCACCACTCCGAACCCGGCAAGCAATTTCCACGCGATTTTCATTGTCTCCCCTGTCGATAATCATTCAATCCGCATAAGACAGCGGGCCAGCGACAGCCCTCTAGCTCTGCCTGCTGCCGCGACCGGTTCAGGACCGGACCATCCGCAACCCGAGCAAAAACGATACCAAGGCACTCAACAAACCCACAAGCCATTGAACAGACAAGCACTTAAGGATTTCAAGGCGGGACCGTTCGAGACCGATGGGTGTGACAATCGTTACGCAAGGACTGCCGCCGGCAGGCAAACCATTGAAAATATCGTTCAATTAATGCGGATCGCTCCAGGTTGACCCTGTGCCCTGATGCACAGGGTTCTCCGCAGCGAAACCTTCGGGGTGGCGCCTGGACATTCGATGCGGAGTGGCCGGGCCCTGGATTGTCCCTCTCTTTTGAAGCATGACGTGACTGCGTCGGCACCCCGGACCAGTAACTTTCGCGGCTCAATACCCGGCCCGCATGCCCCCTGTCAACGCTTCGCCGAGACCCTTACGGGCCACGACGCATGACTCGGGGCCGATGTGGTTCGCTACGCCTTCATCGGGGCATCCCCGGAATCAATGCCTTATTCAGTTGAAATTCCAACATATTTCTTTTTTCTGCGACAATCCATTTAGATACTTAATGAAATCCTGATATATATATCGTTATGAAAAAACGACTGAAACCGACGGCCAACGCTACTGAACAAACCAGGTCTGCCGCGGAAGAGGCCCCGGCGGTGCAAGAAGGTCCGCCCTTTCCCATTGTCGGTATCGGCGCCTCCGCCGGCGGGCTGGAGGCGCTGGAGCTGTTCCTGCGGCATGTGCCGGAAGACAGCGGCATGGCCATTGTCATCGTCCAGCACCTCGACCCGACGCACAAGGGGATCATGCCCGAACTCCTCCAGCGCGCCACCGGGATGAAGGTTTTTCAGGTCAAAGACCGGATGAAGGTCAAGCCGAACTGCGTCTATGTGATCCCCCCCAACCGGGACATGTCCATTCTGCAAGGTGTGCTGCACCTGTTCGAACCGAAGGAGCCCCGCGGCCTGCGCCTGCCCATCGATTTCTTCCTCCGCTCCCTGGCCGAGGACCGGCAGGAGCGCAGCATCGGCGTCATCCTCTCCGGCATGGGCTCGGACGGCACCATGGGCCTGCGGGCCATCAAGGAAAAAGCGGGATTGGCGTTGGCGCAGGAGCCGGCCTCGGCCAAGTTCGACAGCATGCCCCGCAGCGCCATCGATGCCGGGCTGGCCGACCTGGTCGCCCGGGTGGAGGAGCTGCCCGGCAAGATCCTCGGCTATCTGCGGCACGCCCGCGTCATCGATCGGACCGAGCGGGCGCTGCAGGAGAAGGACCAGAGCGGTCTGGAGAAAGTCGTCATCCTGCTGCGTTCCAAAACCGGCCACGACTTCTCGATGTACAAGAAGAACACCGTCTATCGCCGGATCGAGCGGCGCATGGGCATCCACCAGATCGACCGCATCGCGGCCTACGTCCGCTATCTG
>DASWJX010000254.1:0-9861 GCA_036396915.1 Geopsychrobacteraceae bacterium | reverse complement strand
GCATCGGCATGCGCTTTATGTTTTCTGTTATGGGATAAAGCCGGAATGGATATTATCGAGTCTCCGGAACAGTTGAGCTGTCTGGAGGGACCTTCGGTGGTCACTCTGGGCAATTTTGACGGGGTGCATCTGGGCCATCGTGAGCTGTTCCGCCAGACGGTGCGCCGCGCCAGGCAGTTCCGGGCGCGTTCCGTCGTCTATACCTTTGAGCCGCACCCTCTGAAGTTACTGGCGCCGGAGCGTGCGCCGCAACTGTTGAATACGGCTGCCGAGAAGGAGCGGCTGATTGCGGCCTCGCATATCGATCTGTTGATCCGGGCGCCCTTTACCCGCGAGGTGGCATCCCGTTCCGCCGGGGAGTTTGTGCGCGGGACGCTGGTCGATCTGCTCAAGGTTGTCCATCTGGTGGTCGGTTACGATTATGCGTTCGGCCGCGACCGGGAGGGGGACGGCGCCTTTCTGCGCGCCCAGGGGCAAAGGTACGGCTTCGGGGTCGATATTCTGCAGCCGATCGGCGCCGACGGCCGGCCGTACAGTTCGACCCGCATCCGAGAGATGATCGCCGCCGGGGATGTCGGTGACGTCGTTGCGCTGCTCGGTCGGCATTATACCTTCGAGGGGACGGTTGTCCCCGGCGAGCAGCGCGGCCGGGCACTCGGCTTTCCGACGGCCAATCTTGTCACCGAAAAGGAGCAGCTTCCCGGTTCCGGCGTTTACGCGGTCAAGGTCCGGCATCGGCAACAGGAGTACGGCGGGGTGGTCAATATCGGCCGGCGGCCGACCTTCGGTGCCGGCGAGCCCACCATAGAAGTCCATCTGCTCGATTTCAGCGGCGATCTTTACGGCGAGACGCTGCGTCTCTATTTTATCGAACGGCTGCGCGGCGAGCGGAGTTTCTCCGGTCCGGAAGAGCTGAAGCAGGCCATTGCCCAGGATATTCTGCGCAGTCGGCAACGGCTTGAGTCGACCCGCGTCATTCAGTATCGGGAGTACCTCGGCGCTCTGAAACGGACCTGAAACGGAACGTAACTATTCAGCTGTCACTTTTTGAATTTAATCTCGGGAGGGCGGGCTTGCGAAGTGGGGTAGAAACGACCCCCCTTTCCGCTACGCTCCCTTCCCCAGGTTGTTGAGCGCGGCCTGATTGTCGGCCTGCGTAGAAACGACCCCCCTTTCCGCTACGCTCCCTTCCCCCCTATTATATAGGGGGGATTGAGGGGGGTTGATGCATCGATGTCAGGGGGTGCCCGGCGTTTATTGGAATAGATTAAATCTAGTTTGGCTGTTTGTGGTGTGATATATTCACCCGCGGACATTCGGGAATTCAGTTCAAGATGCTTTTTTGCGAACGCATCTTAATTGATGGCCAGGCAAAAAGCGCCAAATGCAAGGCGCGCGATTGTCGAGCAATGAGGCGTACCTACGTACGTCGAAGCAGCGAGAGCAATTGCAGCAACGCAGCAGTTGGTGAGTTTTTGCGACGCCATCAGTTTCCGGGGAGAGTTCCGGACCGATGCGTCTTTGGAGGGTTCCTCTCTGCTGCAAATACGTGATTGAATGATTCAACCGGGAGGGAAACGCCCCTATGAGTGCAGAACGTTTGGGTGAACTGCTGATCCGTAAAGAAATGATTACGGATGATCAGTTGGCCAAGGCTGTTACGGAACAGAAAAAGGACGGCATCCGCCTCGGCGCCGCCCTGATTCGTCTTGGGTATATTCAGGAAACCGATCTTGCCGGCTTCCTGTCCAAACACTATGGCGTGCCGTCCATCAATCTTGCCGATTTTCAGATCGACCCCGCGGTCATCGAGCTGGTCCCCGCCGAAGTGGTGCAGAAATATCAGCTGGTGCCGGTCAATCGCGCCGGATCGACACTGATCGTCGCCATGAGCGATCCCTCGAATATCTTTGCCATCGACGACATCAAGTTCATGACCGGCTATAACGTCGAGGTCGTGGTTGCCGCCGAGGCTGCAATCAAGGCGGCGATCGACGAATACTACGATCAGAGCTCTTCACTGGCCGATGTCATGGGCAGCCTGGAGGATTTCGAGGATCTGGAGATCGTCGAGGATGCGGGCCTCGATGATCTCGGTGATCTTGAAAGGGCGACCGAGGATGCTCCGGTCGTCAAACTGTGCAATCTGATCCTGATCGACGCGATTAAACGGAAGGCCTCCGATATCCATATCGAACCGTACGAGCATCTGTTTCGGGTGCGCTACCGGATCGACGGCGTGCTGTACGAGGTGATGAAGCCGCCGCGCAAGATGAAAAACGCCATCACCTCCCGCCTCAAGATCATGGCGAATCTCGATATCGCCGAGCGGCGGCTGCCGCAGGACGGCCGGATCAAGATCAAGCTGGGCAAAGGGCAGGAGATGGATTATCGGGTCAACTGTTTGCCGACCCTGTTCGGCGAAAAGGTGGTCTGTCGACTGCTCGACAAAAGCAACCTGCAGCTCGACATGACCAAGCTCGGTTATGAAGAAGAGGCGCTGGCCCATTTCAAGCGTGAGATTCACAAACCGTTCGGCATGGTGCTGGTTACCGGGCCGACCGGTAGCGGCAAGACGGTCTCCTTGTACTCGGCGCTGTCCGAGCTGAACAAGGTTTCGGAAAATATCTCCACGGCGGAGGATCCGGTCGAATTCAACTTCGCCGGCATCAATCAGGTGCAGATGCACGAAGAGATCGGCCTGAACTTTGCTGCCGCCCTGCGCGCCTTTCTGCGCCAGGATCCCGATATCATCATGATCGGCGAGATCCGTGATTTTGAAACCGCCGAAATCGGCATCAAGGCGGCACTGACCGGTCACCTGGTGCTGTCCACGCTGCATACCAACGATGCGCCGAGCACCATCAACCGGATGCTCAATATGGGGATCGAACCGTTCCTGGTGGCATCGGCCGTGAACCTGATCTCGGCCCAGCGTCTGGGACGGCGGGTCTGCGGCGAGTGCAAGGAGCCGGATGAGCTGTCTCGCGATGCCCTGCTTGCCGTAGGGATTCCCGAGGAGCAGATCGGCACATTCGTGACCTACAAGGGAAAAGGCTGTTCGCTCTGCAACGAGACCGGCTACAAGGGACGGATCGGGATTTACCAGGTCATGCCGATGGTTGAAGAACTGCGGGAGATGGTACTCTCCGGGGCCAATACCGCCGAGATCAAGCAGGAATCGATGCGGCTCGGATTCAAAACCATGCGTCAGTCGGCATTGACCAAGTTTAAGGAAGGGGTGACGACCCTGGAAGAAGTTCTGCGCTGCACGGTCGGCGACGACTGATGGCGTCGCAAAAAGTCCGCCCTACGGCGTTACGGCGTTTTTTCAGGACCTCGACATACATATGTATGCCTTCGCCCCTGAAAAACCACCAAGCCTTGTAGGACGAAATTTTTGCTTAGCCATCTTCTGAGTTTTTGCGAAAGTATCAGAATTGTTGATCAGCCTTAAATATTTCCTTTGATCGAGAGGTTTGCACCTATGGCCAATATGCATCAGCTCCTGAAAGCCATGATCGAAAAAGGGGCCTCCGATTTGCACATCACGACCGGGTCGACCCCGCAGATCCGGATCGACGGTCAGGTCACCGAACTGGGCAGTGAAAAGCTCTCTCCGACCGATACCAAGCAGCTTTGCTACAGTGTTCTGGCCGATGCGCAAAAACGGCAATTCGAGGAACAGAACGAGCTGGACCTGTCCTTCGGCGTCAAGGGCTTGTCCCGTTTTCGCGGCAATGTGTTCATGCAGCGCGGCGCCGTGGCCGGGGCCTTCCGCGCCATCCCGTTTGACATCCTGAGTTTCGAGCAGCTCGGGCTGCCCCCCGTGGTGCGAGGTCTTTCCCGCAAGCCGCGCGGTCTGGTTCTGGTCACCGGCCCCACCGGCAGCGGTAAATCGACGACCCTGGCAGCGATCATCGATGCCATCAATACCGAACGCAGCGAACACATCATCACCATCGAGGACCCGATCGAATACCTGCATCCGCATAAGAAATGCATCGTCAACCAGCGGGAGGTGGGGGCCGA
The DNA here is from genome assembly GCA_036396915.1 of Geopsychrobacteraceae bacterium. Taxonomy (GTDB): domain Bacteria; phylum Desulfobacterota; class Desulfuromonadia; order Desulfuromonadales; family Geopsychrobacteraceae; genus BM509. Next base: position 5,829 of record DASWJX010000254.1, on the reverse strand, counting down.
TACCCATTCATTCAAAAAAGCCCTGAAGTCGATTCTGCGCCAGGATCCGGATGTGGTGCTGATCGGCGAGCTGCGCGATATCGAGACGATCGAAGCCGCCCTGACCATCGCCGAGACCGGCCACCTGTGCTTTGCGACGCTGCATACCAACTCCTGCGTGCAGACCATCAACCGGATTGTCGATGTGTTTCCGACCAACCAGCAGGCGCAGGTGCGCACCCAGCTCTCTTTCGTTCTCGAAGGGGTGCTGTCGCAGACCCTGCTGCGAAAACCGACCGGCGGGCGGGCGATGGCCCTGGAGGTCATGATTCCGAATCCGGCCATCCGCAATCTGATTCGGGAAGACAAGATCCATCAGATCTATTCGCAGATGCAGGTCGGCCAGGAGAAATACGGCGCCCAGACCATGAACCAGGCCCTGTTCATGCTGGCCCATACCCGGCAGATTTCACAGGAGGATGCCCTGGCGCGCTCCTCGGATCCGGAAGAGATCAGGCAGATGTTTGCCAACCCCAGCGCCATCCTGAAACGACAGAAAATCATTTCTCCAAGGTAGAACTGGTGCCTGATCCGGCCAGTTGAATTAAAGGTACCGCAGCGGAAAGGGATCGACCCATGGCAAAATTTTCCTGGGCAGGCAAGGGCAGGGACGGAAAAAGTGTCAAAGGCGACATGGAGGCGGCCAGTGAAGCGGCAGTCATGGCACAGCTTCGGCGCCAGGGAATTCAGCCCGGCAAGATCAAGCAACGCGGCGGCGCGCTTGATATGGAAATCAAGCTGTTCGCCCCGAAAATAACGACCAAGGATCTGGTTGTTTTTACCCGCCAGTTCGCAACGATGATCGATGCCGGCCTGCCGCTCGTTCAATGCCTGGACATCCTGTCGAGTCAGCAGGAAAATGCCACATTCAAGAAAATTCTGCTGCAGGTCAAGGAAGATGTCGAGTCGGGTTCCACCTTTGCCGATGCCCTGGGCAAACACCCCAAGGCCTTCAACGAGCTCTATGTCAATCTGGTGGCCGCCGGTGAAGTCGGCGGCATTCTCGATACGATCCTCAACCGGCTGGCCGCCTATATCGAAAAAGCGCTCAAGCTGAAAAAGCAGGTCAAGAGCGCCATGACCTATCCGACCACCATTATCAGCATCGCCTTTGTGGTTATCGCGGTGATCCTGGTGTTCGTTATTCCCGCTTTTGAAAAAATGTTCGCCGATTTCGGCGGCGCCTTGCCGATGCCGACCCAGGTTGTCATCAACCTGAGTAATTTCATCCAGGATTATATTCTGGTGATCATCGGCGGGATTGTGGTTTCGATCGCTGCCTTTAAAAAGTTTTACGCGACCAAAAGAGGCCGCGAAATCGTCGATGATCTGGCGCTCAAGGCGCCGGTCTTCGGTATCTTGATCCGCAAGGTTTCTGTCGCCAAGTTCTCGCGCACCCTGTCCACCATGATTTCCAGCGGCGTGCCGATCCTGGACGGACTGGAAATTGTCGAGAAAACCGCCGGCAACCGAACTGTCGAGAAGGCTGTTGCCAAAGTCCGCTCCAGCATCAGCGAGGGGAAAACCATCGCCGACCCGCTGAAAGCATCAGGTGTTTTCCCGCCGATGGTCTGCCAGATGATCGAGGTCGGCGAACAGGCCGGCGCCCTCGACACCATGCTGAGCAAGATCGCCGATTTTTATGATGATGAAGTCGATGATGCGGTCGGCAATCTGACGGCGATGATGGAGCCGCTGTTGATGCTGTTTCTCGGCACCACCGTCGGCGGGCTGGTTATTGCCATGTATCTGCCGATCTTCAAACTGGCCGGGACCGTCGGCGGTTGATGGCTGACGGCAAAAACAAACATCCCAAAACCCTTGAGCTGGATCGCCGGAGTCTGGTCTGGTATCTGGCCTGTCGGGTTGCGGTGATCACCCTGCTGCTCGGCGGCGCGGCGCTGTTCTATTGGCGCGGGCATGTCGGAGCCTCTGCCGCGCCGTTTCTCTTTCTGCTGCTGGGGTTGTCCTATCTTCAGGCGCTGCTCTCCCTGTTGCTGTTGCAGTGGGTGCAAAGGTTCAATTTTTTTGCCCAGCTGCAGCTGGTCTGGGATCTGCTGTTTGTCACCGTCCTGATCCTGTTCACCGGCGGGCTGAGCAGCGTTTTCTCCTTCGCCTACCTGCTGGTCATTGTCAGCGCCAGCTTGCTGTTGAACCGAAGAGATACCCTGCTGGCCGCCGCGGCGGCCGCGATTCTGTTCGGCGGCCTGCTCGATCTGCAATATTTCGGCTATCTTGATTGGCTGAGTCTGCAGTCTAAGGCCGCACCCGGCCCCTTTCTCTATGCGGTTTTCGTTCATGTCGTGGCGTTTTTCCTGACCGCCTTTCTCAGCGGCACCCTGACGGAACGCTGGCGGGTCAGCGAGGCGAAACTTCACCGCAAACAGATCGATTACGAAGAGCTGGAGAGGTTGAATCAGACGATTCTGGCCCATATGGGCAGCGGGTTGCTGATGATCAACCGAAGCGGGCAGGTCCGTTCGCTGAACCGGGCGGCCGGTGACATTCTTGGCTACAGCCTTGAAGACGTCTATGATCTTGAGATTTCCGAGCTGTGGCCCGAGATTGTGCTGTTCAACGACGGAGCATACAATATCGTTGCCAGGGCGGAGGGACGTTTTGTCCGGCGTGACGGCAGCGAGCTGATCCTGGGCTATGCGTCGACCGCGGTTTTCGATCGCAAAGGGGCTGATGTCGGCCTGCTGGTGACATTTCAGGATCTGACCAAGCTGAAAAAAGTAGAAAACGCCTTGCAGCGCGCCGACCGGTTGGCCGCGGTCGGACGGCTGGCGTCCGGGATGGCCCACGAAATCCGCAATCCGCTCGCCTCCATCAGCGGCTCGGTGCAGCTGCTGCTGGAAGATGCAAAGGTCAGTCAGGAGGATCGGCGCCTGATGAGCATCGTCGTGCGCGAAGCGGATCGGCTCAGTGAACTGCTGACCGATTTCCTCCTGTTCGCCAGACCCAAGCCGCCCAGCCCGGAAGAGATCGACGTGACGCTGGTACTTGACGAGCTCGCGGAACTGCTGAGCGCCGATGCGCGCTTTGACCATATCCGGGTTGAACGGAAGTATCCGAAAGGGGTGCGGATGTGTCTTGACCGGGCCCAGATCAGGCAGACGTTATGGGATCTGGCGGTGAACAGCGCCGAAGCCATGGAGGGGAAAGGGGCTCTGTGTCTGGGGGTGTCGGCCAGGGAGCGCTGCCTGTATGTCGAGGACACCGGGCCGGGCATTCCGGAGGAACTGCGCGGGCAGATTTTCGACCCGTTTTTTTCCACCAAGGAGAAGGGGACCGGGCTGGGACTGGCGACAGTCCACTCGATCGTCGAGTCTCACGGCGGCACCCTGGAGGTGAGCGAAGGAAAAACCGGAGGGGCGCGCTTCAGTCTATATTTCGGCCGGAACAGTAACGAAGAGGGAGGGTCGCGTTGATGACCGGCATGAACGATAACGGTCGGATCCTGGTGGTTGACGACGAGGCCAGCATGCGCGAACTGCTGGCCATCATGCTCCGCCGTGAAGGCTATCAGGTCGAAGAAGCCGGTGACGGCGGCGTTGCGCTGAAAAAGCTCCAGGAGCAGGGGTTCGATCTGGTGATCAGCGATATCCAGATGCCGCGGGTGACCGGCATCGACCTGCTGCGGCGGATCCGCGAGCAGGAAATTGACGTGGTGGTGATGATGATTACCGCGTTTTCGACCACCGAACAGGCCGTCGAGGCGATGAAACTGGGCGCCTACGACTATATCACCAAGCCGTTCAAAAACGACGAAATCCGTCTGGTGGTCCGCAACGCGCTGGAACGCAACCAGTTGCGCAAGGAAAACCGCTCGCTGAAAAAAGCCCTCGGCCGGCAGTTTTCCCGCGATCTGCTGGTGGGCAAAAGCCCGGCCATGCAGCGACTGATTGCCCTGACCGAACGGGTTGCCCAGAGTCAGGCCAGCGTGCTGCTGACCGGTGAAAGCGGTACCGGCAAGGAGCTGGTGGCGCGGGCCATCCATTTCAACAGCGAGCGCAAGGAAGCGCCGTTTGTGGCGATCAACTGCGGGGCGATCCCGGAAAACCTGATCGAGAGCGAACTGTTCGGCCATGAAAAAGGCGCGTTCACCGGGGCGGACCAGCGCAAGGAAGGCCTGTTCGAATCGGCCGACGGCGGCACCCTGTTTCTGGACGAAATCGGCGAACTGCCGATGCTGATGCAGGTCAAACTGCTCCGGGTGCTGCAGGAACGCGAGTTCCGGCGGGTCGGCGGAACCCGCAATCTGCCGCTCGACATCCGCCTGGTGTCGGCCACCAACAAGATTTTCGAGGACGAGGTCAAGGCGGGACGCTTTCGCGAGGACCTTTTTTACCGGCTGAATGTCATCCGGGTCGAGCTGCCGCCGCTGCGCGAGCGGCGCGATGATATCCCCTTGCTGCTCAACCACTTTTATAAGAAACTGACCGGTGAAAAGCATCTGCCGATCAGTGCTGGCGCCCTGCAGCGCCTGCTCGATTACGACTGGCCGGGCAATATCCGGGAACTGGAAAACCTGGTCGAGCGTTGTCTGGTGCTCGGCTGGCAGAAGGAACTGACGGCGGACTGTCTGCCCGCGCAGTTGGTCGGCGCACAGGCCGGGAACCAGCATGTGATTCAGGCGATACCGGATGAAGGGCTGGACCTGGAGAGCTACCTCGGCGACATCGAGAGAACGCTTCTGCTCAGCGCCCTTGAAAAGGGTCGGGGGGTGCGCAAGCGGGCCGCCAAATTGCTGGGCATCAGTTTTCGTTCGATCCGCTACCGGCTGGCCAAGTACGGGATTGGTGAAGAGGATGAGGCATGAAGTCTTCGCTGTCAAATTCTGGCGCTGGTGACAATTTATGTCACTCGGAGGTGACGCAACGTGGCAGTCTGTTGCTTGAAGCGCTTTAGGGCTTAAACAGGCCGCGATGTTAAATGGGAGCTAAATCGGATGTTTATGAATTTAAATTAAATTATTCTTTTGGTGGCACAGCTGTTGCTACTATCAAAGCTCAACAAGTTCGCGAAGGAACCTGATCAGTGTTTTCTTCGTACGTTTTGGCCGATTGATCGGCATACCATCATGCAAAGGAGAACGACTATGTTGAACAAGTTCCGTTTCCGCAAAAACGAAAAGGGTTTCACCCTGATCGAGCTGCTGATCGTCGTCGCGATCATCGGTATCTTGGCGGCTATCGCCATCCCTCAGTTTGCTTCTTATCGGCAGAAGGCATTTGATTCCGCTGCCCAGAGCGACCTGAAGACCATGCGCACTTCGCTGGAAGGGCATTACACTGAGTATTTCGAGTACCCGAACGCTTCTTAAGGATAACCAGCATATCAGGGAATCGATGACGAAAATAATTTCAAGGAGATTTAATCATGACTAAAAAATATATGAAAATTGTGCTGGCTCTGGCGGTTTTCGGCCTGCTCGCCCTCAGTTCGACGTCTTTCGCAACAGTCCTTCAGCATGCATCCACCGCTGTCGCCGGTGAGACCCTGGAGGCCAACTCGACCGTTACCGGCGAGGAACTCTCCCTCGATTTTTCGCCCAAGGTCATGGCTATGTACGGTGACGATGGTGTTACTGGGGCTGTCCAGTGGTATGTTATTGCAACCTACCATATCGGTGGGACCAAGACCTACGCCACCGCGCAGAATATCACCAGTATCTACAAGGCGGATGACACGCTCGATTTCACTGACGTGATCCTCACCGAGGCTTCCGTAGAAGCTTGGTCCGGAGATGTCTGGAGCCGCTAAGCCTGTTTGAACTGGTCCGTT
>DASWJX010000253.1:0-15655 GCA_036396915.1 Geopsychrobacteraceae bacterium | reverse complement strand
GCAGGCGCCCAAGAAGCCCGGCATGACCGTGGCGCTGACCGGAGCCAACTACTTCAAGCCACCGGCCAAGCGGCCACCGGTCGCGGTGCAACCTGCGGCAGTGACGCCGCTACCCGCAGCGCTTGCGGCTCCCGCTCAATTGCCCGCCCCGGCACCAGCCGCGGCAGGAGATCCATCCGCCCTTCAGGAGGCGCTGCGCATCACCCAGCAGAGCATGCAGGCCCTGCAGCAGATCCAGGAACAAACCGCACGGCTGCATCAGCAGTTTCTCGAAGGGCAGGAGCTGGCGACCCGCTCGTTCCTCGGCCTGGTCGAACAGCAGCGCACCCTGGCGTATGGCGGATCGTCAACCTCCGAGCCGCGACCTTCGGCAGCACCGACCGTGCACCCGGTGGCACCGGCCGCACCCGCTCCGCTTAAGCCCGCTGCGGCGCCCATGGCACCAATGGCACCAATGGCGGCAGCAGCGACCGGGCCGCTTGCCGCGGCGGACGCGACAACGACCAGTCAGGTCGCCAGCGTTCTGCTGGAAGTGATCGCCGAGAAGACCGGCTACCCGGTGGAGATGCTGGAGCTGGGGATGGCGCTCGATACCGACCTCGGCATCGATTCGATCAAGCGGGTGGAGATCCTCTCCGCCCTGCAGCAGCGGCTGCCCGACGCTCCGGCCGTCAAGCCGGAAGACCTCGGCGTGCTGCAGACCCTCGGCCAGATCGTCGCCCACCTCGATGCCGGCATGCCGGCAAACGCGAGTCAGCCGCCGGCCGCCGCCTGGCCGCAGGCCGAGACCGGCACGGCCGCCGACCTGTCGGTCGCCCTGCTGGAGGTGATCGCCGAGAAGACCGGCTATCCGGTGGAGATGCTGGAGCTGGAGATGGCCCTCGATACCGATCTGGGCATCGATTCGATCAAGCGGGTGGAGATCCTCTCCGCCCTGCAGCAACGGCTGCCCGACGCTCCGGCCGTCAAGCCGGAAGACCTCGGCGTACTGCAGACCCTCGGCCAGATCGTCGCCCACCTCGCTGCCGGCATGCCGGCAAACGCGAGTCCGCCAACCGCCGCCGGGCCGCAGGACGAGGTCGTCGCGGCTGGCGCTGCCGGTGCGACCGCCGACCTGTCGATCGCCCTGCTGGAAGTGATCGCCGAGAAGACCGGCTACCCGGTGGAGATGCTGGAACTGGAGATGGCCCTCGATACCGACCTGGGCATCGATTCGATCAAGCGGGTGGAGATCCTCTCCGCCCTGCAGCAACGGCTGCCCGACGCCCCGGCCGTCAAGCCGGAAGATCTGGGCGTATTGCAGACGATCGGCCAGATCGTCGAACATCTGGCCGGCGGTCGCCATAAACCCGGCGCTCTGCCGCCGGCCGCAGCTACGCCGGTGACGCGCATCGCGCGGGACACGGTCGCCACCACGCTGCTCGACGTGGTCGCCGCGAAAACCGGCTATCCGGTGGCGATGCTGGAGCTGGAGATGGCGCTCGATACCGATCTGGGCATCGATTCGATCAAGCGGGTGGAGATCCTTTCCGCCCTGCAGGAGCAGCTCCCCGGGGTGCCGGCCATCAAGCCGGAGCACCTGGGCACGCTGCAGACCCTCGGCCAGATTGTCGATTTTCTGGCCAGCGTCTCCGGCACCCCCGAATCGGCAGCAGCGCCGGAAGCTGCCGCAAGCAGTCAAACCGCGGCCAGCATCGAGCGCCAGGTGCTCAAGGTCGTGCCGCTGCAGGCAAAAACCGTTCGTGACCGTTTGCAACCCGCCGCCGGCGCCGAAATATGGGTCACCGCTGACGGCGGCGCGCTTCCGGCGCAGCTGTGCCGCGAGCTTGAAGCCCGGCAGCTGGTGCCCCGCCAGGCGGCGATCGAGGAACTGCTGGCCAGCGAGCCCTCGCCGCAGCTGTCCGGCCTGATCATTGTCGCGCCGCGGCAGGGCACTGGCGACCGCTTTTTGCAGCAGGCGTTTCAACTGCTGCAGCGGGTGGAACCGGCCCTGACCGCTGCCGCGGAAACAGGCGCCAGCCCCTTCCTCGCCACCCTGTCGCGTCTCAACGGCTGCTTCGGCCTGACGCCGGGCGCTCCGCTGCACGACCCGCTGTCGGGTGGACTGGCCGGTCTGTGCAAGACGGCCGGGCACGAATGGCCGGGTATCCACTGCAAGGCGCTGGACCTGGCAAACGATCTGGCCGACACCGAACAAACCGCACACAGGGTGGTCGATGAAATACTGACCCGGGGACCGGTCGAAATCGGTTTGACCGCACAGGGTCTGTACAGCCTGAAATTAACAAGCCAGTCCGTCCCGGCCGAGCGCCGGCAGATGCCGCTTGCCGCCGGCGAACTGGTGGTAATCAGCGGTGGCGCGCGGGGCGTGACCGCCGAAGTTGCCGTTGCCCTGGCCAAAGCCGGCCAGGCGACCCTGCTGCTGTTGGGGCGCAGCCCCGAAGCGACCGCGGAACCCGACTGGCTGACCGGCCTCACTGCGGAAAACGAGATCAAAAAAGCCCTGATCGCCCACGCGCAGTCGCCGCTCAAGCCGAAAGACGTGGCCCGGCGTTATCGGGAGCTCAGCAGCAATCGCGAAATCCTGAAAAACATCGGCAGGATCGAAGCGGCCGGCGGTACGGCCGTCTATCGCTCCGTCGACCTGCGCGATGCCGCCGCCGTTGCGGCCGTCATCGCCGAGGCCCGCCAGCAGTTCGGTCCGGTCAAGGGCCTGATCCATGGCGCCGGAGTCCTGGCGGACCGACTGATCAAGGACAAGACGCTGGAGCAGTTCGACGCGGTCTATCAGACCAAGATCGCCGGACTGCGGGCCATGCTGGCGGCGGTCGAAGCGGACCCGCTGAACTTCATGGCGCTGTTCTCGTCCTCGACCGGACGCTTCGGCAGAACCGGCCAGATCGATTACGCGGTGGCCAACGAAATCCTCAACAAGCTGGCCCAGCAGCAGGCGACAGCCCGCCCCGCCTGCCGGGTGGTATCGCTCAACTGGGGCCCCTGGGACGGCGGCATGGTGACAGCGGCGCTCAAGCAGGTGTTCGAGCAGGAGGGCATCAGGGTCATCGACCTGAAGGCCGGGGCGCAGTACCTGATCCAGGAGATCTCCACCCCTCCCGGCGGCCCGGTCGAACTGGTGATCCTCGGCGCCGATCAGCAGGAGGCAAGCGAGGAGCCGGTCCAGCAGCAGAACATCTATGTTTCCAGGGCGTTTGACCTTGATCTGTCGATCGAGCAGTACCCGTTCCTGAAATCGCATGTCCTCGACGGCCGGGCGGTTTTGCCGCTGGCGGTGATCGTGGAATGGCTGGCCCATGCCGCCATTCACAACAACCCCGGCCTCAGGTTTCACGGCTTCAACGACTTGCGGGTCCTCAAGGGGGTGATTCTCGAAGCGGGGCAGGTGCATAACCTGCAGCTGATGACCGGCAAGGCGATCAAGAGCGACGGGGTGCACGTGGTTCCCGTCGAACTGTCCGGCACGGCGGCCGACGGCCGGCAGCATGTCCATGCCCGGGCCAAGATCGTGCTCGCCGGGCGGCTGCCGGCAGCGAAAGCGGCGGCGGAGCGCCTGGAGCTGCCGGACTATGCCCGGCCGATCGAGGAGATTTACCGGCCGGAGCGCCTCTTCCACGGCCCCGATTTCCACGGCATCCGCGAAGTGCTCGGTTGTTCCGATGCCGGCATCAGCTGCCTGGTCCGGCCGGCCCCGGCGCCGCAGCAGTGGATCACCCAGCCGCTGCGCAACGCCTGGCTGTCCGATCCGCTGGCGCTCGACTGCAGCTTCCAGCTGCTGATCCTGTGGAGTTTCGAGCGCTACAATGCCGGGTCGTTGCCGGTCTTTGCCGGACGCTATCGCCAGTACCAGGAGCGCTTCCCGGAGCACGGCGCCGAGATCCGCGTCCGGCTGCTCGAACAGAGTTCGAGCAAGGCGGCGGCCGAGATCGATTTTATCGACCCGGTCAGCGGAAGTTTGATCGCCCGGATTGAAGACTACCAGTGCGTCATCGACGCCTCCCTCAACGCCAGCTTTCAGCGCAACAAGCTGCAGGGGGTTGCCTGAGCATGAAGCACGGAAAATCGGTTGCCATCGTCGGGGTCGGCGGCATGTTTCCCATGTCGCCGACCCTGGACCGTTTCTGGGAAAACATTACCGGCAATATCGCCACGGCCCGCAAACCGCCGCAGGGACGCTGGCTGCTCGACCCGGATGAGCTCTTCGATCCGCAGGTCGGCGCGCCGGACAAGCTGTACTCGCAAAAAGCCTGCTTCATCGACGACGAAGCGGATATCTCATCGATCCCCGGCCTGGCGATCGATCCGCAGTTTCTTGCCGCGCTCGATCCGCTCTATCGCTTGCTGCTGCGCGCCGGACATCAGGCCTTTGCCGATGCGGCAAACGGGGATCTCGACCGGGCACGAACCGGGGTGATCATCGGCAACCTGGCCCTGCCGAGCGAGAAATCCTCGGCGCTGGCCCGCGAGCTGCTCGGCCGGACCTTCGAGGAGCAACTGCTCGAACGCCCGGCGGCGGCGCCGCAAGAGGCCGTTGCGCCGCTCAATCGCTACGTGGCCGGACTGCCGGCCGGCATCCTGGCCAAGGCGCTCGGCCTGCAGGGGGGGTGCTTCACCCTCGACGCCGCCTGCGCCTCGTCGCTGTACGCGATCAAACTGGCGGTGGACGAACTGACCTCCGGCCGGGCCGACGCCATGCTGACCGGCGGCCTGTCCCGGCCCGACTCGCTCTACACCCAGATGGGCTTCTCGCAGCTGCGGGCGCTCTCCCCCACCGGCACCTGCTCCCCCTTCGACCGGGCCGGAGACGGCCTGGTGGTCGGCGAAGGCTGCGGCATGCTGCTGCTCAAGCGGACCGAGGATGCGCTCCGCGCCGGCGATCACATCTACGCGCTGATCCGCGCCGTCGGCCTCTCCAACGATCTCGGCGGCAGTCTGCTGGCGCCGGCCGCCGAAGGGCAGTTGCGGGCGATGCGCTCGGCCTACCAGCAGGCCGGCTGGAAGCCCGGCGACGTGGACCTGATCGAGTGCCACGCCACCGGCACCCCGGTCGGCGACGCGGTGGAATTTGCCAGTCTGAAACAGCTCTGGGGAGAGCAGGGCTGGCGACCGGGCCAATGCGTGATCGGCTCGGTCAAATCGAATATCGGCCACCTGCTGACCGCGGCCGGCTCGGCGGCGCTGATCAAAACGCTGCTGGCGCTCAAGCATGAGCAGCTGCCGCCGACCGCCAATTATTCCCGTCCGGCCCGGGGCGTTGCCATCGACGGCAGTCCGTTTCGGATTCTCAACGCACCGGTTGCCTGGCAACCGCGCAAGCCCGGCGTCCCGCGGCGGGCCGCGGTGAGCGCTTTCGGTTTCGGCGGCATCAACGCCCACCTGCTGATCGAAGAGTGGCTGCCGCAGAAACCGGTCAAGAAGACCCTGGCCTTCCATCCTTCCTTCAAGAAGAAAGCGCAGCCGATCGCGATTGTCGGCCTGGGGGCGCATTTCGGACCCTGGGACTCGCTGAGCCGCTTTCAGCAGCGGGTGCTCGGCCGGGCTGACGGGATTGAAGCCACGGCCCCGAGCAACTGGTGGGGAGCGGAGTCGAGCCACTGGCTGACCGAATCGGATCCAGGGCTGCCGGGCGTCAAGGGGCACTTCGTCCCGGAAGTCTTTTCGCAGCCGGGAGAGTTCCGGATTCCGCCGACCGAACTGGCGGAGATGCTGCCGCGCCAGCTGTTGATGCTCAAAGTGGCCGGTCAGGCGCTGCAGGACGCCGGACTGAAGCATGAGGATCTGCTCTTCACCGGGGTCTTCATCGGCGCCGGGCTCGACCTGAACGCGACCAATTTCAGTTTTCGCTGGGGCATCGCCAGACAGGCCCGCAACTGGGCCGAGCAGCTCGGACTCGAACTGACCGCAAGCGAGCTTGAGGCCTGGATCGACAGTTTGCGCGCCAGCGCCGGTCCGGCCTTGACCGCCAACCGCACCATGGGCGCGCTCGGCAGCATCGTCGCCAGCCGCATCGCCAAGGAGTTCCGGGTCGGCGGCCCCTGCTTCACCCTGTCGAACGAAGAGAATTCCGGACTGCGGGCCCTGGAGGTGGGCATGCACGCCCTGCAGGAAGGCTCGATCAACCGGGCCATCGTCGGCGCCGCCGACATGGCCGGCGACCTGCGCTCGGTGCTCGGCCGGCACGACGTCTCGCCCTATTCTCCCGGAGGCAAAATCCGCCCTTTCGACAAGGACGCAGACGGAACCCTGGTCGGAGAAGGTGCCGCCGCGGTGGTCCTGAAACGGCTGGAAGATGCCAAGCAAGACGGGGATCATATCTATGCCGTCATCAAGGGGATCGGGACCGCCACCGGCGGCACCGTCGAGTCCGCGCGGCCGGAAGCCAAAGCCTACCGCCTGGCGCTTGAGCGGACCTTACAGAATGCCGGGGTCAATCCGGCCAGCGTCTCCTACCTGGAGACCAACGGCAGCGGGGTTCCCGCCGAGGACGGCCTGGAAGCGGACTGTCTGAGCACCCTCATCGGCGCGGAAACCAGCGCCAACCCCTGCCATATCGGCAGCGTCAAGGCCGATATCGGACATGCGGGCGCGGCTGCCGGGCTGGCCTCGCTGGTCAAAACCGCCCTCTGCCTGCACCGCAGGATGCTCCCCGGCTTGCGCAATGTGGACAGCCTGCGCTACGAATGGATACGCGGCAAGCGTAAGTTTGTCGCCCTGCAGGACGCGCAGTACTGGCTGAGAAATCGTGCCGAAGGGCCGCGCCGGGCTCTGGTCAGCGGTTTCGGGGTGGACGGCAGCTGCTCGCATGCCCTGCTTGAAGAGCATGAGGAGAGCAGCGGCAAGAACCTGAAACCGGCACAGAGCCCTCCGCTCGGGGCCAGGCGTGAAGGCCTGTTTGCCCTGGAAGCCGACACGCCGGAAGCGCTGCGGCAGAAGATCGCAGCCTTGAAGGCGTTGCTGGCCGCCGCCGACAGCAACGACATGGAGACCCTGGCCGCGCGCTGGCTGAGCGAGTCGCCGCTCGACCGGCAGCGCAAGCTCTGCCTGGCGCTGGTGTCCGCCGGGCCGGAGGAGCTGCTGACCCAGCTGGAGCACGCCGCGACCGCCCTGCAAAAAAATCCGCGAAAGCCGCTCGGTCCCCATTCAGGAAACGATCTGTCCGCGGCCATCCGCGACCGGCTGTTCTACAGCCCCGAGCCGCTGGGCACAACAGGCAAGCTGGCCTTCGTCTTCCCCGGTTCCGGCAATCACTTCGCCGGGATGGGGCGGGAGCTTTCGGTGCACTGGCCCGAGATTTTCAACCGCCAGGACCGGCTCAGCCAGTATCTGAAGCAGCAGTACCAGCCCGAACAGTTTTGGCAGAACAGCCTCAACGAGTCGATTCACGAGGACCACAACGCCCTGGTCATCTCCCACGTGGCGCTCTGCACCGCGCTCAGCGACCTGCTGCGCAGCTTCGGCATCGAGCCGCAGGCGATCAGCGGCTACAGTTTGGGTGAGTCGGCCGGGCTGTTCTCTTCCGGAACCTGGCGGGATCGCGACGGCATGCTGAGTCGACTGGAGAAGTCGACCCTGTTTACCGAGGATCTGGCCGGACAGTGCAAGGCGGTCCGGCAGAGCTGGGGCCTGCCGGCCAAGAGCAAGGTCGACTGGCTGCTGGGGATCGTCACTGCCCCGGCGGCCGAGATCAGAAAACAGCTCAAGGGCCGAAGCCGCGCCTACCTGCTGATCATCAACAGCTATAAGGAGGCGGTGGTCGGCGGCGACCGCCGGCAGGTGGAACAGCTGGTGCAGGATCTCGGCTGCCACTTCATCCCGCTGCGGGGCGTGACCACGGTGCACTGCGAGGTGGTGAAGCCGGTAGCCAAAGCCTATCGGGACCTGCACCTGTTCGAAACCACCCCCCCGGAGGGGCTGACCAACTACAGCTGCGCGCTGGGCACAAGCTATCCGGTCACCAGCGAAAGCGCGGCCGACGTCATCCTCGCCCAGGCCCTTGATACCATCGATTATCCGCAAGTGATCGAGCAGGCCTATGCCGACGGCGTGCGGATTTTCCTCGAAACCGGCCCGGGCAACTCCTGCAGCCGGATGATCGACAGCATCCTGGAGAGGCGGCCGCATCTGGCCCGCGCCAGCTGCATTGCCGGCCAGGATGCCGCATCCCTGATCCTGAGGCTGCTGGCGCAGTGTCTGGCGGAACGGGTCCCGCTGGAGCTCGGCAGTCTCTACCCGCTGCGGTCCGGCGAATCTGAAGCAAAGACCGTGGAAAAACGGAAAATCATGACCAGCATCGGCGGCGGCCGTTTCAATCCGCCGCGACCGGTCAAAACGCCGGCCGTTGCGGCACAACCGGAACCGGCGGCAGAGACCGCAGCAGCCCCGCTCGCCCCGCTCGCCCCGCTCGCGCCGCTCGCCGCGGAGCCCCGGCCACAGGTCACGCAGGAGGCTTCGACTCTGGACCTTCTTAGCGAAACCCTGAACCTGAAAGCCGCGGCCCATCAAAGCTATCTGAAATTTTCCGGCACCATGGAGCAGACCCTGGCGGAAAACATCGCGCTGCAGATGTCGCTGCTCCAGCAGTTGCACGCGGCCGGGGCGGCGCTCCCCGAGCTGGCCCCCCGGCCGGGGTCTCAGCCGCTCAACCCGGCAGCCGTGCCGGCCCGGACCGGCCCTTCGAGCGCCGTGAAAGCGGCCACCCCGGTGGCGTTCGAGCGTGACATGTGCCTGGAATTCGCCACCGGTTCCATCGCCAACATGCTCGGCCCCGCATTCGCCGAAGTCGACAGCTACCCGACCCGCGTGCGCCTGCCGGATGAACCGCTGATGCTGGTCGACCGGATCCTCAGCGTCGAGGGCGAGCCGCGCTCGATGACCGGCGGCCGGGTGGTGACCGAACATGACGTCACCAGTGACCGCTGGTATCTGGACGGCGGGCGGATTCCAACCTGCATCGCGGTCGAGGCCGGGCAGGCCGACCTGTTCCTCAGCGCTTATCTCGGCATCGACTTCATCAGCAAGGGCAAGGCCGTCTACCGCCTGCTCGATGCGGTGGTCACCTTCCATCGCGGCCTGCCGGTCCCCGGCGAGGTGATCCGCTACGATATCAGGATCGACCAGTTTTTCCGCCAGGATCAGACCTATCTGTTCCGCTTCAACTTCGAGGGGACGGTCAACGGCGAACCGCTGCTGTCGATGAAAAACGGCTGCGCCGGGTTCTTCACCGAGCAGGAACTGGCCGCCGGGCAGGGGATCGTCCACACCAAACTCGACCTGCTGCCGCAGTCCGGCAAGCTGCCCGACGACTGGCGGGAGCTGGTGCCGCTGGCGCACGAAAGCTACGACGCCGCACAGGTCGACGCCATCTACCGCGGCGACCTCGCTGCCGCCTTCGGCGAGCGCTTTTCCGGCCTGCCGCTGAACAAGCCCTATACGCTGCCGGGCGGCACGCTCAAGCTGGTCGACCGGGTGGTCGCACTCGACCCGCAAGGGGGCCGCTACGGCCTCGGCCAGATCCGCGCCGAGATGGATATCGATCCAAACGACTGGTTTTTGACCTGCCACTTCTGCGACGACCATGTCATGCCCGGCACCCTGATGTACGAGTGCTGCATGCACAGCCTGCGCATCTTTTTGCTGCGCATGGGCTGGATCGGCGAGGAGGGCAGCACCTGGTGCGAGCCGGTGCCCGGCGTCGACAGCGGGCTGAAATGTCGCGGCCAGGTAACGGCAGCGACCCGGACCGTGACCTATCAGGTCAGTATCAAGGAGCTCGGCTACGGACCGGAGCCGTTCGCGATCGTCGATGCGCTGATGTTCGCCGACGGCAAAGCGATCGTCGAGATCCCCGACATGTCGGTGCGCCTGGCCGGCCTGAGCCGCCGGCAGGTCGAAGAGCTGTGGCTCGGGAGCGATGCCGCTGCTGCGGCGCCGCTCTACGATTACGACAAGATTCTGGCCTATTCCGCCGGCAACCCCTCCGAAGCGTTCGGCGAACCGTACCGGATCTTCGACCGTGAGCGCAAGATCGCCCGCCTGCCGCGCCCGCCGTTCCAGTTCCTCGACCGCATCACCGCCGTCAGCGGCGAGCCGTTCAAGCTGGCCGAGGGCGCGACCTGCGTCGCCGAGTACGACGTGCCGCCGGACGCCTGGTATTTCCAGGCCGGGCGCCAGCAGGAGATGCCCTTTGCCATCCTGCTGGAAACCGGCCTGCAGCCCTGCGGCTGGCTGGCCGCCTATCTCGGCTCGGCCCTGACCAGCGCGACCGATCTCAAGTTCCGCAACCTCGACGGCAATGCCGTCCAGCACCGGCCGGTGACCGCCGAGTCGGGAACCCTGACCACCCGAGTCAAGATCACCCGGATTTCCAGCAGCGGCGGGATGATCATCCAGAACTACGATTTTTCCATCAGCGACCGCCAAGGACCGGTCTACAGCGGGGATACGGTCTTCGGCTTCTTCTCCGCCGCATCGCTGGCCCAGCAGGTGGGGGTGCGCGGCGCCGCCCTCTATGCCCCCGACGCCGCCGAACTGGCGCGGGCAGAGCAGTTCCCCTACCCGACGCAGGCGCCCTTTCCCGCCGCCAAACTGCGCATGGTCGATCGCATCGATCTCTATATCGCCGACGGCGGTCCCCGCGGACTCGGGTTTATCCGCGGCAGCAAACAGGTCGACCCGCGGGAATGGTTCTTCAAGGCGCACTTTTACCAGGACCCGGTCTGTCCCGGCTCGCTGGGGCTCGAATCCTTTCTGCAGCTGCTCAAGGTCGTTGCGGTCCGGCGCTGGGACGGCACCGCCGACAGCCGGCTGGAGACGATCGCCTGCGGGGAACCGCACCGCTGGAACTATCGCGGCCAGATCGTGCCGGACAACCGGCAGGTGCGGATCGAAGCCGAGGTGACGGCGATCGACGAGTCCCGGCAACTGCTCAAGGCCAACGGTACCCTGTCGGTCGACGGCAAGATCATCTATCAGCTGCACGACTTCTCGCTGCGCTTCCGGCGCTGATGGCCGCCTCGTGAGGCGCGAGGCGGTGGGAGAGGATGGTTTTCACTTCAATCCGCGCCGGTTTCCATGGTACAAAACTAGTCCGATTTCCTGCATGATGCGGAAATATCGGGAAACGTCAGTTAGCGACGGGCACGGAAGACGGCATTGGTGAGACGATGAAATACTCAAGAGTTTACATAGAATCGGTCGGCTATGAACTGGCGCCGATCGTTGTCACTTCGACGGAGCTGGAGAACCGGCTGCTGCCGATGTACGACGCCCTGCACATTGCGCCGGGACAGCTCGAAGCGCTGACCGGCATCCGCGAACGGCGCTGGTGGAAACCGCACACCCCGATCTCGCACGGCGCCATCGCCGCGGCCAAAAAGTCCCTGCGGGAAAGAAACATCGCGCCGGAAGAGATCGGCGCCGTGGTCTATGCCGGGGTCTGCCGGGAGCATTTCGAACCGGCCACCGCCTGCCAGGTCGCCGCCGCGCTCGGCGTGCGGGGCAATGCCGCCATCTACGACACCTCCAACGCCTGCCTCGGCGTGCTCAACGGGGTGCTCGATATCGCCAACCGCATCGAGCTCGGCCAGATCCGGGCCGGACTGGTGGTCGCCTGCGAGAGTTCCCGGGAAATCAACGAGATCATGATCCGACAGATGCTTGAGCATCCGTCGATGGAACTGTTCACCACCTCGCTGGCGACGCTGACCGGCGGCTCCGGAGCGGCGGCGGTGCTGCTCACCGACGGCTCCTTCACTCCGGCGCGCCGCCCCCGGCTGCTCGGCGGGGTGAACATCGCCGAGCCGCAACATCACACCCTCTGCCGCTGGGGGATCAAGACCGATGCGCCGGAAAACCATGTGCCGTACATGGAGACCGACGCGGTGGCGGTCATGAAGCACGGTGTGGAACTGGGCAAAAAGACCTGGGATATCTTTGCCGAGGAGCTGGATCTGACCACCGACCGGATCGACAAGGTGATCTGTCATCAGGTCGGCGAAGCACACCAGAAACTGATCCTGCAGACCATCGGCATCGCCGCCGAGAAGGATTTCACCACCTTCGAATTTCTCGGCAACATGGGCACCGTGTCCCTGCCGGTGACGGCGGCGATCGCCAAGGAACGGGACGTGCTGTTGCCCGGCGACGTGGTCGGCTTTCTCGGCATCGGCAGCGGTCTGAACTGCCTGATGATGGGGATTCAGTGGTGATCGATTCAGACTTGATGGCCAGGGAGTACCCCTTCCAGAGCAATTTTCTCGAACTGCACGGGCGCCAGTATCATTACCTCGACGAGGGGCGGGGGGAACCGGTGCTGATGCTGCACGGCAACCCCAGCTGGTCCTTTTATTATCGGCACCTGGCCAAAAGCCTGAGAAGCGGTTACCGGGTCATCGTGCCCGATCATTTCGGCTGCGGCCTGTCCGACAAGCCGGCCGATTCGGGCTATTCCTTTACCCTCAAGCAGCGGGTCGACGATCTCGAAGCGCTGCTGGAGCATCTGGCCATCGACGAGAAGATCACCCTGGTCCTGCATGACTGGGGCGGGATGATCGGCATGGCCTATGCCTCCCGCTACCCGCAGCGCATCGCCCGCCTGGTGATTCTGAACACGGCGGCCTTCCACCTGCCGGCCGGGAAAAAATTTCCCTGGCCGCTGAAAATCTGCCGCGACACCCAGCTAGGCGCCTTCCTGGTCCAGGGCTTCAACCTGTTCGCCCGCTGTGCGGCGCGGGTCGGCTGCAAGAAGAACCCGCTCAGTGCCCAACTGCGCAAGGCCTATTGCAGCCCCTACGACAGCTGGCAGCATCGCATTGCGACCCTGCGCTTCGTGCAGGACATTCCGCTGCGGCCGGAGGATCCCGGCTATCAGCTGATTTCCGAGGTCGAAGCCGGCCTGCAGCGCTTTGCCGACCGGCCGATGCTGATCTGCTGGGGCGAAAAGGATTTCGTCTTCGACCGGCATTTCCTGGCCCAGTGGAAAAACCGCTTCCCGGAGGCGCAGGTCCATGCCTTTGCCGACTGCGGCCACTACATCCTCGAGGACGCCAGGGATGAGGTGATTCCGCTGATCGAAACCTTCCTCGCCGACCACCCGCTGGAGCAGGCGGACTCATGAATCCGGCAGAGCAGGCCAATATCGCGGCCCATCTGCCGGACATGGCCCGCCGGCAACCGGACACTCCGGCAATTTTCATCCCCCAGCGCCGCGGTCCGCAAGGTCTCGACTACCGGAGCTATTCCTTCCGAGAGCTCGAGGAGCTCAGCAACCGGGTCGCCCGGGGCCTGGAATCGATCGGCATCCGGCGCGGGGTCCGCACCGCGCTGATGGTCAAGCCGGGCCTGGAGTTTTTCGCGCTGACCTTCGCGCTGTTCAAGGTCGGCGCCGTGCCGGTCCTGATCGATCCGGGGATGGGGGTCAAAAACCTCAAGACCTGTCTGGCGGAAGCGCAGCCTGAAGCCTTTATCGGCATCCCCAAGGCCCACCTCGCCCGGCTGCTGTTCGGCTGGGGGAAAGATTCGCTGCGCATCCTGCTCACCGTCGGCCGCCGCTGGTGCTGGGGCGGCACCACCCTGAGCACGCTGCTCCGCCGCTTACCGGAGAAACCCGCGTACCCGGTCGCGGCGACCGGCAGTGAGGAGACGGCGGCGATCCTGTTCACCAGCGGCAGCACCGGCGTCCCCAAGGGCGTCGTCTATACCCACGGCAATTTCAGCGCCCAGGTCGAGCAGTTGCAGCGGATTTATGCCATCACGCCCGGCGAAATCGATCTGCCGACCTTTCCGCTGTTCGCGCTGTTCGCCCCGGCCCTGGGCATGAGTTCGGTAATCCCGGACATGGATTTCACCCGGCCGGGATCGGTCGCTCCGACCCGCATCATCGACGCCATCCAACGCTTCGGGGTCACCACGATGTTCGGCTCTCCGGCGCTGATCGACCGGGTCGGCAGCTACGGCCGGGCGCAAAATATCGTTCTGCCGAGCCTGAAGCGGGCCATCTCGGCCGGGGCGCCGGTGTCCGCGCTCGCTCTCGAACGCTTCACCGCGATGCTGGCCCCCGGCGTCCAGGTCTTCACCCCCTACGGCGCCACCGAATCGCTGCCGGTCTGCTCCATCGGCAGCGATGAAATCCTCAACGAGACCCGCTTTGCCACCGACCGGGGCCGGGGGGTCTGCATCGGCACGCCGGTGACCGGCATCCAACTGGAGATTATCGGCATCAGCGATGAAGCGATCGGTTCCTGGCAGGATCGCTTGAAGGTCGCCGACGGCGAGATCGGCGAGATTGTCGTCAAGGGACCGCAGGTGACCCGAACCTATTACAACCGCCCGCAATCGACGCAACTGGCCAAGATTGAAGACCAGCGGGACGGCGGCTTCTACCACCGGATGGGGGATCTCGGCTGGCGTGACGAACAGGGACGGATCTGGTTCTGCGGGCGCAAAGCCCATCGCGTGATCACCGCCCAGGGAACCCTCTTCACCATCCCCTGTGAAGCGCTGTTCAACACCCACGCACAGGTTTTCCGCTCGGCGCTGGTCGGGGTCGGCGACGGGGCGCACAAGCGGCCGGTGATCTGTATCGAACTGGAAAAGAACGTCGCCGCCGATCAGCCGACGCTCCGCGAGGAGCTGCTGGCCATCGCCGGCGGCCACGAGCTGACCCGGCAGATCAAAACCGTGCTGTTCCACCCCGCCTTTCCCGTCGACATCCGCCACAACGCCAAGATCTTCCGCGAGCAACTGGCGGTCTGGGCCGGGGAGCAGCAGCGATGAAGGCGCTGGTCACCGGCGGCGGGGGCTTTCTCGGCAAGGCGATCGTCCGCCTGCTGCGCAACCAGGGCGTCGCCGTCCGCTCCTTCTCCAGGCAGCAGTATCCGGCCCTGGCCGCCCTCGGCGTCGAACAGCAGCAGGGACAGTTGAGCGATCCGGACGCCGTCACGGCGTCCGCCAAAGGCTGCGACCTTGTCTATCACGTGGCGGCCAAGGCCGGCGTCTGGGGCCCCTACGCCGAGTATTATCGGACCAATGTCGTCGGCACCGAAAACATCATCCGCGCCTGCCGCGTCCAGCAGGTGCCGCGGCTGGTCTACACCAGTTCGCCGAGCGTGGTCTTCGACGGCCGCGACATGGAGGGGGTCGACGAATCGGTTCCCTACCCGGCCCGTTACCATTCCTTTTATCCGCAGACCAAGGCGCAGGCCGAGCAGCTGGTCCTTGGCGCCAACGACGCCGGTCTGGCCACCGTGGCCTTGCGCCCCCACCTGATCTGGGGCCCGGAAGACAACCATCTGGTGCCGCGGATTCTCGAGCGCGGAAAAAAAGGGGCGCTACGCAAACTCGGCCGCCGCCCCTGCCTGGTCGACACCATCTATATCGACAACGCGGCCGAAGCCCACCTGCAGGCGGCCGAACATCTGAGCATCGGTTCCGCGGTGGCGGGCAAGGCCTATTTTCTGTCGAACGGCGAGCCGTTGCCGCTGTGGGAGATGATCAACCGGATCCTGGCCGCCGGCAATCTGCCGCCGGTCACCGCAAGCATGCCCCCCGCGCTGGCCTATGCCATCGGCGCGGTTCTGGAGAAGGTTTACGCTCTGTGCAAAATCGAGGGCGAGCCGCGCATGACCCGCTTTGTCGCCAGGGA
>DASWJX010000252.1:0-11220 GCA_036396915.1 Geopsychrobacteraceae bacterium | reverse complement strand
GGGGTCTGTCGCAGCTCCTCGAGAACCAGCAGCAGTTCCCGGACCGCAGGGCACAGATTTTCCGGACGCACGGCAAGGTCGATGGAAAGATAACCGGCATCGGCCATCAGCGAGCAGTGGGCATCAACGGCGTAGGTCAGTCCCAGCTCTTCGCGCAGCCGCAACGGCAGGCGGGCGCTGCCGCCCCAGCTGAGCAGCCGGCACAGAACCCGCAGCTGCAGCGCGCGCGGGTCGTCACGGCCCGGCAGCCGGAAGGCGAGCTGCACGCTGACCTGCGAGTCGGAATCCCTGACCCAGACGCTCCGCGGTCCCGGCGCAACCGATTGCGGGGCGGGAAGAGGGGGGGGAGGGGGGGTACCCTCCCAGTCGCCGAATTCGGCTTCGACCTGTTGCCGCAGGGCCGCGCGGTCAACCGGCCCGCAACAGCAGAGCACCAGGTTTTCGGGGGTGTAGTAGGTACGGTAAAACTGACGGAGCAGCTCCCGGTCGATGGCGGAGATGCTCTGCTCGGTGCCGATCAGCGAGCGGCCCAGCGGGTGCTCCGGCCAGAGCAGTGCGACCATCAGGTTGTCGGGGTTGATCTGGACACCCTTTTCGTTGAAGTCTTCCCGCGCCTCCTCGATGATGATCCGTCGCTCGATATCGATATCGTTGAAGCGGGGGCGGCGCAGCAGCGAGGCGAACAGGGCGACGCCCTCGTTGACGTGGTCGGGATGGAGCCGGGAGTGGAAGCAGGTGGTCTCGACATCGGTGGAGGCGTTGACCGCGCCGCCGAGGGCTTCGAAGGCCCGTTCCAGCTCCTGGCTGGTGGCGAATTCGGCGGTGCCGCGAAACAGCATATGCTCCAGAAAGTGGGCCATGCCGGCCTGCTCCGCCGTTTCATGGCGGCCGCCGACGGCAAGATAGGCCACCATCTCGGCGCTGTGCAGGTGGTCCATGGGGACCGTGACCAGTCGCAGTCCGTTGTTCAGCCTGTCCAGGGTGTATTCCGCCATAACTTCCGCTATGCGCCGGTAAGCAGCCGGGCTGCTTCCTTGGCGTGGTAGGTGATGATCAGGTCGGCGCCGGCGCGTTTCATGCCGAGCAGGGTCTCCATCATCACCCGCTCGCCGTCGATCCAGCCTTTTTCCGCGGCCGCCTTGAGCATCGAATACTCGCCGGAGACGTTGTAGGCCACCAGCGGCAGATCGAAGCTGTTCTTGAGGTCGCGCAGGATGTCAAGATAGGCCAGGGCCGGTTTGACCATCAGGAAATCGGCATTCTCATCCACGTCGAGCTGCGCTTCGCGGAAGGCTTCGTTGCGGTTGGCCGGATCCATCTGGTAGCTGCGCCGGTCGCCGAATTCCGGGGTCGACTCGGCGGCTTCGCGGAACGGACCGTAGTAGGCGCTGGCGTATTTGACGGCATAACTCATCACCGGAATGTGGTCGAAGCCGTTGGCATCGAGCATCTCGCGGATCGCCGCGATCCGGCCGTCCATCATGTCGGAAGGGGCGACGATATCGGCACCGGCCCTGGCGTGCGACAGCGCTTCGGCGGCCAGCAGCTTGAGGGTTTCGTCGTTGTCGACATCGCCGTCCTTGATCACGCCGCAATGGCCGTGATCGGTGTACTCGCACAGGCAGACGTCGGTGATGACGGTCAGTTCCGGGACTTCCGCCTTGATCGCGCGGATGGTGCGCTGGATGATGCCGTGCTCGCAGTAGGCATCCTGGCCGACCGGATCCTTGGCTTCGGGGATGCCGAACAGAATCACCGCCGGGATGCCGAGCTGATAAACCTCTTGCGCCTCGGCGACGATATGTTCGATCGATTGCTGGTAGATGCCCGGCATCGAAGAGATTTCGCTTCTGATGTTCTCGCCGAAGGCGCTGAACATGGGGTAAATCAGGTCCTCAACCCGCAGGTGGGTTTCACGAACCATCCGCCGCAGGTTGGCGTTGCGACGCAGACGACGGGCACGATAGGCGGGGAATTGCATGACGAGTCTCCTGAATAAAGGGTCAGACGTTGATGGCGTCGCAAAAACTCACCAACTGCTGCGTTGCTGCAATTGATCTCGCCGCTTCGACGTACGTAAGTACGTACTCATTGCTCGATAATTGCGTGCCTTGCATTTGGCGCTTTTTGCTTAGCCATCCACTATGTGGCTTTCTTGCGAAAGCATCAGACGTTGGTTTTCGGTTTCGATTGATAGTAAGCGATCATCGCGGCAACCAGGTCGTCCAGTGTCGAGGTCTCGGGTTCCAGCGCAACCTCGTAACCATGCTTGCGGATGGTGGCCGAGGTCAGCGGCCCGATGGAGAACAGTTCGGCCCGGCCCAGCAGGGTCTTGAGTTCGGCGCCGAGCATCGCCTGCAGATTGTCGAAGGTCGATGAGGAACTCAGGCAGATGGCGTCGATTTCGCCGGCTTCCAGCAGATGCCGGATCATCTCCCGGCCCTTTTCCGGCCGGACCGTCCGGTAGGCCACCGGAGCCGTCACTTCGGCCCCGGCCTGCCGCAGCTGCTCGATCAGCAGCGGCCGGACCAGCTCGGCCCGCGGATAGAGGAAGCGCTTGCCCGCAACGCCTTGGGCCAGCAGCGCCGCAACGATCCCTTCGGCCCGGAAATCGTCCGGAACCAGGTCGGGACGGACGCCGTGGCGTTCGATGGCCTGCGCGGTTTTGGTGCCGACCGCGATCAGCTCGATGCCGGCCAGGCTGCGGACATCCATCCGCCCGGCGGCCAGTCGCGCGAACAGACTGTCGACCCCGTTGGCCGAGGTCAGGATCAGGCCGTCAAAACTGTTCAGCTGCCGCAAGGCATCATCCAGAGCCTGCCAGGACTCCGGGGGGGCGATCTCGATGGTCGGAATGCAGATGGTTTCGGCGCCCTGCTGCTGCAGCAGCTGCGCGAAAGCGGCCGCCTGCTCCCTGGGCCGGGTCAGCAGAAAGCGGCGGCCGAACAGCGGCAGGTTGTCGTACCAGCGCAGTTGGTCGCGAAAGCGGACCACCTCGCCGATGATGATCACCGCCGGCGGTTCGATGCCCTGTCTGACGACATCGTCGCTGATGCTCCGCAGGGTTCCGACCAGGGTCTTCTGGCGCGGCAGGGTTGCCCACTGGACGACCGCGACCGGGGTATCGGGAGCACGACCATGTTTGATCAGTTCCGAGCTGATCAGTTTGAGATTGGTCATCCCCATATAGAAAACCAGGGTGCCGATGCCGTTGGCCAGTTTGTCCCAGTCGAGGCTGGACAGGCGGCGTTCGGGGCGTTCATGGCCGGTCAGCATCGCCAGGCTGGTGGTGACATCGCGATGGGTCAGGGGAATACCGGCGTAGGCGGCGGCGGCAAAACCGGCGGTAACGCCGGGCACGACTTCAAAGGCGATGCCGTTTCGGTGCAGGACGCTTGCTTCCTCGCCGCCGCGGCCGAACACGTAGGGGTCGCCCCCCTTGAGACGGGCCACCCGTTTTCCCTGCGCGGCCCGATCGACCAGCAGCTGATTGATCTGTTCCTGAGGCAGGTGGTGCTTGCCCCGGGTTTTGCCGACGTAGATCTTTTCCGCGCTCTGCGGGGCCATGGCGAGCAGCACCGGATTGGCCAGATAGTCGTAAATCACCACCTCGGCCTTTTTCAGGCATTCGCGCCCTTTGAGGGTCAGCAGGCCCGGATCCCCCGGGCCTGCTCCGATCAGATAGACGATGCCGTGACGCAAACGGATCAGACCTCTTCTTTGTCGGGATTGAAGGTTTCGGTCCCGTAGACTTCGTTGAGGATCGGCCCGGCGCCCATGATCAACAGGTCGTCGGCCAGCGATGCGCCGATATGTTCGCAGTCGTCGACTGGACCGGTCAGGGTCTTCTTCAGGCAGTGGACGCCTTCGCAATCGGCGACCAGTCCGGTCAGCGTCAGTTGCTCGCCGCTGACGGTGCCGTAGCAGGCGATCGGCACCTGACAGCCGCCTTCAAGCCGCTTGAGGAAGGCCCGTTCGGCACGCACCGCCCAGTCGGTTTCGGGGTGGTTGAAGAAATCGATCAGGGCATTGATATCAGCGTCGTCGATGCGGCTTTCCAGACCGAGCGCGCCCTGGCCGATGGCCGGCAGCGAGATATCGGTGGACAGGTATTCGCCGATCTGGTTTTCAAAGCCGAGCCGCTTCATGCCGGCGGCGGCCAGAATGACGGCATCGAGATTGTCCTCGGTCAGTTTGTTGATCCGGGTCTGGACATTGCCGCGGATATCGATCATCTGCAGATCGGGGCGCAGGTGCAGCAGCTGGGCCTTGCGCCGCAGCGCGCTGGTGCCGATCCGGGCGCCCTGGGGCAGGTCTTTCCAGCTGTTGACCCCCGGCCGCAGGATCACGATATCGCGGCAGTCTTCCCGCTCGGTGATGCAGCGCAGGGCGGTCCCTTCGGGAAAGATGGTCGGGACATCCTTCATCGAGTGCACGGCGATATCGATTTCGTTGCGCAGCATCGCTTCCTGAATCTCTTTGACGAAGAGTCCTTTGCCGCCGACCATGGCCAGCGGGACATCGAGAATCTTGTCGCCCTGGGTTTTGATCTTGGTCAGGGTGACTTCCAGGCCGGGGTAGCGTTTTTCCAACTCGGACTTGACCCAGTTGGCCTGCCAGAGAGCAAGCTGGCTGGCGCGGGTGCCGATTCTTAAGGTACGGGTTGCCATGATCGGGGGCTCCTTTTTAATGCTTAGTCGTTGTCCGGGTTTTCTTCATGCCGCGGATCAACGGGGGGCTCGGGCAGATCGAAAAGGGTGCGGACGGCGTCGATATAGAGGTTGCCGTCGCTGTTGTTGTGCGCGTCCTTGAGGATGCTGGTCGGTTTGTGAAGAATCTTGTTGATGATGGCGCTGGTCATCGCTTCGATCGACTTGCGCTCCTTGTTGCCGAGATTGCCGAGCGCGGAGAAGGTTTTCTGCAGCTCGGCCTGGCGGATCTCTTCCAGTTTGCGGCGCAGTGAGATCACCGTCGGCTTGACCTCCAGGGTCGACAGCCACCGCTGGAACTGTTTGATCTCTTCGGCGATGATCGCTTCCGCCTTGGCCGCCTCTTTATGGCGTTCCTTCAGGTTGGCCTGAACCACCCCCTGCAGGTCGTCGACATCGTACAGGTAGACGTTGTCCAGTTTGTTGCCGCGGGGATCGATGTCGCGGGGCACGGCGATGTCGATGAGAAACATCGGCTTGTTGCGCCGCAGGCGGATCACCTCGGCCAGCTTGTCGGCGGGGAGGACGTAGCCCGGCGCGCCGGTGGACGACAGAACGATATCGACCTGGTGCAGGTGCTCCTGAAAGCTTTCGAACGCCACGGCGCGTCCTTCGAATTCCGCGGCCAGTTTTTCCGCGCGGGCGAAGGTCCGGTTGGTCACCAGCACCTGCGAAACGCCGTTGTTGACGAAATGCCGGGCCGCCAGCTCGCACATCTCGCCGGCGCCGATCAGCATGACCGTTTTGTCGTCCAGGTTGCTGAAGATCTTGCGGGCCAGCTCGACGGCGGCAAAAGAGACCGAGACCGCATTGCTGGCAATGGCGGTCTCGGTGCGGACCCGCTTGGCGACCGAAAACGCCTTGTGCAGAAAACGGTTGAGAATCACTCCGGCGGTTTTGTATTCGGCGGCATAGCCGTAGGCGGTTTTGATCTGGCCGAGGATCTGCGGCTCGCCGATGACCATCGAGTCGAGACTGGAGGCGACCCGCAACACGTGCCGGATCGCGTCCTCGCCCTGATAGTCGTAGAGATGCTCGTCCAGCTGGTCGCGCGACAGCTGATGAAAGTCGGCAAGGAAATCCTTCAGCCGGGAAACCGCGCCTTCCGTTTCACGACTGGTGGCGTACAGTTCGACCCGGTTGCAGGTGGAAACAATGATGCCTTCGCTGATTTCCGGAAGCGCCAGCATCTGCTTGAGGGGCTCCGCCATGGCCGCGGGCGAGAAGGCGACCTTTTCACGGATTTCGACCGGAGCTGATTTATGGCTGAGACCCACTACAATAATATTCATAACTTAAGACTCGTTCGGTGTCATGGACGCTTAACCCCCCAGGGCTTTGAAGGTGTGCTGCCCGGTGAGCAGCAGGTTGACACCGAGGAAGGTAAAGAGCAGGCAGCAGAAACCGATGATGGCGAAGATGGCGGCCCGCTTGCCGCGCCAGCCGATACTGAGACGGCCGTGCAGCAGGGCGGCATAGAGGAACCAGGTGATGAGCGCCCAGGTCTCCTTCGGGTCCCAGCTCCAGTAGGTGCCCCAGACCGATTCGGCCCAGAGCGCCCCGGAAATGATCCCCATGGTCATCAGCGGGAAGCCGATGGTCAGGCTGCTGTAATTGATGCGGTCGAGGGTGTCCAGGGACGGCAGCCGATGGTAGAGAGCGGAAAAGCGTTTGCTCTTGAGCATCCGGTTCTGCAGCAGGTACATGACCCCGGCGCAAAACATCAGGGAGAACGCCGCGTTGCCGAGAAAGGCAAAGGTGATATGGATCGGAAACCACCAGCTGTCGAGGAGCGGGTTCAGTTCCAGCAACGGCTTGTGCGCAATCCCGGCGAAGATCATCAGCACCAGGGCCAGCGGGCTGATAAAGGCGCCCATGACCGGCAAGCGGTAGCGCATGTCGAAGAGCAGGAACAGGACGACCAGGCACAGGGCGAAAAAGGAGAGCGAACCGTGCAGGTCGGCCACCGGGGTGTAGCGGACCTCGAAGTAACGCAGGCTCATGTTGGCGAAATGGATGGCGATGCCGGCGAACAGTGTCCAGCGTGCCAGCCGTCCCGACTTTTCGTTGCGCGCCACGACATTGATCAGGTAGAGCACCGTTGCGATGAAATAGGCGATCAGGGTGATCTTGAATAATATGATGTGGGTAGTCATAGTGCCCCTTCGGTTATCCGCACCTGCAGTTCCGCCAGGCTGAAGCCGGGGCCGAACTGTGACAAGAGCAGTTGATCGATTTTCTTTACCTTCTTCTGTGTTATCAGCGGGATCAATTGCCGATCCAGGAGCTGGCGCAAAACCGCTTGATTGTATTGAACCTCGGTGGCTTCAGTCAACCACTTTCGGCGAACGGCGGCGACGATTTCAACGGCTTTGCCCCAGCTGTCCGGGACCTGTCCGGCGATTTCATCGCGCAGCAGGGCCGCCATGGCCGGACTGCCGCCCCCGGTGGAAACGGCAACGGTCAGCCCGCCGCGGCGCAAAACCGCCGGCACGGTGAAATCGCCACGCTTCGGCCGGTCGCTGCGGCAGCACCAGATGGAACGTCTTTCCGCCTCGTCGGCCACGCTTTGGTTGAGGGTCTGGTCCGCGGTGCAGATAAAGACCAGCTCGGCTCCGGCGAGGTCGCCGCTCCGGTAGGGGCGCCGCAGATAGTCCACCCGCGGGTCGGCGGGCGCGTCGGCAGCGGCCGGATCGATCACCCGGACCCGCGCGCCGGCTTCCAGGACCCCCTGCAGTTTACGTCTGCCGACCGGCCCGGCGCCGACGATGACGACCAGCCGCCCGGCCAGTTTGAGAACCACCGGATAATCGGGAGTTGCGGGGGGCTTTACCTGCATGCGGATTCCGTCCTGTGGTTGTCCTGCCGCCGTCGTCAAACCCCGAAGAGTTCCGCTTCAACCAGCTCGCAGAGCAGGTTGCCGCAGAACAGGCTCAGTTCGAGCAGGCGCGCCGGCGAATCGGTATCGATCAGCAGCTGCAGATCGGTACAGCCGCTCAGTTCCGGGTCGGTATTCTTCCGCGGAGTCAGCAGGGCCAGCGGCTGGTCGTCCTTGGCGATGCGGACCAGCTCCGTAAGCTGCGGATCGGCGGCGCCGTCGCTGAGCAGCAGCAGCAGGTGGTTGTTGCTCCCCAGCGACCGGTAGTGGCGGGCCAGCAGCAGCTGCTGCTGATTGCTGCGGGCCAGTGAGGCTGCCAGGGTCGCATCGGCGCCCAGGGCGACGGCGGGCAGCGACGGCCGGTCAAAGCCGAGACGGTTGGTGAAATGGCTCGCCGTCATCTGGGCAATCGGCTGCAGGTTGCCGCCGGCCGCAACCAGCAGGCGCCCCCCGCCGGTAAAGGTGCCGACCAGTCGGGTTACCAGCGTCTGCAGTTTCTCGCTGTTTTCGGTATGGAACGTCTCGAACAGTCGGGCGATCTCGATGCCGGTCTTGGGGATACGCTTGTTCATCGCGGGTCGGGTCTTTCCGTCTGGGATGTGCAGGAACTCTGAAATGTTCTCGTCCGCATGATAGGAAGGGGACGGCAAGCTGTCAAGAGCGGGACAAATTATTGGACAAGACCCTTGATTTTTTGGACCGGTCACTTATATTGTAGATTTTGGTGTCTATGAGATGGATTCAGGCCAACCCGAATAAAGGAGATTTTCATGGCTGGGGATAAAGTTGTCGAATTTACCGACGGAAATTTTGAAGCTGAAGTATTGAACGCGGACACTCCGGTTCTGGTTGATTTCTGGGCGACCTGGTGTGCGCCCTGCAAGGCCATCGCTCCGGTGATTGACGAACTGGCCGAAACCTTTGCCGGCAAGGTCAAGATCGGCAAGGTCAATGTTGACGAGAATCCGGCCACTCCCGGTCAGTACGGGGTCCGCGGCATCCCGACCATGATTCTGTTCAAGGGCGGTCAGGTGGTCGATCAGCTGGTCGGCGCGGTGCCGAAGAATCAGCTGGAAGGATTGCTGCAGAAGGCTCTTTAAGTCGCAGGGCCGGTATGTCGATCAATAACAAAAGGCCTCCGTTCTCGGGGGCCTTTTGTATTGATCGGCCGGACGCAACCGCGCCTAAAAGCATTTCCGGCTGTCGAGCAGCATGGTCACCGGCCCGTCGTTGACCAGCGCCACCGCCATGTCGGCCTGGAATCTTCCGGTTGCGACCTTGAGGCCGAACTGGCCGAGAGCCGCCACGTAGCGCTCGTAGAGCGGCTCGGCCAGTTCCGGCAGGGCGGCCCGGGTGAAGCCGGGGCGGCGGCCTTTGCGGCAGTCGGCGAGCAGGGTGAACTGGGAAATGGCCAGCACCGCACCGCCGCTATCCTGCACCGAGAGGTTCATTTTCCCTTCGCTGTCCTCGAAGATGCGCAAGTGTGCGGTTTTTTCCGCCAGGGCGCGGGCATCCTCGGCGGTGTCTCCCTGTTCGACGCCGAGTAGCACCACCAGGCCGTTGCCGATCCGGCCGATCACTTCATCGCCGACGGTGACGCTGGCGGAGCTGACCCGTTGCAGGACTGCGCGCATTATTTCTCCTCAAAATTCCTTGGAACCGGCGGGTCGCGTCCCGCCTGACGCCTTACTCTTTTGTAGAGCGACAAAAGAGTAAGCAGAAAAGCGCTTTTTTATTTCTGTCGCGGTGGTTCGGTGACTCTTTCCGCCATCCGTGCGCAATAATCCCGCTTGTACTTCGTGGCGGCAGAAACCGGAAAAGGCCCCGGCTCGCTGCGCTCACACGGGTTAAACGGCGCCGACATTTTTTTATAGGCTCCGTCTGAAAATGGATCAAGCGCAGGTGGAATTGAAGACCGGGTGATCCCGGCAGTATTGTTCCATTGTTCCGTTGCAGCCGCGGAAGAATGCGTTCAAACCATTCGTCCCGCCGGTTTTGATTTTAACCTTCGCTACCCACCGGAACCTTCCGCCATCCGCCGCAACAGCCCCAGATTCTCCAGATCGAAACAATTGTTCTCGCCGGGCGGCAGTTCGATGATCTTCGGCACCCGCTGCAGGCGCCGGTCCTGCATCAGGGCGGCAAAGCCCGCCGCACCGATCTCGCCTTTGCCGATATGCTGGTGGCGGTCGACGCGGGAGCCGAGCGGTTTCTTGCAGTCGTTGGCGTGGATCAGCTGCAGTCGGTCGAGGCCGATCAGTCGCTCGAAGTCAGCCAGCACCGCTTGAACCCCGCCGCTCGTCGACAGGTCGTAGCCGGCGGCGAAGGCATGGCAGGTGTCGAGGCAGACGCCGAAAGCGCCCTGCGGGACCCTGTCGATCACTTCGGCCAGATGTTCGAAGCGATCGCCCAGGCAGGTGCCCTGACCGGCGGTGTTTTCCAGCAGGACGGTGACCCCGGCGGGAACCCGGTCGAAGATGGTGCGGAAACTGTCGATCAGCAGCTCCAGGCCGTTGTCGATGCCGTTGCCGAGGTGCGCGCCGGGGTGCATGACCAGATACTCGATACCGAGTGCGGCGCAGCGTTCCACCTCATCGATAAAGGCGCTGACGGCCCGTTGCCGTTTGTCCGCTTCGGGGCCGGCCAGATTGATCAGGTAGCTGTCGTGGGCGGCGACAAACTCGATGGCGCTTTGCCGGCGGGCTTTTTTGAAGGCGTCGATATCGTTCTGCTGCAACGGCTTGGCCTGCCAGCGGCCGGCGTTTTTGGTGAAGATCTGAATGGCGCTGCCGCCCGCCTGTTCCCCGCGCGCGA
Source organism: Geopsychrobacteraceae bacterium (assembly GCA_036396915.1). Classification (GTDB taxonomy): domain Bacteria; phylum Desulfobacterota; class Desulfuromonadia; order Desulfuromonadales; family Geopsychrobacteraceae; genus BM509. The sequence continues at coordinate 819 of DASWJX010000252.1, read as the reverse complement.
AGGCTTTGTAGAGCCCTCCGGCGATGGAGACGTGGCTGCCGAGCAGCAGGCGCCGGCCGGCTGCCGGGGCGCAGTTCATGAGGCGATCGCCGCTGCGCGCCAGCCGGCGAGCAGCGGGGCGATATCGGCGGGCCGGGCCAGCTGGGCATCGACGAAACTGTGGTTCTGGCGCGGTCCGATCAGCACGGTCTTCATCCCCAGCTGCTTTGCCGTTTTCAGGTTGGCGCTGGAGTCCTCCACCATGACGCAGCGGTCTCCGGCGATGCCGAGGGCCTCCAGCACCTTCCGGTACGGAGCCGGGTTCGGCTTCGGGACATAGCCGGCGATGCGGATGTCGAAGATGTCGGCGAACAGATCCGCGATGCCGAGGGCGGCGGTGACGCGGCGGGCGTGACCCCGCGAACCGTTGGTGAAGACAAAGCAGGGGATGTCGAGCTGCCGGAGGGTCTGCCGCAGGGCCGAATCGCACGACAGGCGCTCTTCGACATCGATGGCGTGGACATAATCGAGATAGTCTTCCGGGTCGATGACGTGATGATGGATCAGGCCCTGCAGGGTGGTGCCGTAATCGCGCCAGTAGCGGCGCCGCAGGCCGTCGACCTGATCCGGAGCGATGGCGACGATCTCCTCCATATAGCGGTTGATCCGCACATCGATCAGCGAGAAAAGGTCCTTCTCGGCCGGGTAGAGGGTGTTGTCGAGATCGAAAAGTATGGCGTCCATGTCATTCATCCTGGACGGGATCGAAAATCCCGCTGAAAACTTCCACGGCCGGGCCGGTTTTGTAGATCGGGCCGGCTTCGCTCCACTGCAGTTCCA
>DASWJX010000251.1:0-6844 GCA_036396915.1 Geopsychrobacteraceae bacterium | reverse complement strand
TGCGACCAATCTTCATAGCTTAACCGACTGTCCTGACTCCGCAACGGGGGAGGCCCGGTCCGATTCCGGAGATTCCTGATGGCCCCAACAGCTGCTCCGACTGCGTGGCTGCGCACACCGGCGCCCTGCGCGCCATCGGCGGCGCCCATGCCGGCGGCCGGTTGTGTCTTATTGTTCTGGGCTCTTCTGCCGGGCGAACCCGACATGAAGCCCATGTCGCAGTGGAATCCGCTCAGATCGTTGCTGCCGTCGCCCGATGGCGAAATGGACGTCGAATACGTCGGCCCTGATGTCCTCGAAATGTCGATTGCCGGACCTGGACTCTCCTTTTTCCGCGGAAATAATGCGGCAACATCGCTGGCAGAAATCATTCCTCCTCCTGCTGATTCACGCTTCGAAAACCGGCGGGGATGCGGGTGTCCGCCTGGCCGCCGGCCTGCCTCAGCCCCGCCGCCAGGCGTGAAATTTCTCCACCCGGCCGAGCAGTTTTTCCGGGATATGGGCCCGTTTCCACTCCCCGGCGACGGCCTTGTTGGCTTCGGCCAGGGTCGGATAGGAGTGAATGGTGCCGAGAATCTTGTTGAGGCCGATGCCGTGCTTCATGGCCAGGATGAACTCGGCCAGCAGGTCGCCGGCATGGGCGCCGACGATGGTGGCGCCGAGGATCTTGTCCTTGCCGGTCGGGGTGATGACCTTGATCCAGCCTTCAGCCTCTTCCTCGGCAATGGCGCGATCGAGCTCCGCCAGTTCATAGCGGACCACCTCGAAGTCGATCCCCCGTTCTTGCGCCTGGTTCTCGTTCAGTCCCACCCGGGCGACTTCGGGGTCGGTGAAGGTGCACCAGGGGATCACCCGGTAGTCGGCGCGAAAGGTCTTGAACGGGCTGAACAGGGCGTTCACCGCGGCGTACCAGGCCTGGTGCCCGGCGGTATGGGTGAACTGATAGGGACCGGCGACGTCGCCGGCACAGAGGATGTTGGGGATATTGGTCCGCAGCAACGGGTCGGTCTCGATCGTGCCGCGGGGACTGATCCTCACCCCGAGCTCTTCCAGGCCGAAACCCTCAATGTTGGCGCGGCGCCCGACGGCGACCAGCAGCCGGTCGAAGGGGATTGTGACCTGCCGGCCCTGATTTTCACAGACCAGAAGCTGCTCGTCCCCCTCGATCAGCACCTGTCGGGCCGTATGGCCGGTCAGCACCCGCACGCCTTCGGCTTCGAAGCGCGCGCGGATGAAGTCGGCAACCTCCGGATCCTCCCGCCCCATGATGTGCGGCGCCATCTCCACCTGGGTGACCCGACTGCCGAAACGGGCAAAGGCCTGGCTCATCTCGCAACCGATGGGACCGCCGCCGAGGACCACCAGCCGTCGCGGCAAGTCACGCAAGTGCCAGAGGTTGTCGGAGGTCAGGTAGTCGATCCGGTCGAGGCCCGGGATCGGCGGCAGCAGAGGGACCGCGCCGGTGGCGACGATGATGTTGCGGGTCGTCAGGGTCCGGCCGTTGACCTCGACGCTGTAGGGGGAGGTCAGTTTCGCTGCTCCCGAAATGCAGTCGACGCCCAAAGCGGTATAGCGTGCCACGGAATCGTGGGGTTCGACTTTGCCGATCACCCTCTGGACCCGCTCCATCACCTCGGCGAAATCGAAGTCGATGACCGTTTTTTTGAAACCGTAGTCTTGCGCCCGGCGTCCGTAGGCCAGCATTTTGGCCGAACGGAGCAGCGCCTTGCTGGGCACGCAGCCGGTGTTCAGGCAGTCGCCGCCCATCTTGTGCTTTTCGATCAGGGCGACCCTGGCCTTGACCGTCGCGGCGATGTAGCTGGCGACCAGTCCGGCCGAGCCGGCGCCGATCACCACCAGGTTGTAGTCGAACTTCCGGGGACGGGGATAGGCTTTGAGCACCCGGCGGGCCTTCATGAAGTCGACCCCTTTTTTGGCGATGAGCGGAAACAGACCGAGCAGCGCGAAGGAGATCAATAATTCCGGCGAGAGGATTCCGGAAAGGCTCGTGATCTGGCCGAGCCGGGTTCCGGCATTGACGTAGACCGCCGTTCCGGCCAGCATGCCGACCTGGCTGACCGCGTAGAAGGTCGGGGCGCGCATCGGTGTCAGCCCCAGTACCAGGTTGATGACGAAAAAGGGGAAGACCGGCACCAGGCGCAACGAGAAGAGATAGAAGGCCCCCTCCCGGGCAATCCCTGCGTTGACGGTTTTGAGGCGATTGCCGAAGCGGCTCTGCACCCAGTCGCGCAGCAGAAAACGGCTGACCAGAAAGGCCAGGGTTGCGCCGATGGAGCTGGCGAAGGAAACCACCAGCAAGGCCGGCCAGAAACCGAACAGGGCGCCGCCGGCCAGGGTCATGACCGCGGCCCCCGGAAGCGACAGGGCGGTGACGATAATGTAAAAGCAGAAATAACCGGCCAGGGTCAACAGGCGATGCGACGCATAATAGCTCTGCAATGTCTCCTGTTGCGCCTTGAGGTGCGCCAGCGTCAGATAGCGCTGCAGATCGAAGAAGATGAACAGGCCGACCAATACGGCAATGGTGATGAGAATGAAAGCTTTTTTCCAGCGACTCGGCATGCCGACCTCCGGGCGCCCCAAAGGGGTGCCGATGTTTTCCCCTTTGGGGCTGTTGCGATTAGTGCACGGGACCGGTGAAAATCCAGTCGTTGCTGATCACCGCAGCATGACTACCTTAATGCTTCCCCGCGTCGTTCCTTTTCAGCAGGCGGGAGAACCTTTTTTCCATCCCGGCAATGATCTCGTCGTGGGTTGCGCCAAGCTCATGCCACAGAAATGCCAGCATCGCCTGGCCGTAGCAGATGTTGCAGCCGGCGGCATGGTCATCATACGCTCCGCCCGGTTTGCCGTCTTTCCAGAAACAGTACAGCAGGTTGTTGTGGCCCATGGCGTCGCAGAAACAGTAACAGGGGATCACCTGGGTCTTGCCGGTGACGTTGGCCCTGCCGAGCAGGTCCGGTTCCTTGACCGCGATCCGGTATCCGGTTTCCACCGAGTTGCTGGTAAAGACGAAGGAGGGGAAAGCGTACTGTTCCCAGTCCTCGTCGGGGTACTTCCGTTCCAGCAGCTCCGCTGCCGCCGTTGTCAGTTCCTGCATGTTCATGGTCAGGATCCGGTCGAATCTCTGGCGCTGATTTTCATCCATGGCCCGGGCCGGGCCGCCGCTCAGCACCAGGGTCAGGACCACGGTTGTCAGCGCGGTCAGCAAATTCAGTTTCGGCATAATTCTGCTCCTTGTCTTATCGAAAGCATTAAAACGGAAAAACGAGCTGCCAGTTCGGGCCGCGCAGCCATTGGCCGATGATGATGCAGATGATCTGTCCGGCCAGGAGTAACAGGAACATCAGCGACCAGATCCAACGGTCGCCGGCCAGCCATCTTCCCCCCGGCGATGTGCTGCGATCGAGCAGCGGCAGCAACAGCAGGAACAGCGCGATCACGATCGGCACAATGATACCACCGATCAGCGCCGAATGGCTGATCAGCTCCTGAATGCCGACAAAATACCAGGGCGCCTTGGCCGGGTTGGGGGGGTGGGACGGGTCGGCCCGTTCGGAAATCGGCGCGTCGATCAGCAGCGCGAGGAGCGTCAGGGCCGCCAGCACGGAGAAAGCGACACCCCCTTCGGCCCGATAGAGCCATGGCGCAGCGGCGAGTTTGTCATCGCCGGCCGCTTCGCTGGCCGCCAGCCCGCCATCCTTGCGGATCCGCCAGAGGTGGAGAGCGAGGACGGCAAGCATCGCCAACGGCAGGCTGCCGGCATGAAAGGCGAAGGAACGCAAGAGCGTTTCATGGCCGACGTCGTCCCCCCCCAGCAGGAAGCTTTTCAGGGCGGCTCCGGCCAGGGGCACATATTCGGCCAGCGAGGCCCCGACCTTGACCGCCCAGTAGGAAATCTGGTCCCACGGCAGCAGGTAGCCGGTGAAATTGGCAAACAGGATCAGCAGCAACAGGATCAAACCGTAGCACCAGTTAAGCCGGCGATGTTTATAGCCGGCGGTCAGGGCGACCCGGGCCAGGTGCAGGACACTGAAAACCAGCAGGGCATTGGCGGCCAGATAGTGCAGGTTGCGCACGAACTTTCCGAAGCGCAGGGTTGTCGTTATGTGCAGAATTCTTTCATAGGCCTTGGCCTGGTCGGGGACATAATGCAGAAACAGGGTGAGCCCGGTGGCGATCAGAATCCCCAGGCAGGTCAGGCAGGCGACCCCCAGGCCGAAGGTTGTCGTCGGCCGCAGCGCCTGCCGGCTGACCCTGCCCGTATGGAGATGTTTGAGGAAATTGCCCGCCATCGCCTATGCTCCGCGCTCGGCATCGCTGCGCAAGGAAACCCAGTGCGGAGCAGCCGCTTTCGTCCCGGAGTGGAACCAGACCCGGTCGTTCTCGACCTTGACCGGATACCAGGGCAGCGGCCCGGGCGCGGGACCCGAGTAGACCTCGCCGTCGGGGCCGAAGACGCTGCCGTGGCAGGGACAGAAGAATCCTTCGTCGATGGTGTTCACCAGGCAGCCCAGATGGGTGCACTCAAGGCTGATCACCGCCCCCCGGCCCTGGCGGACGACCAGGGCCGCCTTGCGTTTCGGAAAGGGGTAGGTGCCGTCTCCCGGAACATCCTTCAGGGCGACCAGCGGCATCCAGTGCGCGGAGGAGAAGCGGCGGGCCGACAGCCAGACATCCGACAGCAGCCCGCCGAATCCGAGCAGAACCAGTCCCGTCAAACCCTTGCCGAGCCACTGCCGGCGTGTCGACTTGATCATCATCATCGTTCCTCTGTGCGGGACCATGCCCTGATTTTTCCGACCAGCGACCAGATATCCCGGGCCTCCAGGTGGTCCCGAAACGCCGGCATCGCCGTTCCGGGAACGCCGTCATGCACGGCCCGCGCAATGCGCCGGTCCGCAACCGCCGCGAAGTAGGGCTGATTGCGTAAATTGCGGGGCCGCGGCAGATGGTCGAGAGCGTCCGGCCCGGTGCCGGTGCCGAAGGCGCCGTGACAGCGCGCGCAGTTCTCCCGGAAAAGAGCATCGGTCTGCCGTTGCGACGTCGGCCGGTCCGGCGGCTGCGGCAGCGGAGTCGGCTCAGACTTCTCCTGGCGCTCAAGGCCGATGAACACGGCAAAGATCAGATCGAGCAGGCGGTCGCTCCGCTGCTCGTCAAGCAGCTTCCCGTAGCCCGGCATGGAGGTGCCGGGGATGCCCCGGCGCAGGCTGTCGAGAAGCCGCTCGTCGCCGACGGCGCGGAAAAAGTCGGCATTGCCGGTAAAGGCCCTGGGGAAGTTGGCCAGGTTGGGCTGGATCGGACCGTGGCCGTCGCCTTCGGCGGCATGGCAGCGCTGGCAGAGATGCATATAGAGCTGCCGGCTGTCTCCGGCCGGAGCCGGACCGACCGCATCGGCCACCAGAAATTGCAGCAGTTGCCGCTCTGTCGCCGCGGTCATGGGGATCCGCGGCATGGCCGCACCGGGGATCAGCCGGGTCGGGTTGTCCAGGAAGGTCTTGAGCGCGTCCGGCTCGCGCTGACGGCCGATATAGCTCAGGTCGGGGCCGATGCGGCCGTCGACGGCGGCGTATTTATGGCACGCCAGGCAGTGCTGCCGGTAGAGCAGCGTTTCGCCGTCCGACAGATCCGTCCCCCGTGGCGGCAGGTCGACGGCCACGCTCCGGGCCAGGCCGGCCTGGACCTGCATCGGCGTCGTGTAGAGCGGGGTGCCCATCAGGCTTTTCAGGTAATAGCTGATCTGCCGGGCCTGGTTCTTCGATAACGGAAAGCGCGGCATCCTGGAATTGACCGGTTCCCGGTCCGGTTCCAGAATGGCTTCCTGCAGCCGGTCCAGGCCGAGGACGCTGCCGATCTCGCTCAGATCCGGGCCGTAAAATCCCCCCGGATTTTCCGCGCCGGTGGCATGACAGGTCGTGCAGGCTTTGACATGAAACTGTCGATAACCGTTCCAGACCGGCTCGGCGCCCGCAAGGGGGCCGGCGGGATGGCAGCGGAAGCAGGTCGCCTGCAGGTCTTTTCCGGTCAGGATGCGGCGTGCCCCCAGTCCGTGGGAAACGTTCAGATCCAGGGCCATCCCCTCGCCGAGATGGCACGCCGTGCAGCCGAGCTGATCGGTCCGATGCGGAGTGATGTCCGGATGGGGGGATACGGTCCGGGCGACGTTCGCCGCGGCCGGGCGCGAGCCGGCGGGATGGCAGGTCGTGCAATGCTCCCTGACCGGTTGGCCGCCCAGGTTGATCGTCAGGTCGGCGACCGCATGGCCGCCGAGAGCGGGTCGCTCGGCGTCATGCTGAAAAAACACCAGCAACAGCGCCAGCAGCGCGGCACCTGCCGAGCAGTAAAAAAACGGCGTAATCCATTTCGGGGCAGGCATTGATCTCCCTCTCGGCAATCCCATTGATCAGGGCCTTCAGCCGCGTCCGATCTGTTGGCTGGCAATCGGGAACAGCGCCTCACGACTCCTGTCCATGGCGATCCAGGAGCGACGGTTCCGACAGCTCAACATGGCGCGGCCACGGCATGACATGGTTCGTTGATCGTTCATTAACCATACCAAAAAAATATAAAGCCGCGATATCAGGAGGTTGCCGTTTGGTCTGGCGCGGCAGACGCCGGCCGGTGTCGGATATTAGCCGCTGAACTGTCGGATTTTCCACGGATTGATGCCTTCGAAAAAGCTTATAAGCACGCTTCCTCCTTGTGCTAGCGGATCAGTCATGGCCGCGCCGTCACCGTTTAACCCGTGTGAGCTTGCGAGCCGGGACCTTTCCGGTTTCCGCTCGAACGGAGTCAGGCCGACGTCATTGCATGGGGGCTGTAC
>DASWJX010000250.1:0-4758 GCA_036396915.1 Geopsychrobacteraceae bacterium | reverse complement strand
TGTAAAATAGCGGCAAACAGGGCAGCCCGGCCGGGCTGCCCTTGAGAGCGGAATGGCTTCGAAAAAAACCTGCTACTTCGGGAGGTCCTGACTCCCCGGCAGGGTCATGACAACCTCCTCGATCCGGCGGCCATCCATCCGGCGCACACTGAACAGCACACCCTCCGCTTCGCAGCGGTCCCCCTCGGCGGGAATCTTTCCCATCAGCTGCAACAGGTACCCCGCCAGGGTCGTTACATGCTCTTCCGGCAGAGCCAGATGGAAACGACGGTTGACGGTGCGCAGGGAAACCGCGCCGTCGACCAGATATTTCCGTGTCTCCAGCTGACGAAAATCGACTTCCTCGATATCGTACTCGTCGTGAATCTCGCCGACGATCTCTTCGACCACATCCTCGAGGGTAACAATCCCCTCCACCCCGCCGTACTCGTCGACGACAATCGCCAGATGTTCCCGCTTCTTCCGGAAGGTCTGCAGCAGAACGCCGACCCGTTTCGATTCGGGAGCGAAAAACGGCTTGCGGCAATTGTCGACCAGCGAGAACTGTTCGGGACGATCGGCAAACGCCAGAACGTCCTTGGAGTGGATAATCCCGACAATCTGGTCCAGGCTTTCATTGTAAACGGGAAAGCGCGAGTGGCCGCTGTTGCGCACAATCTCAAGAATCTCACGAAAGTCGGCACCGGCCGCAATGCCGACCACTTCGGTGCGCGGCAGCATCACATCCCGCACCCGGGTTTCCGTCAGATCGAAGATGCCATGCAGCATCCGCCTCTGTTCCGCCGCCACCACACCGCTCTCTTCACCGACCTGGATAATCGAGCGGATCTCATCCTCGGAGAGCGGCAGATTCTCCTCCTTTGCCCTGCCGCGCAACAGGCCGGTCAGCAGGCCGGAGACCAGGATGACGATCCGCACCACCGGGCTCAGCAACCAGAGAACCGCCATAATCGGCCGAAGCACCAGAAACGAGACCTTTTCCGGATACTGGGCGGCGTAGGTCTTGGGGCACACCTCGGAGATAATCAGCAGCACCGGGGTCAGGATGAGAATCGTCAGCCATTCGCCGCGATCCCCGAAGTGCCGCACCAGCAATCCGGTGGCGACCACCGAGGCGGCGATATTGACCAGATTGTTGCCGACCAGGATCCCCCCCAGCAGGCGATCCGGGGATTCCAGCAGGGTCGCCAACCGGTCGGCGCCGGGCTGCCGCTTCTGCTGCAGGTACTTCACGCGCATGCGGTCGAGGGCCAGCAACGCCGTCTCCGATCCGGAAAAGAACCCGGACAGGATCAGCAGCACAACCAGCCCCAGCAGGCGCACTATGGTTTCGTCAGTCATAAGATCTCCAGGCACAGGTGCAGACAATCATCTTCGGCCAGCATCTTATAGCAAGCGGCCCAAAAGGTGAAGCCGAAGCACCGTTGCGACGCAACTCTTTCCATGCTATAAGCCGGGAACAATCAGAACCCGGGGGTCGCCGATGAAGACAACGAATACCGAAGCTCCGGAGCAGGCCAAAGAAGAACATCGTCGCCTTGCTCGGGAATTGCACCATCACAACTATTGCTACCATGCGCTGGACAAACCGGAGATCAGTGATGCCGAATACGACCGGCTGTTTCAGCGCCTGCTGGCCCTGGAAAAGGACCATCCCGAACTGATCACCGCGGACTCCCCCTCGCAGCGGATCGGCACCGCACCCCTGTCGGGATTTTCCCAGACCCGACATGCCAGACCGATGCTCTCGCTGGAGAATGCGTTCAGCGAAGACGATCTGCGGGATTTCGATGCCAGGATCAAGCGCTTTCTCTCGACCGACGAGGAGATCGCGTACCTCTGCGAGATGAAACTGGACGGGGTCGCTGTCGCCCTGACCTATCGGGACGGGGTCCTGATTCGCGGGGCGACCCGGGGCGACGGCGTTACCGGCGAGGAGATCACCGCAAACACCAGAACCATCGGAGCGATCCCCCTGCGCCTGAAACCGGGCGCACCCGAGCGCCTGGAGGTGCGCGGGGAAGTCTACATGGAACTGGAGTCGTTCCGGAAGATGAACCGGCAACGACGCGAGGAAGGGGAAGTCAGCTTCGCCAATCCCCGCAACGCGACCGCCGGCAGCCTGCGGCAACTCGATCCTCGGGTAACCGCCGGACGGCCATTGACCATCAGCTGTTACGGCGTCGGCGAGCTGAGCGGAGCGCTGCCGGAGACCCATTTCGAACTGCTGCAAGCGCTCGGCAACTGGGGACTCAAGGTCAATCTTGACGCCTTGCGGGTCGTCCGCGGCATCGCAGAAGTCTTGTCCTGCTATCGGGACATGCTGGACAAGAGAGAGTCCCTCCCCTTTGAAATCGACGGCATGGTCGTCAAGGTCAACCGCCTGGCCCTGCAACAGGAACTGGGAGAAAAGAGCCGTACCCCGCGCTGGGCCATTGCCTGCAAGTTTCCTCCCCGTCAGGAGCAAACCGTTCTGGAGGAGGTGCAGCTGCAGGTCGGGCGAACCGGGGCCATCACTCCGGTCGCCAAATTACGTCCGGTCACTGTCAGCGGCGTCACCGTCGCAAGGGCCAGTCTGCACAACTGGGATGAAATCGAACGGCTCGGCATTCGCACCGGGGATACCATCATTGTCGAGCGGGCCGGTGACGTTATCCCGTATATCGTCCGGGTGCTGACCGAGAAGCGTACCGGGGGAGAGGCGCCGATCCCGGTACCGACCAGCTGTCCGGCCTGCGGATCGCCGGTCAGCCGGTCAGCCGGCGAGGTCGTCCCACGCTGTCAGGGGCTCAGCTGTCCGGCCCGACTCAAGGAGTCGTTGAAACATTACGTCTCCAGAGGCGCCATGGACATCGAAGGGCTCGGAGATCGGATCATCGACCAGTTGCTGCGCCTGAAACTGGTCACCAGCATCGCCGATCTTTACCGACTGAAAAAAGAAGACCTCTTCCGTTTTGAGCGGATGGGCGACACGCTTGCAAAAAAACTTCTGGCGGCCATTGAAAAGAGCAAACAACGCCCCTTGGAAAAATTCCTTTTCGGGCTGGGCATAAGGCACGTCGGCGCGCACCTGGCTCAGGTCCTCAGCCGCCATTACGGTTCCCTGGATGCCCTGCAAGCGGCCGAGGCGGAAGAGCTCCAGAACCTTCATGAAGTCGGCCCCCAGGTCGCGAAGAGCGTCAGGGCGTTCTTTACCGATCCACATAATCTGGATATTCTTGCTCAATTGAAAGACCTCGGACTGAATCCGCAAACCGCCGCCCGCCCGCAGGGACAGCGATTGCAGGGTAAGATCTTCGTTTTTACGGGAGCGCTGGAACGCTTTAACCGCGCCGAAGGGCAGGCCCTGGTTGAGCAGCAGGGCGGGCGCGCCAGTGGCTCCGTCAGCAAAAAGACCGACTATCTGGTTGCAGGTGCCAATGCCGGGAGTAAACTGACTAAAGCACAAGACCTCGACATTCCGATCCTGAGCGAAGAGGAGTTTCTGACCCTGCTGGAAGAAACGAAGGAGTAACGCTTGGAAGTGGTGCGCGTTTCAGTAAGGATCAAGGGCCGGGTCCAGGGCGTATTTTTTTCGACAGGCCACCTGCGACAAAGCGCGCTCCCTGCACCTCACCGGCTGGGTGCGCAACCGGCCTGACGGAGATGTGGAGGCGGTGTTCGAAGGACCTCGCCAGGCGGTGGAGAAAATCCTTGCATGGTGCGAGCAGGGGCCAGATGCGGCAAGCGTCGCAGAGGTGAAGACCCGGCATGACATATTCACCGGAGAGTATGCAACGTTCATGATCAAAGAAGAAGAGCCCCTTTAAAGTTAAAGGGGCTCTTCTTGTCATAAAATCGGAGTCGGAACCGCTAATCACTTGTCAGGTTAAATGTCCCTTTTGGACCGTCTGTGTCGCCAAAGGTTCCCAGAGCGGTTGAGAAATCGTACTCCGCCCAGGTTCCGGCATCTCCATCGATCCGATAGATGCCCGCAACAGGCTCACCCCAAATATTCAGCTCTATAGTTTGCACTGTTGACAAGTCGACATAGCCAACCTCTGAGCTGTAGACCCTGCCAGATATCTCCACGTAGGTGGCATCTGTAACGACGACTGTATAGTCCTCGAGTTTGGCCATCTCTCCGCTTAGGTCATCACGCATAACCAGGGACATGCTCAGAGACTCCGTTCCGGCAACCTCATCTACCGAAGCACGGACTACCCCATCAATGGTGATTTTTTCCTGTTCTGCAACAAACTCCATGGAAAACTGGTTGAGATCAACCACCAAGGAAGTGAGATCCCCATCCATATCAAGCGTCATCGAACCATTGGCGATATAGCCTTCGCCATCGTCACAGCTTGAGAAACGGGCGGTTATTTTCATAGCACCAGTGGTTTCATTCACCGTTCCGGAGTAGGTTGCGGTTCCACTGACATAACACTCTTCTGGCGGGTCTGAAAAACTGACAGCCGCTATACCAGTAACTGTCGATGCGAATTCCTCCCTGCCCGGCAGTTCCGATACCAGCTGTGCCAATTTCTGAATGACTGGAGCTGGAGTTGCCGTTGCGGATCCCTGTGGTCCACCTTGCAGGGAAGCCACTGACGGCACTATATCATCGACCTGCGAACCGTAATAAGCTACCTCTGAAAGATCGGTAGCCGTAGCTGCATCATTGATTACCGCCTTTGCTGTTGCTCCCTGATAGCTTATCGACGAAGAACCGCCTCCGCCGCCGCCGCAAGCGGTGAGTACCGTAACCAATACAACCAA
>DASWJX010000249.1:0-5841 GCA_036396915.1 Geopsychrobacteraceae bacterium | reverse complement strand
AGCGGTGACCGAGTTTCGCGCCCTGTCGCGCAATGACCGGGCGTCACTGCTCGAACTGCGGCTCGGGACCGGTCGGCAGCATCAGATCCGTCGCCAGCTGGCTCAGCTCGGCCAGCCGATTTTCGGCGATCTGCGGTACGGCGGTCCCTGCCCGCAAGATCTGCCGCGCATGTTTCTGCACAGCTGCCGGCTGGCTTTTGTCGATCCCTTCAGCGGAGCGCAACTGGATGTCGAGAGCCCCTTGCCCGAGGATCTGAAAGCCTACTGCGCAACGCTGTTTGACGCCTGACCTCAGGTTCGCGTTGTCCGGTGCACGGCCAGCGGTCCCCAGGCCTGAGCGACCGGCATCACCTCCAGGGCGTTGATATTGACGTGCGGCGGCAGGGTTGCCACGAAGAAGACCAGATCGGCGATATCCTCGGGTCTGAGCGGTTCCGTCCCCCGGTAGACGTCGGCGGCAGCGGCGTCGTTCCCCTTGAAGCGGACCTGTGAAAACTCGCTTTCCGCCATGCCCGGCTCCAGGTTGGTGACCCGCACCCCGGTTCCCAGCAGATCGGCCCGCAGATTGCGGGAGAACTGCTGAACAAAGGCCTTGGTCGCGCCGTAGACGTTCCCGCCCGGATAGGGCCAGCTGCCCGCCGTGGAGCCGATATTGATGATATGGCCGCGATTGCGCTCCACCATGCCCGGCAGCAGCTCTCTCGTGCAGTAGGTGACGCCTTTGATGTTGGTGTCGATCATCGTCTCCCAGTCGTCCGCATCGGTTTTCCAGGCCGGTTCCAGTCCCAGCGCCAGCCCCGCATTGTTGAGCAGCACATCGATTTCGGACAGTCCGGCCATGGCCTCATGCACCGCGCCGCGGTCGCGGACATCCAGCGGCAGCAGCGTGATGACGGCGTCGCCCAGTTCCTGCTGCAGGCTTGCCAGCCGCTCGCGACGCCGGCCGCAAAGGATCAGCTTCCAGTTTTCAGCGGCGAAACGCCGGGCGCAGGCGGCGCCGAAGCCCGAGGTTGCTCCGGTAATCAGAATGGTTTTCGACATACGACCTCCTTTTTTGTGGAGCCATCAACTTAAGTTTTTGCGACGCCATCATACGTTAGCGGATCTTTGCCGCCGGGCAATCGATTAATTCCGATGTTCCTGAAAAAAGGTTTTCAGGGCGGCGGTAACTATTCACCTGTTACTTATGAATTTATCTCATCCCCCTGCATAAGTGGGGTAGAACGACCCCCCTTTCCGCTACGCTCCCTTCCCCCCTATTTTATAGGGGGGGATTGAGGGGGGTGCTTGATCTAAGTGGTGCAGCGGTGTCAGGGTGCTGAAATAGTTACAAAAAAGCGGTGCAGGAATCATCCGGCACCGCTTTTATACGTTTCGATGGTTAACGGTTCTTATCCGTCAGCGGATCTTCCCGCTGGCGGTCACTTTTCAGCGGCTGCCGAATCTTCGGCTTTCTTAGCAACCTTTTTCCGGGGTGCACGCCGTTTCGGTTTTTCCTCTGTCGCCGCTACGGTTTCGGCTTGGACTTCGGCCTTTTTCGCCGCTGTTTTTCTGGGGGTGCGCCGTTTCGGTTTTTCCTCCGCCGCTGTCGTTGCGCCGGCAGCTGTGTCCGGCACTGTCGGCTGCGGTGCGTCCGTCGCAGCGGTCGCTTTTTTAGCGGTGCGGCGCTTCGGTTTCTCCTCCGCGGGGCGTTCCATGGTTCCCGTCGGCGGGGTCTCGGCATCATCAACCGTCGCCGCCGGTTTTTTGCGCGTGCGGCGCCGCGGGGTCTCGCCGGTTTTGACTTCAGAAAGGTCTGCCGCCGGTGCAACCGGGGTTTCCGCCGCTGTCTCGGCCGGTTGCTCTTGTGTTGGCGCAGTCTTTTGGGCGGCCGTTTTGCGTGGCGCGCGCCGTCGCGGTTTGCTCTCGGTGCCAATTTCTCCGGGCAGATCTCCGGTCGTTGCTGCCTCGGCAGCCGCTGCCGCGACCGGTTCCGTTGCGACTTTTTGGGTTTTGGTCTTTGCGGAAGCCCGCCGTTTCGGTTTTTCCTCCGCGCTTCCAGCGGCAGCCGCCGCAGCCGTTTCGTTTGAGACCGTCGCCGTCTCTTCGACCGGCTTTGCTGCCGCCTTCTTTTGCGCCGCCGGTTTTCTGGCTGCGGGTCTGGTCGGTTTGGTCTCGACTTCAGTCTGCTCGCGGGGTTCGGCAACGTCAAACTGCCGAGCTTCAGGCGCGGAGGGTACGGCGGCCCGCTGCTCGGGATTCGCTTGCGACCTGTTTTCGGTGCCGGCCTGCTCATCGGCACCCACTTCCGTCACCGCTTCGCGGCTTTTCGCCACCGCGGGCTTTCTTGCGCCGCGGCGGCCCCGCGGTTTTGCTGGTGCAGCCGCGCTGTCTTCCGCCGTGGTCTCGGCCTTGACAAACTCGGACTCGGCAACGCCCGCGGCTGCCGCGGGCGGTTCGCTGTCCGCGCCTGCTGCCGCGTCCGCCGCGCCCGCCACAAGCTGCTCGCCCGCATCCTTGCGCCCGCCCCGCCGCCGCCGCCGTTTCCTGCGTTTGCGGCCGGCGCTCTCCTCGGTGGTCTCGGCGACGGCTGCCTCGGCGACGGCTGCCTCGGCCGTCTCGACGACGGCTGCTTCGGTCTCTGCCGCTGCGGCCGGTTTTACCGGTTCGAATTTTTCCTGATTGGCCGCGGCAAGCGCCTCTTCAATCTGGCTGGCATGGGACACCGGAACCGACAGCAGCTCCTGATCACGCTGTTTTTCGCGTTTGAGCAGTTCCAGTTCCACCTGTCCGGGGATGAATTCCGGCCGACCCTCGATGCAGATGCTCAGATTGAGCTGTTTTTCCAGATCGGCCAGGGACGTGCGTTTTTCATTGAGCAGGTAGGTGGCGACATCGTGCGGGGTTCTGGCTTCGATCCGGTTGATCTGCCCCTTGGAGGCCGCGGCGTGGACCTGGCGCAGCAGGGCCACCGCCTGTGCTTCGATGCTTTTGATCCGACCCTTGCCCTGGCAGTGGGGGCAGTCCAGATAGGCGCCGACGCTGAGAGCCGCCTTGATGCGCTGGCGGCTCATTTCCAGCAGGCCGAACTGGCTGATGCGGCCGACGGTCACCTTGGCCTTGTCGTCGCGCAGCGAGTCCCGCAGGGTCTGTTCCACCTCGCGAATCCGCTTGCGGTCGCGCATGTCGATAAAGTCGATGACGATCAGTCCGCCCAGGTCGCGCAGGCGCAGTTGCCGGCCGACTTCGGCGGCGGCCTCGATGTTGGTTTTTCCGGCCGTGGCTTCGATGCCGCTTTCGCTCGACATTTTGCCCGAGTTGACATCGATGGCGACCAGGGCTTCGGTCTGGTCGATGACGATGGAACCGCCGGAAGGCAGCGGGATCTGGTTGCGGGCCAGGCCGTCGATCTGCTCCTCGATCTGGAAACGGGAGAAGATCGGCCGCCGTTCCCGATGTTGCTTGACCAGTCCGACCTGGTCCGGCATCACCAGCGAGAAAAAGTCTTTCGCTTCCTGATAGACCCTGGAGTCGTCGATCAGCACTTCATCGATTTCGTTGCTGAAGTAGTCGCGGATCGAGCGGATCACCAGGTTCGATTCCTGGTAGAGCTGGGCCGGAGCCTTGACCTGGTCCTTGCGGTTGATAATCCCCTGATAAAGACTGACCAGATAATCGAAGTCGCGTTTGAGTTCTTCTTGCTCCTTGCCGATGCCCGCGGTGCGGACGATGTAGCCCATCCGTTCCGGCAGGTCGAGTTCGGCCATGGTTTTCTTGAGCTGCCTGCGTTCCGCTTCATCGATGATTTTGCGCGAGACGCCCTTGGTTTTGCTGTCGGGCATCAGCACCATGTAACGGCCGGGCAGGGACAGGAAGGTGGTCAGGGCCGCGCCCTTGGTGCCCCGTTCCTCTTTGACGATCTGCACCAGAATCTCCTGGCCGCGCTGCAGGATTTCGTTGATACGCGGCCGGCTTTTCGTGTCCTGGTCGAACTTGGCGGGGTAGATGCTCGGATGGATCTCGCCGATCTGCAGAAAACCCATTTTTTCGGCGCCGTAATCGACAAAGGCGGCCTGCAGTCCGGATTCAACCCGAACCACAACCGCCTTGTAGATGTTGCCTTTGGTCTGTTCCTGCCCGGCGATCTCGATATCGAGTTCGCTCAGGATTCCGTCAACGACAATCGCCACCCGGTTTTCCTCCGGATGAGAGGCATTGATCAACATCTTCTTGCTCATTGTGAACCTTTCCGGTCGTCGCTGACGACACTGTCCGATTTCCGCAGCTCGCAGGACCGCACCGCCTGTCGCGGGGTCCCCGGTCGGGAAATCGGAAAATCTGATGGAACCATGCGGTCTCGCGGCAGCTCCCAGTGAGCTGCCGTTATAACCGTTCGCCCGTAAGAGGGCATCTTATTGAATCGGGGGCTCTCAACGCCTGGTGCGGAGTTGCCCGATAAAAAAGCTTATTGAAGTGATATAATAGCAGAGTTGTTGTGCTTTGGGAATCTGTAAAGGTTCTTCGCCCTTTCCGTTGCGCGGAAAATAAAGCGATCTTGCGGACGTCGCGAGCCGCTTCTGGTGGTATCGGGCGGCGCGAGACCACAGGACCGGTTGCTCGAAACAGGTCGTGCCGGCTGTCGGCCGGGGCGGGCGATAACTAGCGACAAATGCAGGATATTCGACATCAGGATTGTGGAATATCCTGCACATGTCCTCCCGCTCGAACGACTGGATTTTATAAGTGGCTGAAAAATCGTTTGAAAGCTGATTGGCACGGCTCTTGTTATAGAGTTAAGTATCGCAGGTTAATATTTTCAATGACTTGAAAGGAAAGGGGCTGAAAATGAAAAAGTTGGCTGTTTGGTCGGTTCTGGCTCTGGTGGCGCTGTCGCTGACGGCGTGTGCCACAACCACCGCAAGTGAAGACGCGAGAGTGAAATGTCCGTCCTGCGGATACGAGTTTGACGTCGACAGACACGGGCATTAATCACCGGGGGACTGTTCCGGTTGCCTTTCGGCGATCCGGGACAGTCCCTTCCTTTACCGCCTGCGAGAAGAGCGAATGAAAATCCCATCGATAGTTTTTACCCTGCTGCTGTCCTGTGCCGTTTTTGCAACGTCGGCCTGGACGGCGGAAGAGCCGCCCCAGCTGACGCAGCTGCTCAACGAGGCTGACAGCGGAAATCCTTCGCTGCTGGCGGCCTTCGAGCAGATTGCCGTTGCCGAGAGCAAGATCGATCAGGTGACGTCGCTGCCGGATCCGGTGCTGTCCTTTGCGCTCTCCAACTATCCGCTCGAACTCCTGTTTCTGCTCCCTGTCCAGGGCTGATACAGGGTCGGCAATAAAGATCATGCCGAGGAAAACCAGAAATGAAAGACTGATGAACCGCATGGCGTCCCCCGTGCTGGAGACTTTTGCCGGCCGGGTTGGTGCCGTTTTGATTCGCTTACAATTGTATTTAGAGCCTGTCACATTCCACGCCAACTTGAAAAAGACGTGTCGCTCAAGGAATTCATGTCTGCGTCCGGCCCGGAAAGCGTGATGATCCACTAATTTATTGTCGCCGGCTTCTGCAGAAGGTGCAGAAGCCGTCTTGATGAGTCGAAAATGCCCGGAAGTGGTAAGTGCAGAATATTCTTGCAGTTGACTGTAGGATATTCTACATATTCCGGCACCAGGGGGGTCCGATTTCTCATAAGTAAGGAGATTGCCGCACATTTTCGTTTTAGGCATGATCCATGTATTCTGTTGTTGTCGGTAAACAGTATTCTTGATCAGATGGGAGGGCAGTTTTCAATGAGTCGTTCCCACAATTTCCGGAGTTTTCAGATGAAATCCTCACTCAAACGCTGGTGTCTT
>DASWJX010000248.1:0-3795 GCA_036396915.1 Geopsychrobacteraceae bacterium | reverse complement strand
AGGGTGAAGACGACATGGTAATAGGGAATCGGCAACAGCTGTGCCTGACGTTTGTCCAGCCAACGCTGCCGATCTCCGGCGTGACAGGTCGGACAACTGCGATTGCGGCAGGAATGGTAGGAATAATGCTGATGCCCGCATTGATTACACTGCGCCAGGTGCCCGCCGAAAACGTCCGTGCGGCAGGCGACAATATCATTCAGGGCGCGCAGGTGACTCGGCGGCATCCTGTCGCCATGCCGGGCGCAATAGTCCGGGCCGAAGGTGCGGACAATCTCCGCCAGGTTCGCCATGTGGGCGAACCGGCTAGAGGTCTTTCATCAATTCATTGAGGGAGCCGTTCAAGCGATCCAGCACGGTTTGGGTGATGTGGGCGTAAATGGTTGTTGTCTTCGGAGAGGAATGCCCGAGCAGGGACTGGATAACCCGCAGATCAACACCCTGCTCCAGCAGGTGGGTTGCATAGCTGTGGCGCAGGGTGCGAACCGAGGCGTGCTTTTTTACCGCACTGACCTCCAACGCGATCTTGAAGGCTTTCTGCGGCAGCGACGGACTGATCGGTCCGGTACCTTCCGGGGAGGGGAACAGCCAGGGGCCACGCAGTTTCTGCTCGCGCCAGTAACGCCGGAGCCGTTCCAGTGTGCCCTGCGGCAAGGGCACGGCGCGGTCTTTGCCGCCTTTGCTGTCACGCACCCAGAGCAGCTGGCGTTCGCCGTCAATATCGCCGACGCGGGCGTTCAGCCCTTCGGACAAACGCAAACCGCAGGCGTATATCAGCGTCAGAAGCATCTGGGCTTTGGGATTGCGGATCAGACCCAGAATGGTTCGCACTTCGGAGACGGAAAGCACTTCCGGCAGTTTGAAGCGTTTGCGCGGTTTCACCAGATCCAGCACCGGCAGCTTTCGGCCCAGGGTTGTTTCGTAGAAGAATTTTACGCCGGACAGATACTGCCTGACCGTGCTGCCGGACGCCTGTTTGTCATTGATCAGGTGGAGAAAGTAGCGCCGAATGTCTTCGTCAGCAAGTTGATCCGGCGAGCGCTTGAAATGACGCGCCAGCAAACTGACGGCGGAAAGATAACTTTGCTGGGTTTTCTCGGCATAGCCGCGGAGCTGCAAATCCTGAATCATTCTGCGTCTGAGTTCCGTCATGACATCCTCCTTTGGGATAGGGGTAATGTCATAACGATAGCAATTTCGATGATTGAAAAAGAAAAGGCAGCAAAATTGCTGCCTTAAAAGCTACCGCGAAGCGGTTTAGTTCAACGGTATATAGAAGGATCCTTATAAGATACCGAAATTGGTTTCCGGTCCGTATAAGACACCCTTCCAAAAAAGTTCACTTCACTCAATTTCCAATTATTTTTCAAGCGCTTCAAAATCTACCACAACTTGTCGTGGTATTTTATCTGGACCCTGATAAACACCCCCGGCAACGCCTGCCCTGCCCGCCTGAACGGACACTTTCCCCTTCCGATTGCCGCGCTCTAAAAACACAAAAGCCGCCGAACCGTTTTGCAACGGTTCGGCGGCTTTATTTTCTCGTCACTCTGTCAGGTCAAAAAGCATCCCCCTGCCTTTCCCAAGAACTTTGGAGTGATCAAAATATCTGTTCTCACTCCGCCAAGTCAACGCAAAAAGGCTTTTCCAGCATCCCGGCCAGCGCCTGACTGAGCTGATCCGGACAGCTGGTGCCGCTGCGGCACTGCAGGCCTTGCAGTCTGCCGATCACCTCCCGGGCCGGCAGCCCGCGAACCAGCGCGGCGACCCCTTGCGCATTTCCGGAACAGCCGCCGACAAAGCGGACCTCCTTGATCCGCTCGCCGTCCAGTTCGATGTCGATAAAGCGGGCGCAGGTCCCGTAGGTCGTATAGGTTGTTTTCATGACGCTCTCCCTCCGGCACATGGTATCGGCGGATACTAATCCGGGAGCGGGAACAGGTCAATCATATATATATCTGAATACGTCTATTTCTCAACGCCCCGGCTGCGGAACTTCTGCCCCAGATTGCGCAGTTCATTGGTCAACCGTTGCAGCTCGGCGCTCTCTTCCGATACGGTGGTCGCCCGTGCGGCATTGGTCGTCAGGCGCTTCTGCGCCTTGCCGAAATGCTCAAACAGCCGCTGGGCCGCTTCCTGCAGATACTGCGTCGCCTGGTTCACCGCCTGGACCTGCTCTTCCCGATCGTTGAGGCCCCGGTCCAGCTCCTTGGTGGCGCGAACCTGCTCCTCCATGCCGTGCGCCACCTGGTCGGCGGCCATCTTCATTTCGGTGACGCCTTCCTGAATCCGCTGGATGCCGATCTTCTGCTCGTTCATGGCGCGGGCCACGGCGCGCACCGAACGGAGGCTTTCCCCCGCGTCGTTGAGCAGGCCGCGCGCCTTTTCCCCCTGCTCGCCGGTCAACTGGTTGATCTCGTCGGTCGCGGAAGAGGCCAGATCGACCGAGCGGACGATTTTATTCAGCGCCTCGCCGGTCTTCAGGGAATTTTCCTTGCCCTGGACGATCCGTTGCGCCGTCGCGTCGACGGCGGCCAGCGCCTCCTGGGTATCCTTGCTGATGGCGTTGATGATGCGCTGGATATCCTGGGCGCTGCCGGTGGTCCGGTCGGCCAGATCCTTGATCTCGTCGGCAACGACGGCGAAACCCTTGCCCTCCTCTCCGGCCTTGGCGGCGATGATCGCCGCATTGAAGGCGAGCAGTTCGGTGTCCCCGACCAGATCCTTGATCACCGCGATGATTTTTCCGACCTGGCGGGCCTGTTGCGACAAGCGCTCCATGGTGCCGGTCGCCTTCTGGCTCTCGGCGAAGATCAGATCCATCTCCTGCAGCGACTGCTGCATCATCTGCAGACCGACCTCGGCATCCTCCTTGACCTTCTGCACCGCCTCGTTGCCGGCGGCCGAGCCCTGGCGAATCCGGTCGAACGACTCGCCGATGGTGTCCAGATCCTGCGCCGAGCCTTCGACCGAACGGGCGATCTCCTCGGCCTGATTGCTCACTTCACGAACGCTGGCGGTCATCTCCTCGACGGCGGTGGTGGTTTCCAGAAACTTCATGGTGGAATGATCCATCGCCCGGGCCATCTCTTCGAGCGACGCGGAAAGTTCGCGGGAGAGCGCCGCTTCGTCCTGGGAGCGGTGGGACAGCGTCTTCATCAGACCGCCCACCTCCTGCTGCTTGGACTCCATCAGCTCGACATTCTTGTGGTTGACCTGGGCCGCCGCCAACCCCTCCTCGGCCCGGGCGACCAGATAGAGACTGACCTGATTCAGGGTATCGAAATGGGGGAGCAGCTTGTCCGAGGTGTCGAGCATCGTCGCCACCAGCGTTTGCACCTGGCCGACCCCGGTGCCCAGCGCCCGGGTCAGTGCTTCCAGGGTTTCCTCCGAAACCTCGATTTCCCCGGTCAGGGGCGCGAGCAGATTCAGTTGCTGGCGCAGCTGCTTTTTCAGACTGCCGCGGACGAACAGATAGGAGGAGACCGCGACCAGATAGCCGAACAGCAGGCAGATGGTGAAGAAACCGACCTGGTACGCCGCTGCGCCCACCAGGGGAAAGGCGGCAAAGGGGAAGAGCGCGCCGCCGGCAAGCCCCATCAGGTGGGTGAAGAAAAAAACTTTTTTCAGATAGCTGGATTCCGCTGCCGCGCCGTTACCCATTGGGAACTCCTGTCAGGAGAGAGAATAAACAGACCTTTAAACCAAATCCATTAACTATCACAAATCCTGACCCGCAGCAAGCAGAAGCCCCTTCCGTCCGCTGTCCCGCTGTTATATACTGATGGCGTTGCA
>DASWJX010000247.1:0-6650 GCA_036396915.1 Geopsychrobacteraceae bacterium | reverse complement strand
GGCATCGGCGGCCTGGCGACCTTCGGCGCCATGCTCCACCTCGTCAACAACGCCCTGACCAAGGGGTGCCTGTTTCTCTCGGCGGGCAATATTCACCGCGCTTTCGCCAGCAAAAGGATCACCGATGTGCGCGGGGCGATTTCACGGCTTCCCTTCTCCGGCGGACTCTTTCTGGCCGGCTTTCTGGCCATCACCGGCTCCCCGCCGTTCGGCCTGTTTATCAGTGAATTCACGATCCTGCGCGGCATCTTCGCCAGCGGTCAGAGCTGGATCGGCCTGCTGATGCTGCTGTTGCTGGGGATGGTCTTCATCGGCATGGGGGCGACGGTGCTGACCGCGACCCAGGGGGAGCCGGTGACGCTCGACACCGCGTTCAAGGACAATCTGCTGCTGGTCGCTTCACCGCTGGTGTTCCTGCTGCTGGTGCTGCTGCTCGGCGTTTACCTGCCCGAACCGTTGCAGACGGCCCTGCAGGAAGCGGCGAATCTGCTGGAGGTGCAGCCATGAACCGTTCCGGAGTGATCCGCTTTCGCCAGGGCTCGGCCCTGCCGCTCGCGGAACTGCCGCTGCTCGACTATGCCCGGTTCAGCGCGGCGCTGCTTGAGGAAGTGGCGGCCGATGGCCGGGTGATCGGCTATTTCGGCCGGCCGGTCGACCGGCAGATCGAAATTTTCGCCATTGTCGCCCACGACTGGCAAAGCCGGCTGGCCGTGCTGCGCAGCCGGGTCGGCAAGGTCTTTGCCGCGCTGACCCCCCGCTGTCCGCAGCTGCACCTGTTCGAACGCGAGCTGGCCGAGCAGTACGGCATCCGTCCCGAGGGGCACCCCTGGCTGAAACCGGTCCGTTTTCACCGCGCCTGGATCGATGCCGCCGACATCTGGGGCCGTCCGGCGGGGGAGCATCCGCTGCCCGGCGCCATGGAGTTCTACCGGGTCGCCGGGGAGGGGGTCCACGAGGTGGCGGTCGGACCGGTCCACGCCGGGGTGATCGAGCCGGGGCATTTCCGTTTTCAGTGCCACGGCGAAGAGGTCATGCACCTGGAGATCTCCCTCGGGTACCAGCACCGCGGCATCGAACCGATGCTGGTCGGCGGCCCCGGCGCGGCCGCTATCTACCAGCTGGAAACCGCCGCTGGCGACACCAGCATCGGCCATGCCAGCGCCTACTGCCAGCTGCTCGAAAGCCTCGCCGGGACCGCTGCGCCGCCGCGCGGCCGGGCGCTGCGCGCCATCGGCCTCGAACTGGAACGGCTGGCCAACCATGTCGGCGATATCGGCGCCCTGGCCGGTGATGTCGGTTTTCTGCCGAGCGCTTCGTACTGCGGCCGGCTGCGCGGCGACTACCTGAATCTGACCGCCGAGCTGTGCGGCAGCCGCTTCGGGCGCGGGCTGGTGCGGCCGGGCGGCAGCGGCTTCGATCTGGACGGCAGTCTGCCGCGGACCTTTGCCGAACGGCTGAAGGTGCTGGAAGGGGAGACCCGCGGCGCTATCGAGCTCTGTTTCGATACCCCTTCGGTGCTGGCCCGCTTCGAAGGGACCGGAACCCTGAATATCGATGACGCCGAGGCGCTGGGTCTGGTCGGGGTGGCGGCGCGGGCCTGCGGCCTGGTCCGCGATGCCCGCCTGCATCACCCGTGCGGCGAGCGGGAGGGGGGCTTCGATACCCCGGTGATCGAGCTTGACGGCGACGTCTTCGCCCGCGGCAACGTGCGGCGCCGCGAAATCTACGCCTCGCTCAGACTGGTCAATCAGCTGCTCAAGGAGCTTCCGCAAGGGCCGGTGCGCGTCCCGCTGGCGCCGCTCGCCGCCGACAGTCTGGCGGTTTCCCTCTGCGAAGGCTGGCGGGGCGAAGTGGTCCACGCGGCGCTCACCGACGCGGCGGGGCGCATCGAGCGCTACAAGATCGTCGATCCCTCGTTCCACAACTGGAGCGGACTGGCCCTGTGCCTGCGCGGCCAGCAGATCTCCGATTTTCCCCTGTGCAACAAGAGTTTCAATCTGTCGTATTGCGGCTTCGATCTTTAGGGAGTGTTGTTATGCTGACGATTATCCGTGAACGTTTGCGCCAGGGGCACCGCACCGGCACCTTCCCGAAGCTGGAACCGAAGCTGCCGGAACGGTTTCGCGGTTTGCCGCAGGTTGCACAGACCCTGTCTGCGCAGGCCCGCGCCGCCGCCGTGGCCAGCTGCCCCTTTGCCGCCCTCGAAAGTTGCGGCGAACAACTGCGGATCGATCTCGGCCGCTGCCTGTTCTGCGCCGACTGTCCGCCGGCCGGCGAGCATGGCGCCCTGACCTTCGGCAACGACTACCGCCTGGCGGCCGGCCGACGCGATGACCTGCTGCTCGGGGACGGAGAGTACCGACTGGCCGAACAGCTCAACAAGCGGATGCTCAAGCTGTTCGGTCGCTCGCTGAAACTGCGTCAGGTTTCGGCCGGCGGCTGCAACGCCTGCGAAGCCGATCTCAATGTCCTCGGCACCCTGGTCTTCGACCTCGGTCGCTTCGGCATTCAGTTCGTCGCATCGCCGCGCCACGCCGACGGCCTTCTGGTCACCGGCCCGGTGACGGAAAATATGCGCAGCGCCCTGCTCGACAGCTACGCCGCGATCCCCGCGCCGAAACTGGTGATCGCCTCCGGGGCCTGCGCCATCGCCGGCGGCCCCTTTAGCAACTGGGCCGAGGTCAACAGCGGCATCGGCGCGCTGCTGCCGGTCGATCTCTACATCCCCGGCTGCCCGCCCCACCCCTATACGGCGCTGGACGGCTTGCTGCGTCTGCTCGGCCGGCGTTAAGCGAGCAGCGGTGCGGATGGGCAAAGCGGGCAGGAGGTCGGGGTGTGACGGAGCGGGGAGCGCGGCACGGCTCAGGGGGTATCCGCGCCCGCCTCGGGCGACAGGTTGCGGAGCAGGACATGCAGGCACTCGACCAGTCGCTCCCCTTCGCCGGAGAGCAGATAGTGTTTTTTTGCGTCCTGCCGGATCAGCCCGGCATCCTTGAGGGTTTTCAGGTGGAAATTCACCTTGGTATGGTCGCTAATCCCCAGCTGGCGGACAATGTCCATAAAGCGGATCCGCTTTTCCCGATCGATCAGGTGGAGAATGTCCCGGCGCAGGGTGTTGGCCAGGCAGTTGAAGGTGCCGTCGATGTCGAGCAGGGTCCGGCATTCCAGAAACCTGGCTTCCTCAAGTATCCGGCGGATGGTGACCAGCAGCTCGTCGATCCGAAACGGTTTGGCCAGGTAGTCTTCGGCCCCCTTGCGCATCGCCTCGACGGCATTGTCGACGGTGGCGAAGGCGGTCAGCATGACCACCTTGGTCGCGGGAAAACGCTGCCGGATCGCGGCCAGGGTTTCCATGCCGGTCATCCCCGGCATCACCAGGTCGAGCAGCACCAGGTCGAACTCGGCCGCGGACAAGCGGGCCAGGGCTGCCGCGCCGTTTTCGGCAAGTTCTGCTTCGAAGCCGTTGTCGCCGAGAAGCTCGGCAAGATTTTCCCGCAGTTCATCGTCATCGTCAACCACCAGGACTCTGGATTTCTCAGCCATACTCTTTACTTTCCGAAAAAAATAGAGCGACGCTCGTGCCGCCGCCGGGGGGGCTCTCCACCTCGATCCGGCCACCGTGCATCTCCATGATGCCGAAACAGATGGCCAGTCCCAGCCCCGTCCCCTGGCCCACCTCCTTGGTGGTAAAAAAGGGATCGAAGATGCGATGGAGGTTTGCCGGATCGATGCCGGTGCCGCTATCGCTGACCTTCGCGATCACGCTGCCTTTCTCTGCATAGGTGCGCAAGCAGATCTCCGCCCCCGGCAGGGAAGCTTCCATGGCGTTGATCAGCAGGTTCAGAAAAACCTCTTCCAGCTTCCAGGGGATCGCCTCGATCATGGGGATCTCCGTCAGCTCTTGCCGGATGGTGAATTCCTTGCGCCGGCCGCCCAGCAGCAGCAGGGTGTCCCGCACGACCTCGTTGAGATCGGTGGGGATCAGCTCCGG
This sequence comes from Geopsychrobacteraceae bacterium, assembly GCA_036396915.1. Classification (GTDB taxonomy): domain Bacteria; phylum Desulfobacterota; class Desulfuromonadia; order Desulfuromonadales; family Geopsychrobacteraceae; genus BM509. The sequence goes on along the minus strand of DASWJX010000247.1, from coordinate 2,659 downwards.
TGTGCCATCGCGGGAAAAGGAGAGGAGTTCGCCGGCAATCCTGGAGGCCCGGTCGATATTGCGCTCGATCGAAGCGAAGCGGCGGGCCGTGGTGGGGTCGTTGCCGTCCGGGTGGTTTTCCTTGAGTCGCTCGACGCCGATGGAAACATTCGTCAGCGGATTGTTGATCTCGTGGGCGATGCCGGCCGCCAGCTTGCCGAGGGAAGCGAGTTTTTCCGAGCGGGCGAAGCGCTGCAGGCGTTCTTCGATCTGTCGTTGCCGTTCGATATCGAACACATGGAGGGCATTCATCACGAAATTCATGATACAGAAAGCGGCAATGCCCCGAAACACCTCGATCGGCAGATTCCCCGACCAGAAGAGGGTGCGGGAGGGGACCAGGCCGGTCAGGATTCCGTAGAGAATCAGAAAAAATCCGGCCCCGGCAAAGTTGCGGGCGCCCCGCTCGCTGAGATGCCGGATCGTCCGGGAGTAAAAAATAAAGCCGAGACCGGCAAGCAGTGCGGCCGGAAATCCGATCAGGTTGCGCAGGCGGAAGTCGACCAGCTGCAGATAATCGATCGAATAGGCCGTCGCTTCGGCGTGGACTGCCCAGCCGCAGGCCAGCAGCAGCACCAGCGGCAGCAGACGGAGCAGACGCCGGCGCCCGGGGAACACGTTGCCCAGGACCTGAACCCCGAACAGCAGCAGGAAGAAGAAGGACAAAAAAACCGGCAGGACTTTCCAGAGTTTGATCGCCAGCAAAAAATCGGTGGTGATGGCATCCCAGCCCAGCACCAGGTAGAGTTCCACCCATTCATGGAGGGCATGGAGAAAGGCGAAGAGCGTGAACAGCCAGAGACTGCGGGCAATTTTCAGGGTGCTGCCCCGCGTCACCTTGGCGGTGATCGATACGCCCATGGTGAAGAACACCAGTCCGTAAAACAGATAGAGCAGATAGGTGAAAATATCCGGGGGCATTGTCGACTTTCTCTACAGCCTCCCGATGCCTGGGAGGCTGTCGGGCGATACGGGCGCGGTTTTGCGCACGTCTTCGTTATGCGTGAATTTACCTTCACGGCTTTAGTGTTGCGACTCAACATACATGATGCCGGTGGGTAGCGATACCGTCAAAAGGCATCAGGCCGAGCGTCTGACGCTGACCATGGCCGGCTTGCTGTCGCCATGCGGCCGTGCCGCCAGCTTCCGGCGCCGGAGGGGAGGGCTCATCGCGCGGACAGGACGGTGTTTGCCAGGTAGGCCGTATAGCCGACGTAGCAGCTCAGCAGGGCCGCCCCCTCGTAGCGGTTGATGCGGCCGGGGCCGCGGAAACCGTAACCGAGAACGAACAGCGAGACGGTGAGCGCGACCATCGTCAGCATGTCCCGCGAGAAGACTTCCGGTCCCACGGCCATCGGCTGGATCGCTCCGGCGATGCCGACCACGGCCATGGTGTTGAACATGTTGGAACCGATAATGTTGCCCAGGGCGATGTCGTGTTCCCCCTTGCGGGCGGCGATAACCGATGACGCCAGTTCCGGCAGCGAGGTGCCGATCGCAACGATGGTCAGGCCGATGATCAGGTCGCTCACCCCGAATCCCCGGGCAATTTCCACCGCGCCCCAGACCAGGATGCGCGAGCTGACAATCAGCAGCAGCAGACCGATCGCCAGCCGCAAGACCGCCCGGGGCAGCGGTACGGCATGGACTTCCAGTTCCTGCGCCATCTCGATGCTCAGGGCATCGGTATTGTTGCGCAGCCCTTGGCGGATGGTCCAGGCCATGCTTCCGGCAAAGACGCCGAGCAGCACCCAGGCGTCAAGGCGGGTAATGTCACCATCGCTGATCTGCCATGCGGCCAAAGCCGTAATCGCGGTGAGGATCGGCAGTTCCTGGCGCAGCACCCGCGAGTGGACGGCGATGGGACTGATCAGCGCCGTGAGGCCAAGAATAAGGGCGATGTTGGTGATGTTCGAGCCGTAGGCATTGCCGAGGGCGAGGCCGGGATTCCCCTGTGACGCGGAAATGGCGGAGACGACCATCTCCGGCGCGGAGGTGCCGAAACCGACAATCACCATGCCGATCAACAGCGGCGGCATCCCGAAATGGCGGGCGGTGGACGCGGCGCCCTCGACAAAGCGATCAGCGCTCCAGAGCAGCAGCGCCAGGCCGACAGCAATCGCCAGCAACGGTAAAGTCATATCGGTTGTCACCTTTCGCGGCCGAAGCAGGGTCCGGAGGTTGTGCCGGCTTTTTCGCAGGCAGCCGACGAAAGCCGGTTTTTTGCGTGCTGTCGAGCCGATGAGCAGGGCACGCGCCGGGGTGCTGCTCCGGATAAGTCAAAATTTTGCGGACATCTTAGCGCGTTCGGGCGCAAAAGCCGAGTGCGGGATGGACTCCGTCGATTAATGTGATACATTTTATTCTTGACAGGAATAGGTAACTTTTTTAGTCTTCGATCAACCATACAAAGACTCTCCGACAAGAGCAAAGGTGGAGCGATCCACTGACGCAGAACCACGGGCCTCAGATTGAGGTAGCCGAGTCGCCGAAGAGGGGAGACGTTCGTCGAATAATGAGAATAACGATTATTCGCCGAATGTCAGCGACGTCTGTCTTCGGTTTGAGGCAGGCGTTTTTTTATTTTCAGGCGAACCTCTTGTCGGCGTTGATTACATTG
>DASWJX010000246.1:0-3095 GCA_036396915.1 Geopsychrobacteraceae bacterium | reverse complement strand
CGCGACCGCAACGTCAAGGCGGTAGTCGTCACCGGCAGCGGTGACAAAGCCTTTGTTGCCGGGGCGGATATCGCCGAAATGGTCGAGAACGATGCCGTCCAGGCGCTGGCCTTTGCCCGCAAGGGGCAGCAGCTGGTCGACGTTATCGGCCGGATGAGCAAACCGGTCATCGCGGCGGTCAACGGTTTTGCCCTGGGCGGCGGGCTCGAATTGGCGCTGGCCTGCGATTTTATCTATGCTTCGGAAAAAGCCAAATTCGGTCTGCCGGAGGTCACCCTGGGGATCATGCCCGGTTTCGGCGGCACCCAGAAGCTGGCGCGGCTTATCGGCCGCAACCGGGCCAACGAGATGATCTTCAGCGGCAGGATCCTCAGAGCCGCCGAAGCCGAAAGCTGGGGCATCGTCAACGCCGTGCTGCCGGGCGACGTGTTGCTCGACAAGGCCATCGACATCGCGCAGAAAATCGCCGCCAATGGCCCCCTCGGCGTGGCCCACGCCAAGGATGCGGTCAGAAGCGGCCTCGATATGGCTGAAGCGGACGGTATGCGCTATGAGTCGGCCCTGTTCGCCACGCTGTTCTCGTCGGCGGACCAGAAGGAGGGGATGCGGGCGTTTCTGGAAAAGCGCCCCGCCCGGTTCACCGGCTCCTGATTCCGGTACCGGCAGGCGAGGGTCCCAACAAAGGTAGCTATTCAGCACCCTGACATCGATGCAGCGTTTGGTTGAGCTCCCTCCCCCTTGAAGGGGGAGGAGATAAATTCATTAGTGACAGCTGAATAGTTACCAACAAAGCCCATGGCGCGGGAGCGAGATATGGAATTTACGCGAGAGATCTACTGGAATATCGGTCACGGCGCCTGGGTGCTGGTGCCCATGTACCTTTTCACGGCCCTCGCCCTGGGGGTGCTGGTTTGGGGCTTTCTGCAACGCCGCAAGGTCTACCGACTGGGGCGCCCCCTCGCCCGCACCGACGACCTCGGCGCCCGGATCGTCGGGCTGGTCAAAAATACGCTGCTGCAGACCCAGGTGCTGCGGGTCAGGGGCCCGGGGCTGGCCCATGGCCTGTTCTTCTGGGGCTTTTTCCTGCTCTTTATCGGCACCTGTCTGATCGTCATCCAGGCCGATTTTACCGACCTGCTGTTCGGCATCAAGTTTCTCAAGGGCCCCTTTTACCTGCTCTTCTCGGTGGTGCTCGACCTGGCCGGGCTGGCGGCACTGCTGATGCTCGGCGGCCTGCTGGTGCGACGCTATCTGGTGCGCCCCGCCGGGCTGGAGATCAAGAAGGACGACGCCCTGATGCACGGGCTGCTGTTCGCCATCCTGATCACCGGCTTCGTCATCGAGGGCGCCCGCATGGCGGTCACCGAACTGGGGACCGAACTGGCCTACTGGTCGCCGGTCGGGCTGCTGTTCGCCAAGGGCATGGCGGGTCTCGGCGAGGAGGGTCTGCGCTCCCTGCATATCGCCACCTGGTGGTTTCACCTGCTGCTGGTGATGGTCTTCATCGTCTCGATTCCGTTTACCAAGTTCCGCCATATCTTCACCACCAGCCTCAATTACCTGTTCGAGGACCGCGGACCCCGGGGGCTGATGACCCCGCTCGACATGGAGGACGAGGAGGCCGAAAGCTTCGGCGCCGCCGCGCTTGGCGACCTGTCCTGGAAGGATATCTTCGACGCCGACGCCTGTACCGAATGCAAGCGCTGCCAGGATCGCTGCCCGGCCTGGGCCACCGACAAGCCGCTGTCGCCGATGAAGGTGGTCGAGCAGATCGGCGAGGTCGCTTTCAAGAACCCGCAGGCCAACCTGATCGACACGGTCAGCAGGGACGTGCTCTGGGCCTGCACCACCTGCTTCGCCTGCCAGGAGATCTGCCCGGCGGCCATCGAACATGTCAACAAGATCCTCGACATGCGCCGCCACCTGGTGCTGATGGAAGGGGAGTTTCCCGGCGAGGAAGTGACGACCGCCATGGAGCAGACCGAAGTCAACGGCAATCCGCTGGGGATGGGCTACGCGAGCCGCGGCGACTGGGCCGGGGAGCTCGGCGTCAAGCCTCTGGCCGAGGATGCGAAGGTCGATATCCTCTACTTCGTCGGCTGCTATGCCTCCTTCGACCGACGCAACATCAAGGTCGCCAGGGCGTTCGTGCAACTCTGCCAGGCCGCCGGCGTCAAGGTCGGCATTCTCGGCAAGGAAGAGAAGTGCTGCGGCGAGCCGATGCGCAAGATGGGCAACGAATACCTCTACCAGATGCAGGCGAGCGAGAACATCGAGCTGATCAAGGGCTACGGCGTGCGCAAGGTCGTCACCACCTGTCCGCACTGCTTCAACACCCTGGACAAGGATTGGCGCGGCCTGGGCTTCGGCAGCGAGATCGAGGTCGAGTCCTACACCGTCTTTCTCGAACGGTTGCTCCGGCAGGGGCGGCTCAGCATCAAAGCGGAGCCCCTCGACTGCACCTATCACGACTCCTGCTATCTGGGCCGGCACAACGACATCTATGACGCCCCCCGAACTCTGCTGGAGGCCGCCGGCGGGCGGATCGTCGAGATGGACAAGAGCCGCAGCGAAGGCTTCTGCTGCAGCGCCGGCGGCGGACGGATCATGGCCGAAGAGAAGCTCGGCAGCCGGATCAACGTCAAGCGGGTCGGCATGGCCGCCGCAACCGGGGCGCCGACCCTGGTTTCCAACTGCCCTTTTTGCCTGACCATGTTCGAGGACGGCATCAAGGGGGCGGAACTGGAAGAGGTGCTCCAGCCACGGGACATCGCCGAAATCCTGGCGGCGCGGCTGGCAACCGAAGCCGAGTCGCCCTCCGGCGGCTGACGCTGAGGCCCCATTTAGGCTAAGCTCCCTCCCTTTCAAGGGGAGGGCCGGGGTGGGGATGGGCCTGTTCCAGAGCTGAAGGATGTGGTGAGTTCGCGAACCGCATCGGTTGTCTGACAAAACCATTCGGGGATGGCGACATTGGGGTGCGTGGTGAATAGTTGCAGCAGGACAGGCAAGAACGGAAAAGCCATGTATCAATCCATAATCATCTCACGCAAAGCCGCAAAGGCGCCAAGAAATCTTAGGTTCCTGCATGATCTTTT
>DASWJX010000245.1:0-6225 GCA_036396915.1 Geopsychrobacteraceae bacterium | reverse complement strand
GAGACAGATAGGGGGCCAGCCGCAGATTGTCGGCCAGCAGCAGATTGGCGCCCAGCACCAGGTCGAGCACGTTGCCGACCGCAATCTCCCGAACGACCTGCGCCTGCTCGCCGACCAGCTCGACATTGAGGCCGACGATCGCGGAAACAGGCATCGCGAAACCGATGCCGTAGTTGAAATAACTGTTGGTGTCGAAATCGCCGCCCTGGGCCTTGTAGCCGAACTCCCCGTAGAGCAGCCCCGCATCCAGCGGTTTCTGCAGCGCCAGATTGGCAAAGACGTCGACCCCGTCGTTGGGATAGGGGGCGATGTCGTCATCACCGGCCACCACCAGGCCCACCCGCAGGGCGCTGAACGAGTTGAGCTGCAACTTGCCGAACAGGGCAAGCCCCTCCAGCCCCGATTGATCAGGGGCATTGCCCTCATCGGCGTCGTTCGCCGAAAAGGCCAGCGCGGCCCCGACTTCGGCCCCCGAGCCGAGACCGAAACGCGCGCCCAGTGGCGCCAGCCGCAGATTGTCGTACTGCGCGCCGTTGGTGAGCTCCCGATCGAACTCAAAGGCCGCACCGGCATCCAGCGCGATCCGGTTCGCCGCCAGGACGTCAACGGTTTCGATCACAATCGGCTGCAGAGCGGACATCTTCGTCTGGTGCTGCTGCGCCAGAGCCGGCAGACAACTCAGCGCCAGCGTCGCAATCATCACTGCTACAGCCAACAATCCCTTCCTGTCCATAAACCAATCCTTCCTTTACGAATTATAAAATTGATGGTTACCAAAACGGCCGGGACGGCCACCTCGACACCGGGCAAGCATACCGCAGAAGTAAAATATTTCCAACCAGATGCGTGAACAAATTCGATCCCTGCCCACAGCCGAGACGTCGCATCGCTACGCCTAACCGCACACGCCGCAGCGCCGGCAGCCGGGCATGCAGCGTGGCGTGAGTTGCCCCTGCAGGCCGCGCCGGTATTCGCGCCACAGGTAGTCGCGCCGCACCCCCTGATCGATCAGCTCCCAGGGGAAGATTTCATCCTTGTCCCGCTCGCGGCCGATATAAAACTCGGGATCGAGACCGGCTTCGCGGCAGGCCTGCTTGAGTTTTACTCCGCGTTCCAGCAGCGGCAGCACCCTGGCCAGGCGCCGATCTCCGCGCGACAGGAACGCCTGCAGCCTTGCACTGCGGATCGATTCGCAGTGCAGCTCGGTGTTCGGCAGGCGGGCGATCGCTTTACGCAGGAACTGCAGCTTCTGCTTGAGACTCTTCTCAGCGTCCATCGCTGCCCACTGCAGGGGCGTGAACGGCTTGGGGATAAACGGATTGACGCTGAGGGTGACGCTGCCCAGCGCGCCGCGCTTGCGCCCCGCTTCGCGCCAGATCAGGCGGATTTTTTCGGTCAGGGCCAGCAGCTCGTCCAGATCGCGCTGCTCTTCGGTCGGCAGGCCGATCAAAAAATAGAGCTTGAGGTTGCGGATGTCGCCATCGGCCAGCAGCCGGACGGCATGCAGAATCTGCTCTTCGTCGAGCCCCTTGTTGATCAGATCGCGCATCCGTTGACTGCCCGCCTCGGGAGCAAGAGCGACGGTGCGATGCCCGGACCTGCGCAAGGCTGCGACCTCCGCCTCGGTCAGGGCATCGAGCCGCAAACTGGACACGGATACCGTGCCACCGCGCGCCAGGATCCCCTGCTGCAGGGGAGCGATGTCGGGATGATCGGCGACCGCCGCCCCGACCAGCCCGATCTTCTGGCGCCGGCAGAGCCCGCTGTCGACCTGCTCCAGCAGATTGTTTAGACTGCGGTCGCGGGCCGGCAGATAGAGATAACCGGCGGCGCAGAAACGACAGCCCCGCGAACAACCGCGCGACACTTCGGCAAGGGCCATATCACCGAATTCGGTATCCTCGGTCAGGATGAAGGAGCGGCTGGGGGAGCTGTCGAGATCGGCCAGATATTGCCGTGCGACCCGCTCGGGAGCGGCGCCTTGCGGGGTCATGGCCGCCACGCTGCCGTCGTCTCGATAAGCGATCCGGTAACGGGACGGAACGTAGATGCCGGGCAGCGTTGCCAGTCGCTCGAACAGGGCCTGCCGGCTGGCTGCGGGCTGCTGCAGACCGTCGAGCAAGGCCGGCAAAAGCGGCTCGGCCTCCCCGACCGCGACCAGATCGACAATGTCGGCCAGCGGTTCCGGATTGAGGAATGCGCAGACCCCGCCCAGCAGCACCGGCGGATGCCCGGCGCTGCGCTCGGCGGCGAACAGGGGGATTTTACCCAGCCGGAAAATCGTCGGCAGATGCAGGTAGTCGTTCTCGAAGGAGACGGAAAAGGCGATCAGGTCGAAATCGCCCAGCGGTCGCCGGCTCTCCAGGGAGATGAGCGGAAAACCGGTCGCTTCATGTTCCCTCAGATCCTCGGCATCGGGCAGAAAGAAGCGCTCGCACAGACAGTCTGCACGGCTGTTGAGCAGATGATAGACCGTCTGCAAGCCGAGATTGCTCATCCCCTGGTGATAAGTATTGGGATAGACCAGCGCCACGCGGTAGCGCCCGGCCCAGGGGTGGGAAACCGCCCCGCTTTCCGCGGCGTGTCGGTGGCGGAGCTTGTCGATCAGTTTTCGTGACATAAGATTCGAGGTTCGAGGTTCGAGGTTCGAGGTTCGAGGTTCGAGGTTCGAGGTTCGAGGTAACAGGTTCGGGTGACAGGGTAGCTTGTCGGTGCGGCAAGTGCGAGTCTTTTTATGGCCCGGACTGCCGTTTGCTGACGGAAATCGTTGGTTTCCGATCCGCGGCCGGCCGAACCCCTCGGATCATTTCCGAAAAAGGGCTCCGCTTAGGGTCGCGAAGAACGCCTTGAGCGGAATCTTCTCCTGTCTGATGAAACCGCTGGCGGGCAGTTCGCCGCGCGCGACCAGCTCCAGCACGGCAGCGACCGAGCAGGCGGTGGTCCAGGCGATGGCGGGCCGGATCTGCCCGGCGATCGGTTGCGGGTAGTAGGCGCGCACAAACTCCTCGCGGAACAGTCGGCCGCGCTGCTGCCCCTCCACCGCCGCATGCACATAGACAACATCGTCGTTGACCGGCGGCTTGGCATGCACCAGGATTTCTCCGGCCCGTTTGCGGTCGTACTTCATCAGCAGTTCGTGGAAAAAGAAGCGCATCAGCTTGCAATGGCCGAGATAACGGATGGTCTTGTAATTGAGCGTCTCCACCTTCCCCTCAAAACTGTCGCACATCGAGCCGAGTCCGCCGGAGGTGGTGAAGGCCTCCAGTTGCACACCGTCGATGATGATCGTCTCCAGCTCTTCCATGGCCGGAACCTGGCCGCGCCGGCCGTCGGCGATCACCTCGCAGGGGTTGAGATACTCGTTGACCACCCCTTCCGGCGACCAGTTGAAGGCGTAGCCGAGCAGACCGCGGGGGTGTTGGGGCAGAGCCCCGACCCGCAGTTCGATGCTGCGCAACTGCTCGAAACGGGAGGCCAGCTCCGCCCCCACGATCGAGATGAAGCCCGGCGCCAGGCCGCATTGCGGCGCCATCACCGCGCGAGCGGTCGCCGCCAGATCCTGGATGGCGGCGGTGGTCGCCACATCCTCGGTCAGATCGAAATAGTGCCGCCCCAGCCGGTGGGCGGTGCGGGCGACGGGCAGGTTCCAGTGATACGGCAGGCAGGAGACCACCGCATCGTGTTCGGCGAGGGCATCCCGCGGCAGCGCGCGCTCGCCGATCTCCCCCTGGCGGATCTCAAAGCTGCTCTCCGCGGGGGGCTGACGGTCCAGACCGGTCACCCGGTAGCCCTGTTCGTGCAGCAGGGTGGCCACCAGCAGACCGACCTTGCCCATGCCGATCACCAGCACCGATTCGATGTTTTTGGCCATGCTCGTCACCGCTCCCGACAGCAAGGGGTTGCTCTGCACCGGCGCGGACGTAGGCACCGGCTCAACTCGATCTTTTTGTGCTCAGATGTCGAATTTTATGCCCTGAGCCAGCGGCAGGGTCGTGCCGTAGTTGATGGTGTTGGTCTGCCGGCGCATATAGGCCTTCCAGGCATCGGAGCCGGCTTCGCGGCCGCCGCCGGTCTGTTTCTCGCCGCCGAAAGCGCCGCCGATCTCCGCGCCGGAGGTGCCGATATTGACGTTGGCGAGTCCGCAATCCGACCCGGCGGCGGACAGAAACTGCTCGGCCTCGCGCAGATCCCGGGTAAACAGCGCCGAAGAGAGCCCCTGCACCACGGCGTTGTGCAGACTGATCGCAGCGTCGATGTCGCCGGCGTAACGGATCAGATAAAGGATCGGCGCAAAGGTCTCGCGCTGCACGATCCGATAGTGGTTTTCCGCCTCAACCAGCGTCGGCATCACATAACAGCCCGAGGCATAGTCCGCCCCGCTAAGCACCTGTCCGCCATAAACGATGTTCCCCCCTTCCCGCGCGACGCTCTCCAGGGCGGCGGTGAATGTCTCCACCGCGGCCCGGTCGATCAGGGGACCGACATGGTTGCCCTCATCGAGCGGATTGCCGATTTTCAGGCCCGCGTAGGCCTTGATCAGCGCGGCCTTGACCCGGTCGTAGATCGATTCATGGATAATCAGCCGACGGGTCGAGGTGCAGCGCTGCCCGGCGGTGCCGACGGCGCCGAAGACGATGGCGGGCAGGGCCATGTTCAGATCGGCCCGCGGGGTCAGGATGATGGCGTTGTTGCCGCCCAGTTCCAGAATCGAGCGGCCGAGCCGTTTGGCGATCCGCTGGGCGCCGTGGCGACCGACCTCGATCGAACCGGTGATGGAGACCAGCGGCAGCCGCTGATCGCCGAGCAGAGACTCGCCCACCGTGGCGCCGCGCCCGACGACCAGGCCGAACAGCCCTTCCGGCAGCCGGTTGGCCCGGATCACCCCGGCCAGGATATGCTGCACGGCGATGGCGCAGAGCGGCACCTTCGAAGAGGGTTTCCACAGGCAGGTATCGCCACAGACGGTGGCGAGCATGGCATTCCAGGACCACACCGCCACCGGAAAATTGAAGGCGGTGATGATGCCGACCATCCCCAGCGGATGATACTGATCATACATCCGGTGCTGCTGCCGTTCGGAACTCATGGTCGCGCCGTAGAGCTGGCGGGAGAGGCCGACGGCGAAATCACAGATATCGATCATCTCCTGGACCTCCCCCTTCCCCTCCTGCAGGGATTTGCCCATTTCGTAGGAAACCAGGGTCCCGAGTGCGTCTTTGTGTTTGCGCAAGGCGAGACCGATCTGGCGGACCACCTCGCCCCGCTGCGGAGCCGGCAGCAGCCGCCAGGTCCTGAAGGCCTCTGCCCCCCGTTCCGCCACCCGGTCATAATCCTGCCGCGCGGCGAGATAAACGCTGGCGATCCGTTTGCCGTCGACCGGCGAGACGACCGGCAACTCGTCCCGCTCGCCGCACGCAAGCCAGTCGCTCCCCGTTGCAACCCCGCAATTCTGCTCTTTTATGCCAAGCTCTCTCAGAAAATTCATGGCGTTCTCCATTGCCGATCCGCGCCCGGCTCGAGCGCCACGGGCCAGCCCGGGGCGCCGGGATCCGCCGGTCCGGCCGACCGGCTGCCGCAGCCGTCACGCTCCTACCCTCAATTTAACCACAGCAGCGCGGCAGGCCAAGTCCCGCCGGCAACTTTCCTGCTGAAGCCGGGTCACATCCGCCCCGACTGGCGGGCAGCCTTGCGCGGACCTCGAATCGATGCTGATCCGCAAACCGTACTTCGGCGCCGGACATAAAAAAAGGGCCGCAAATGCGGCCCCGGGTGACGAGGGAGTCGTCAGGGGAGTCACTACAATATACAGAATGTGCTGTACATCTGCCGGGCGGAGTTCCGGCGTCACATCGCAATTGAATGCATCGGCAGGAGGCACGAGGGTCCTCACCCGTCGTCTCGACACAGGTCCGCGCAGCGCCCGCGCATAAGCAGCGCGGGCCCGGCGGCGGCAAGAGCCGCGGCTGCCGGCCAAAGGTTATGCGCGCCGACCGTGTCAGCGGATCAGCGCAAGCGGTTGTCTTCTCGCGGCGTTTTCGTTAATCGACCCGCTTGCGCAGGAAGGTCGGGATATCGAACTGCTCGTCATCGCCGAACAGATCCCGGGTCGCCAAACTGTCCCGCTGCTGCTTGCGGATATAGGTCGGCACATCGCGATCGACCTTGCTGTTGCCGCGCAGCATGCTCCGGGCATGCTCGGCCAGCTCTTCGGTGACCTGCTTCTGG
>DASWJX010000244.1:0-3669 GCA_036396915.1 Geopsychrobacteraceae bacterium | reverse complement strand
AACAAACTCGGCGATGCCGAATCGGTGGGACCGATCCTGATGGGGATGAAGAAGCCGGTGCATGTGCTGCAGCGCGGTGACGATGTCGCCGACATCATCAACATGGCGGCGGTCGCCGTGGTCGACGCGCAGGGCGCCTGAACACGTCATCATGAACTGCTGAAAAAAGGGGAGCGCCTTATGGCGCTCCCCTTTTTCGGTTCGAGGTTCGAGGTTCGAGGTTCGCATGTCGCACGCCAAACCACTGTCAAAGTTGATGCACTCGCAAAGAATCAGAGCATGGCCAGGCAAAAATTTCGTCCTGAAAAACCACCATAACGCCGTAGGGCGGACTTTTTGCGACGCCATCATCCTTGATCCGGCAACCGGCTCCTGTTAAGATGTGCGCCGCATCAATCCACGAGAGGAGTTTTCATGAAATATCGTTCAACACGCGGCCGGGTCAGCGGCATCCCCTTCAAGGATGCGGTGATGATGGGGCTGGCCGACGACGGCGGCCTGTTGCTGCCGGAAAGCATCCCGACACTCTCCGCCGCTGAGCTGCGGGAACTGTCCGCCCTGCCCTATGCCGAACTGGCCTTCCGGTTGATTTCCCGGTTTACCGATGATATTCCCGCTGCCGATCTGAAAGCCCTGATCGAGCGATCCTATGCAACCTTCGACCACCAGGACGTCACCCCGGTGGTCGGTCACGGCGGTGTGTATATCCTGGAGCTGTTCCACGGCCCGACCCTGGCCTTCAAGGATGTCGCGCTGCAATGGCTCGGCAATCTGTTCGAATACCTGCTCAAAGAGCGCAACCGGCATATGAACATCATCGGCGCGACCAGCGGCGACACCGGCAGCGCGGCGATCTACGGGGTGCGCGGCAAACAGAACATCAACATCTTCATCCTGCACCCCAAGGGACGGGTTTCACCGATCCAGGAACTGCAGATGACCACCGTCACCGACAGCAATGTCTTCAACCTGGCCGTCGAAGGAACCTTCGACGATGCCCAGTCGATCGTCAAGGAGATCTTCGGCGATCTGGAGTACAAGGAGAAGCATGCGCTGGGCGCGGTCAACTCGATCAACTGGGCGCGGGTGCTGGCCCAGGTGGTCTACTATTTCTACGCCTGTTTCCGGGTGCAGAAACAGACCGGCTGCAGCGAGGTGGAGTTTTCCGTCCCCACCGGCAATTTCGGCGACATCTTCGCCGGCTACATCGCCCGGCGGATGGGGCTGCCGATCCGGCGCCTGATCCTGGCGACCAACGCCAACAATATCCTCAGCCGCTTTGTCATCAGCGGCGATTACTCGGCTGCCGCCGTCAAGCATTCCCTGTCCCCGTCGATGGATATCCAGGTGGCGAGCAATTTTGAACGCTACCTCTTCTATCTCTACGGTGAGGACAGTGCGCGCATCAACAGCGCCATGGAAAGCTTTCAGAGAACCGGCAAACTGGAATTTTCCGACGCCGAGATCAAGCAGGTTCAGCAGATTTTTGCCGCGGCCTCCGTCGATGATTCCGAAACCCTGAAAACGATTGCAGCCTTCTACCGGCAGACCGGCTACCTGCTCGATCCGCACACCGCAGTCGGTGTCGAAGCCGGACGCCGGGTCCGCGACGCAAGCTGCCCGCTGATCTGCCTCGCCACAGCCCATCCGGCAAAGTTCGGTGCTGCGGTCAGAGAGGCCATCGGCCATGATCCCGAGTTGCCGCCCGCCTTGCGGGGCATCGACACGCTAGCGAAGCGGGTTCAGGTGTTGCCCGCCGCTATCGAGCGGATCAAGGCCTTCGTCGACCAACACGCACTCTGAGGCCGAAGCCCCACAGGCGGCGTTGTCCGCTGTGCGGCTCCGGCATGAGCCTGACCAGCAGCCGCTGAATCAGGAGTTTCAGCGTTGTTCCGGTTCACGGAAGGCCCGCATCACGTCACGGCCGCCGCGCTCCTGTATCCCCCGAAAAAACAGAACCAGCAAATGGGCGAAAAACAGCACCATGAAGGCAAGGGTGAACCAGCCGGAGATCACACCGATGGCGGCCTGCTGCAGGAACGCATCCCAGCTGCTGACGACCTGGGGATGAAGCTTGATCTTCATCAGCCAGCCGACGATCAGCAGCGTGAACAGATAGATGTAGTTGGCGCCGATGCGACGGCCCAGGGCGTAGGTCAAACTCATCTTGTACTGCGGATAGCGCAGGTCCGAAGCGAGTTCGGCGCGCCAGTAGATGCCGCCCCCTTCAAGTCCCGGATCTTCACTCAGGGTGCCGTGGGCCACCGCGTGGTAGATGAAGTTCTGATGCAGCAGCCGCACCCGGTATTCGTAGGCGTCATAAAAACGGTAACGGCGGGCTTCGACCAGCAGCAGGGTGTAGATGAGCGCAATGCCGAACAGGAAAAAACTGTGCGGAAACTCCGGGTGGCTGTACCCAAAACCGAGAAATGCCGCCGTCGCGCCGACCGCCCAGTTGGTGGTGCGGTCGAGCCGCTCCCGCCAGGCCAGACTGCGCTGGGCTTCGGCCCGGTAGTAATGCACCAGGGTGGTAATGAGTTCCGGGCGGCTGAGCCGCTTGTCGTCCTGAAGATCCGTCATAGTTCAAAGATAACAGAAAGTTTCACCATGTCTGCCGCGATCCGGCCGGATCCGCCGCTGCGGACAAAGATTCCGCACGGCCGCCCGCTTTGCGGGACAGCGGCAGGCCGCAGCCATAGCCAGCCGCGCGGACTCATGCCGACCGATTACACGTTGGAACACATCAGATCAGCAAGGAGATAAACGTGAGCGATTTACCCGACTGCCCGGAATGCGGATCAGAATACAGCTATGAAGACCGGGGGCTGTTTGTCTGCCCGGAATGCGCCCATGAATGGGCAATGGCCGCGGCGGCCCAGGAGGGCGCCGACGCGACGGTCATTCGCGACGCCAACGGCAATGTTCTCAACGACGGCGATACGGTCACCGTGATCAAGGACCTCAAGGTCAAAGGCTCATCCCTGGTGGTCAAGGTCGGAACGAAAGTCCGCAACATCCGCCTGGTCGACGGTGATCATGATATCGACTGCAAAATCGACGGCATCGGCGCCATGAAGCTGAAATCGGAATTTGTCAAAAAGGCCTGAACCGTGCGACCATAACCGGACCATGTTAAAAACATCCGAGCCCTCTGCTATTTCGCAAAAGATTGAAGAGGATGGCGCCGCAAGAGCTGTCCACCGCCGTGGCCTGGTCGGCGCAGAAAAAACTTCACGATCATCCGGGATCTCGGTCTGGCCTCGGCTACGCCATGGTGCATCTGTTTATGAACCTTAAACGCCGACCCGCAAAGGGCTTTTTTCTGCTTGCCGTCTGCCTGCTGCTGGTGCCGAACATCGGCTCGGCCGGGGAGTCGGGAACGATCCTGGTCACCATCGCCGGGATCAGGGCCGACCAGGGGGGTACGCTGCTGGTCGCGCTGTTCGACGCAAAGGGCAGCTGGCCGAAGCATGAATCCGCCCTGCGCAGGCAATCGCTGGCCGTTTCGGATGCGACGCAGCGGCTCAGTTTCGATCAGCTCCCTGCCGACAGGTCCTATGCCGTGCAGGTGCTGCATGACCGCAACCGCAACGGCAGGCTCGACTTCCGCTGGCTGCCCTACCCGAAACCGAGCGAAGGGGTCGGCGTCTCCAACAACAACCGACGTCT
>DASWJX010000243.1:0-19901 GCA_036396915.1 Geopsychrobacteraceae bacterium | reverse complement strand
GAAAGGCAGAGGTCGGTAATGTCGGCTTTGTGCAGGGACGGTCGGTTTGAGGTTCCGGCCTGGTTGTTTGTGTCGCCAACCGACCGATGGCAATCGCCGCAGACCAGTTCTTCGTAGGAATGATAAGGGACGGAGTTGAAGGCAGAGGCCTCCGATGGGGTGGAAAAGCTGATGGTGCTTGCCAGGGCGGCAAGCTGCCGTTGCAAGACTGTTTATCGCTGTGTTTTCAGTTGTTTGTCGGATTGTTCAGCAGTTGCACAGGGATCGGTCGCGCAACCGCGCCGGCGCGAGAGGGTGGGGCAAATCGCTTGTCTGCACTTCTCATCGGCGGCAGAATGCAGTAGCATGCCTTTTGTCCCTGATCAGACCCGATCGGGATGCCGGAGGCATCAGGAGTGGTTATGTCAAAACGGTTTAAAGTCGGCCTGGCGCTCGGCGGCGGCGCGGCGCGGGCCTTTTCCCATATCGGGGTGCTTGACGGGCTCACCAGGCACGGCATCCCGATCGATATTGTCACCGGCACCAGCATGGGGGCGATTATCGGCGCCATGTATGCCACGCTGCCGGACGTGGACGCGATCAAGGCGCGCTTCGCCGCCTATGTCGGCAGTGATGAATTCGCCGACTCGGGGTTCAACTTCTTCAAGGAGCTTGATTCCCATGACGAGGGGATTCTGGCCGAAATGGGGCGACTGGCCCGGCGCGGGGTATTCAACACCCTGATGGTCACCAAGACCGCTCTGGTCAACGATAAACCCGCCATGAGCAGTTACGCCTACCTGATCGAAGATCTAAGCGTTGAAGAAACCCGCATCCCCTTCGCCGCGGTCGCGCTCGACCTGGGGAGCGGCGAACCGGTGGTGCTCGACCGGGGGCGGCTGCGCGAGGTGATCGCCGCCTCCTGCGCCATGCCGGGGGTGCTCAAACCGGTCAAGCTCGACGGCCGGCTGCTGGTTGACGGCGGCTGGGCCGAAACGGTTCCGATCAGCGCCGCCCGTCGGCTCGGCGCCGATTTTGTCATCGCCGTCGAAGTCGGCGATTCGCTACGGGCATTTGCAGAGCCGCGCAACGCTCTCGATATCATCGCGCGCGCCGATTTCCTGGTACGCAACGCTCTCAACAAAGAACAGCTCAAGGCCGCCGACGTCGTCCTCTCGCCACAAAACGGGGTTGTCCACTGGGCCGATTTCTCCACCTCGGCACTGACCATTGAACGGGGTGCGGAAGAGGTGGAGCGGCGGATCGGCGCTGTGCAAAGCGCGCTCGATAAGGCGCGGCGGCGGGGGTGGTTCGGCCGTGCGTTCGGCCGGGGACATCGCTGAAAAGACCTGTTATTTTTGTTTGATACTTTCGCAAAAACGCATCAACATGGACGGCCAGGCAAAAAGCGCCACCTGCAAGGCGCGCGATTGTCGCGCAATGAGGCGTCCCTGCGTACGTCGAAGCAGCGAGAGCAATTGCAGCAACATAGCAGTTGGTGCGTTTTTGCGACGCCATCTTGTTTCGTGGGCCAGGAGTCTGTCGGACTATCCATGAACCGGCTGCAAATTCGGCTGCTTGGCCCATATTTCAGCTCCTTTTCGGCCCATAGCTCTGGCTATGAGCTCTCAAACGAGCCAAAATCTGAACTCAAGCTTCCAAATTTTCGCTTCGGTCCGTATAGTCCGAAAGACTCCTAGATGCTCCGAACGCTATCCGAAAAGGTAAGAAAATGAAGGGCAAATCGACCGAAATTATATGCAGCGGCTATCGCGGCGACAGCAGCAGGCTGGAGCGTTACCACTCGATCAATCCGCCGATCTATCATGCCTCGACGGTGCTGTTCGAGGACTACGCTGAACTGAAGGCCGCCGCCCAGGGTCAGTATGACGGCTTCACCTACGGCACCGACGGTAGTCCCACCCAACGGGCCTTTGAAAAAGCGATGACCGAACTGGAAGGGGGCTACTGGACCCGCGCCTTTCCGTCGGGGCTGCTGGCCATCACCAGCACCCTGCAGGCCTTTCTGCAAAGCGGCGACCATCTGTTGATCTGCAACAGCGTCTACGGCCCGGTGCGCCGCTTTGCCAGGAACGTTCTGGACAAGTTCGGGGTCAGGACCAGCTACTTCCCGGCCGATATCGGCGCCGAGATCGAAAGCTACATCACCCCGCAAACCCGTTTCATCCTGCTTGAGTCCCCCGGCTCCAATACCTTTGAAATCCAGGATGTCCCGGCGGTGGTCAAGGTGGCGCGCCGGCACGGCATCCTCACCGCCATCGATAACACCTGGGCGACGCCGCTGTTTTTTCAGCCGTTTGCCCATGGCGTCGATATTTCGATCCACTCGGTCACCAAGTACATCTCGGGCCATTCCGATGTGCTGCTCGGCAGCGTGACCGTTTCCGAAGCCTGTTATGAACGCTTCCACCGGCTGTGCCGGGCACTGGAAATTTTTGCGTCCCAGGACGCCTGTTACCTGGCGCTGCGCGGGCTGAAAACCTTGAAGGTGCGCTTGCAGCAGCATCAACGCGCGGCCCTGGAACTGGCCACATGGCTGCAAGGGGAGGCGGCGGTCGAGGCGGTGCTGCATCCCGCTCTGCCCAGCCATCCGGAACATGCCGTCTGGCAGCGGGATTTTACCGGTTCCACGGGGATTTTTTCCCTGGTCTTGCGGCCGCAGTATCAGGAAGAGGCGGTGGCCCGCTTGGTCGACGCTCTTGAACTGTTCGGCATCGGCTACAGCTGGGGCGGTTTCAAGAGTCTGGTGACCGCCGGCAAGTTCGCCCAGTCGGAAATCTCCCGCTATCATGACCGCTGGATGATCCGCCTGAATGTCGGGCTTGAGGAAGCGGCCGACCTGAAGGCCGATCTGCAGCAGGCGCTGGCACGCTTGTAGAGTTGCGGCGGCGACTTGCTTTCCGGATCGCATCTGTCATACTGGGCTGTATCTCAAACAGAGTTTGTGTCAAATTTCAGTTGTCGCCTGTTCAGACAGGTCATCAGCCGGGGGCGATCCGCACGGATCTCGCGGGATTCATGTGGGTTTTGGGGCAGCGCTTGAAACTTGCACAACAAAAAGGTCCACCCAGACAGGGGGAAAAGGAGCGACAAAAATGGCAGAAGGTACGGTAAAGTGGTTTAACGACGCAAAAGGTTTCGGATTTATCGAGCAGGACAATGGACCGGACGTCTTCGTTCATTTTTCCGAAGTGCAGGGGGAGGGATTCAAGTCTCTGGCCGAGGGGGACCGCGTCACTTTTGAGGTCACCCAGGGCCAAAAAGGGCCTCAGGCGTCTAATGTGCGGAAAGTGTAGTAAAAGTTTTTACAACCTCACATGATAAATATCCCCCGGCTGTGCCGGGGGATATTTTATTTGCACGCGAACCGCTCTCAAGGGCCGCCCCCGCCGGCGCTTCATCTGCTCGGCTCGGAGCCGGCAGCTCACCTTTTCAATCCTCACACCGATCATCATCGCTCCGCTTCGCGAGCCGCCCGCAGCGGCCCGTTTCAGCGTCTTGCCGTCTGCTTCTCAATACAGAAAATGCTTGATCTGCTCCCCCTTTTCGCCGATGTCCGTCATCGCATCGATGCCGATCTGCAGGTGGCTGTCGGCCCATTGGCGGGTCACCTGCCGATCCGACTCCTCGGTTTTGACCCCCTCGTGGGTGAGCGGCACATCCGAGACCAGCAGCAGCGCGCCGCGGGCGATGACGTTGTAGTGGCCGACGATGAAGATCGTCGCCGTTTCCATGTCGATGCCGATGCTGGTGGTCTTTTTGAGTTTCTCCCGAAATTCCCGGTCATGCTCCCAGATCCGCCGATTGGTCGAATAGACCACGCCGGTGCGGTAATCGTGGGCATGGTCGAGGATCTTCTCGGAGACGAATTTGTGCAGCTTGAACGAGGGCAGCGCCGGAACCTCGGCCGGGAAATAATCGTTGCTGGTCCCCTCGCCGCGAATCGCGGCAATCGGCAGGATGAAGTGACCGATCTCGGTCGATTTTTTCAGCCCGCCGCATTTGCCGAGAAACAGCACGCCTTTCGGGCGGATGGCACTGAGCAGATCCATGATGGTGGCCGCGTTCGCCGAACCGATGCCGAAGTTGATAATGGTCAGGCCGCTGCTGTTGGTCGCCGCCGGCATCGGCCGGCCTTCTCCCCGGATATCGCAGGAGAACATCTCGGCGAACCTGGCGACGTAGTGCTGGAAGTTGGTCAGCAGGATGTACTCGCCGAAATCGCCAAGCGGCATCCCGGTGTAGCGCGGCAACCAGTTTTTGGTGATCTGCAGACGCTCAAGCATGAACGCTCCCTTCGGAAGTCCGGCGACCGGCTCCCGGCCATGGGGATCGGCAACGACCCTCTTTAAAGGATAAAAGCTGGCGACGATTTGGCAAGAGCCGCCGGGAAAATCACCAGGCCGAGCGAGCCCCCCCGGCACGATCGGGATCAGCCGTTTTGTCAGCGTATGCTAAAATATGCAAAGACATGGTTGATGGCCTCGCAAAAACTGAAAAAAAGACTTTTTGCGGGCCGTGTCAAGTTTTAGGTTTTAAGTTTTAAGTTTTAAGTTGTTGAAACAAAAGCTTTTTCAACAAGATCTAACGCCTAAAACTTTTAGCTTAAAACCGATGAATTCTGGATTGTGCGAATTCATCATGGTGCCGCCGGGAGCCGATGAAGAAATTCCTTTACAGTGCGTTTCTGATGCTGCTGCTGGCGACGTTCCTGCTCGCGGGGCTCTGGCGGTTCTACCCCGATCAGGTTCTGAACCGGCTGGCCCGCCCCCTCGTCGAAACCGTCGCGACGGACCTGTTGGCGGCGGAGGTCCGGATCGGGCAGTTGATCCGGACGGAAACCGGGCTGGAAATCCGCGACCTGAGCGTCACTGCCCCGCCGCATCTGCTGGCGACTCTGCCGCGCGTGGAGTTGAACTTCAGCCTCGCTTCGCTGTGGCACCGGCAGCTAGATGCGCTGCATGTCGCCGGGCCGCGGGTCGCGATCATCCCTGCGCAACAGCGTGGAGCTGCACCGGACACCGCCCCGGACACCGCCCCGGACCTCCCGCACCGGCTGCCCTTGACCATCGGACGCTTGACGGTGGCCGACGGCCTGCTGTCGCTGACGACGCCAGACCGTCAATGGCAACTGCGGCAGCTGAATTTCTCCGGCGCACTGCAGGCGAAGAGTGATTTCTTGTTCTCCGCTTTTTTCGGCGCCGATGAAACGCATCCTCTTGCGATAACCGGCAGTGCGGAATTGGCCCCGCAGCCGAGTTTGACCCTGGAACGTCTCAGCTGGCGGAATCGGCAGCTGCTCGCGGCGCCACTGTCGATCGCCCTGGCCGGGTCCAACGTGAGATTCGGCCGCGGCGTTTTTCAGCTAAACCAGTTCGATCACCTCCAGCTGCGGGACATCCTGGCCGCCCTGGGCCGGCCCTCGCCGTTCCCCGCGGACCTGGTCTTTTCTCTGACGGAGATCACCGTTCTTTTCGCCCCGGACGAGCAGCCGGTCCGACTTGAGGTGCAGGTCGCGCAAGGGCGGGTCGGCCGCAACGGGGTGACGGGCGCCTTTACCGCGCTCAAGGGAGCGATCAGCGGCGGAGCGGACGGCTGGGAGGTTGCCGGCCGTCTCCAGGGGCCGGGAGATGCAACCCTTGCATGGAACGCCCGACGTGCGGGCGACAGCAGACTGACCGGCCAGGCCCAGCTGACGATCCCTGATCCCGAGCGTTTGGCAGCCGAGCTGTTCGGCGCTCCGCCGTTGCACCTCTCCGGCGGCCTGCAACTGGCTGCCGAATATGTTCTGGACAAGGATCGTTTGGCCCTGAACATCGATCTGCACGGCCGTTCGGCCCCCCGGCCGGAGGATGCTTTTCTGCTCGATATCGGCCTCCTGGACGGCCGGGGCGAACTGCTCCTGGCCGCCGGCAAGGAGCAGTTTGCTCTCACCCTGCAACTGGCGTCGCAGCCGTTCTTCTCCGTCGGCGGAGATTTCCGTCAGCTGAGCTTTACCCTGGCGCCCACCGCCCTGGCGGACCTCGACAAGCTGCTGGGGCCGGGGCACATCCCCGAACAGATCCGCTCGGCCAGCGGGCTCGCAGGCACCGGACAGTTCAGCAGAGATGCCGGGCAGTGGGCGGGGAAGATCCGGGTGTCCGCCGCGGAGATGGTCCTGCCCGGCCTGGTCCTGAACGACATTGCCGGCCGGAGCAGCGTGCAGCTCGCCTCCGGCCGGGTCTCTTTCGAAGAGGCTGCCTTCGCTTTTGCGCTGGCCCGCCAGGAAGAGTTGAGCGCCCGGGTCGAGGTCCGGGCCGCCGGGCAGCTTACGCCGCGGAACTTTTCCCTGGCCCTGCAGCAGCTGTCCCTTGCGCAGCTGAACTATCTCTCCCCGGACGGGCAAACCGGGATCGGCGCAGCCGCCCTCGATCTGCGCGGTGTCGTCGAAGGTCCCTGGTCGAACGGGCCGCTTGCCGTCGATGTGCAGGGCAGCGTTGCGGCCGGGGAAATCCTCAGCGGCGCCTTTTATGCCGATCTTTCCGCATATCGGGCCGATCTTTCCGTAACCGGAAAGTTCGCACCGGGTTCGCTGCGTCTGACCGCCGACTCCGTCACCATCGAGGTGCCGCAACTCGGATCGCTGACGGCGGCGGGGCGCTTCGGCCCGGAACAGATCAGTGTGCAGGGGCGGCTCGCCGTTGCTGATCTGGCGGCAAGCTACGGCGAACGGATCGGGCCGCTGTTGAGCGATTTCAGTCCGGCCATGGCCGGACTGATGCTCGCAGGGGCCATGTCGCTCGACGGCCAGCTGCTCTGGAACCCCGACCGCTGGCAGGCGAACGGAACCCTGCGGTTTGCGGAACTGGATGCCTCCTGGCCGCCCCGGCGCCTGGAACTGGTCGACGGCAGCGGTTCCGTCCCCTTCGCCTTCAGCTCGGCTCCGGCGGCGAGTGCGGCGGAGCCGGGCGCGGCCTCGGTCGGGACAATGAGCTTCGGGTCCTTCTCCGCCGGTCCGGCCAGCCTGAAACAGGGACGCCTCGAACTGGCCGCGTCGAACAACCGGTTTCGGGTCCGCTCCCCGCTGCTTTTGCAACTGGCCGAGGGTCGGCTGGCGATCGAACAGCTCACTCTGTCTCTCAGCGATGGTCAGCTGCAGGGCTCGGTCCAGATCGAGATTGCCGAAGTCGAGCTTGAAGCATTGACCGAACAGCTCGGGCTGCCGGTGATGCAGGGCAGGGTCAGTGCCGATCTGGGGACGATCCTTTATGCCGACCGGCAACTCAGCTCGGACGGTGTGGCCGAAATCGAGGTCTTCGGCGGCCGCTTTCAGCTGCGCAACATGCGTTACCGTGATCCTTTCTCCAGTTATCCGGCCTTTCATGCCGACATCGATTTCTCCGGTCTGGACCTGTTGCAGGCGACCCGGACCTTCGACTTCGGTGAAATAAACGGTCTGCTCGACGGCCATATCCACGGTTTGAAACTGTTCGGCAGCACCCCGGCCGCCTTTGACGCCGCCGTTGCCACCCGCCCCCGGGGCAAACGCAACATCAGCGTCAAGGCCCTGAAAAATATCAGTGTTCTCAGCCAGGGCGGGATCGCATCGGTGCTCTCGCAGGGGGTCTATCGGTTCATCGATTTTTACCGTTATCGGACCATCGGTTTCAAATGTTCGCTGGAAAATGATATCTTTACCCTGGTCGGCACCGCTCGGCCCGGATCGGATCGCTACCTGGTCCATGGCGGCCTGCTGCCGCCGCGGATCGATATTATCACCAGCACCCCGACCATCTCATTCAAGGAGATGATCGATCGCATCGGCCGGATCGACCGGGCCGGAGACTGAAACAGCCCGGCGGCCGACAACAGACGAGGGAGAAGCGGGATGAAAACACACGGTTTCAGAATCAGCGTATTATCGGCCCTGCTGGTGGTCTCTTGCGTGACCATCAATATCTATTTTCCGGCCGAGGAGATCCGCGGGGCGGCGGACAAGATCGTCGATGAGGTCTGGGGCGACCGCCCCGGCGAGGAGCTGACGCCGCCCGGGGAAAAAGCCCCCGACAGCGGGTTCTACCGGCTGCTGCGCCCGGCCAGCGCCCATGCGGGTCAGGATATCGAGGTCAGCACCCCGGCCATTCGCGCCCTCAAGGACGCGCTGAAGAAGCGCGCCGGCGAGCTGATCGGCTTCCTCGACGCGGGCCATGTCGGGCTCGCTCACGACGGCCTGCTCAAGGTCCGCAGCACGGACGGCTTGAGCCTTAAGCAAAAAGGTCAGGTCAACAGGCTGGTGAATGCGGAAAATCAGGATCGCCAACGCCTGTACCGGGAAATTGCCGTCGCCAACGATTTTCCGGACAAGGTCGATGAAGTGCAGGAAATTTTTGCGGATTCGTGGCGTAAACAGGCCAAAAAAGGCTGGTATCTGGAAAAGTCGAACGGGCGCTGGGAGCGGAAATGAGCGAGCCCCTCGGCTCGAAACGGCCGGTTTAACGATAAGGCAACGGAGGGGGAAGTTTTCAGAAGTACTGCAACTGCTCGGCGGCCTGCGGGACGATTCGGAGGTGAAGGCGATGGTCGACTTCTCCCCATTGCCAGCCCCGGAGGCCGCTAACAGAGCCGCAGCTGACCGTCCTCTTCGACGGGGAAATCCGCATGTTCTTTGACCGGAACCGGTGACGGCTCGACAGACGCGGCACCGGGGCTGGCCTGCTGTCGCGCCGCCGTCGGTTCGGGCTGCCCGGCGGCGGTCCGCATGCCGTCTGCCGCTGCCCGCTTGGCCAGCTTGTCGCAGCGTTCGTTGAAGGGATGCCCGGCATGGCCGCGCAGCCAGTGCCAGCTGACCTGATGTTTGCGCGCCAGCGCCGCCAGCTGCTGCCAGAGATCCTGATTGGTCAGCGCGGCCGGATCGGCCAGCCGGCCGCTACGGCTCCAGCCGTGAATCCATTCGTTCATCCCCCGCACCAGGTACTGTGAATCGCTGAACACGCGCACCGTTCCCGGTTTCTTGAGGGCTTCGAGACCCCTGATCGCCGCCAGCAGCTCCATGCGCTGCGAGGTGGCTGCGGGCTCGAAACCGCTCAACTCCTTTTCGTGATCCCCGTAACGCAGCACCACGCCGTAACCGCCGGGACCCGAATCTCTGCCCGAGCCGTCGCTGTAGAGTTCGACCACGCCCGCCGGCGGCGGGGTGAAGGCGATCTGCAACGCCTCGAATTCCAGCTCGCGCAGCAGCGGCATCAGCTCGGCCAGGTTCGGCGGCTGTCGCTGCAGAGCGGCCAGGGGAACCTCCAGGGCGACGTCGTAGCGCAGCGTGGCCAGTCTTTTCGAGAGCCGGGCCTGCTCGGCATGAATCCGCAGATTCGCCCGGCGCTGTTTGCCGTTGATCAGGCTGCGCCACTCGATGACGCTCTCCAGGCAGCCGAAGCGCCGGACCAGTCCGGCAGCGGTTTTCTCGCCGATGCCGGGAACCCCGGGGATGTTGTCCGAGCTGTCCCCGGCCAGACCCAGCACATCCGGCACCTGGTGCGGGGCGACGCCGAAGCGTTCTACCACCTCTTGCGGCCCGCTGCGCTTGTCCTTCATGGTGTCGAGCAGGCCGATGCGGTCGTCGACAATCTGCATCAGATCCTTGTCGCCGGTGACCACCGTGACGTCGATTGCCGCGGCGGCATAGCGGCGGGCCAGCGTGGCGATCACATCGTCGGCCTCGAAGCCGGGAGCTTCCAGGGCCGGAATGTTGAGAGCCTGCAGGATCTGTCTGATATACGGAATCTGGGGGGCAAGCTCTTCGGGCATGGCGTTGCGATTGGCCTTGTAGTCCGGATAGAGCTGCCTGCGGAAGGTCTCTTCGCGCGGCCGGTCGAAGACCACGGCCAGATAATCGGGGCGCTGGTCCTGCAGCAGAGCGAGGAGCATTCTGGTGAAGCCGAAGACGGCGTTGGTCGGCATGCCGCCGGAGGTGGCGAGGTCGCGGACGCCGTAATAGGCCCGGTAGATGTAGCCGGAGCCGTCCAGCAGGTACAGCTGCGGCGCCGGTTTCACATGCTGTTCCGGGCCGGAGCCTTGTTGTCGGGATTCTGTGGTCTGCATAGCGGGGGTCAGCATCGCACATCCCGGCATTGGATCAAAAGCTTTTTGCGGCCGGCGCTGCTGCTTTTATGCGTCGAGCAGTGTGCGCTCGGATTCGAATTCAAGGCTGCGACCGGAAACGGGATCGATGAAGTTTACTCTGCGGGCAATCAGCTGCAGCGGGTTGGCCAGATCGTCCTGCTGCTTGGAAAGCAGCTGCGGATAATACCTGTCGTTGAGGATGGGGAAGCCCAGTCCGCTCATATGCAGCCTCAGCTGATGCTTCTTGCCGGTGATCGGGTACAGCAGGAAACGGGCCAGCCGGTCGCTGCAGCTGCGCAGTTCGATGCGGGAGCGGGCGTTGACTGCCCCGGCAACGACCCTGGAGCGGAACCAGGTCTCGGCAGTGGCCAGTCGGTTTTCCACCGTCCAGACGCGTGCCCGCGGGCGCCGAACGATCTCGGCCAGCGCTTCATAGGTTTTCTCGATGCGGCCGGTCAGGAACAGGTTGCCGTAGCGTCCGCGGGTTTCCCGGTTCGCGGAAAACAACACCAGTCCCGAGGTCTCGCGGTCGATCCGGTGGAGGGGGACCAGCTGGCTGTTGCCGGTTTTTTTTCGCAGGCGATTGAGCAGGCATTCGTCGACATAGGGACCCGACGGCGTGACGGGCAGAAACGGCGGCTTGCAGGCGACGAGCAGCTCGTCGTTGTGAAAGAGGATCTTCTCTTCCAGCGGGATCAGGGGTTCCCGCTCCACCTCCCTGAAGTAGATGAGTTTTTTTTGCGGGGCATAGGGCGTTGCCGCGGTGATCGGCGTGCCCGCCTCATCCAGAACCTTGCCCTCGCGCATGCGCTGCTCCCAGGTGGCCCGCCCGACCCGGGGAAACCGCTGGTCCAGAAAATCGAGGATCGGCGGGTAGGGTTTTTCCGCGCCGGGCATGCTGACATAGGAAGGGTATCGGGAAATCCCCATCGGGGTACGCGTCCTTAAGCGGCGATTCAGGCAAACAGGATACGACCGGCCTCGCGGGCCAGTGCTTCCTCGCGCGAATCGTCGATTTCGCGCATCACGCTGTCGACGTCCACCGTCTTGCTGTTGCTCTCGAAGCGGCCGGTGAGCAGAACCCCCGGCTGCAGGTCGCCGTTTTCATAGATGCTCCAGATCTCCCCGGCAAAGTCGGTGGCGAGCAGTTCCGGAGCGAACTGGCCGAAGTAGGCGGCGATGTTGGCGACGTCCCGGGAAAACAGCCGCTTGGCGTTGTTGTTGCCGGCGGCATCGATGACCTGGGGCAGATCGATGATGACCGGTCCGTCGGCGGCGACCAGCACGTTGAACTCGGAGAGGTCGCCGTGAACCAGCCCGGCGCAGAGCATGCGCACGATCTGATCGATCAGCAGGCGATGGTACTGCCGGGCCAGGGTCTCGCTCAGCCGCAGGTCGTTGAGACGCGGGGCGACGGCGCCGTCGGCGTCGACCACCAGCTCCATCAGCAGCACCCCTTCGGAAAAACCGTGCGGTTTGGGAACCCGCACCCCGGCCGCGGCCAGACAGCAGAGGGCATCGACCTCGGCGTTTTGCCAGACCACTTCCTGCTCCTTGCGGCCGAATCTGGAGTGTTTCTCCATGGCGCGGGAGCGCCGGCTGTTGCGCACCTTGCGTCCTTCGGTGTACTGGGTCTGTTTATGAAAGCTGCGGTGCTTGATCTCTTTGTACACCTTGGCGCAGCGGATTTCGCCACTGCAGCGCACCACGAAGACGTCCGACTCTTTACCGCTCATCAACTGGCCGAGAACCGCGTCGATCAGGCCGTCCTCCAGCAGCGGCTGCAATCTTTTGGGAATTTTCATAGCTGTTCTTCTATCTGATTCTGGTGCGCGGATGGTCGTTGTCCGACCTGCCGCGGCTGCGCACTCGATTTTGTCGGCGGCCTGAAATTATGCCGATTTCAGGCCGTCTCACGGCTGTCGGATTGCCGGTCGGGCAACGGCCGACGCTCATTTCTTGACCGCTTTTTTGATCTTTTTCGCGACTTTTTTCTCTTTCATGCTTTTGGCCGGCGCTTTTTTATCCGACTTCTTGCTGTCCATGCCCTTGCCCATCACTCTGTTCCTTTTCTCGCTCTGTCAGGAGACCGGTTCAACACAAAAATATTCTTGATGGTGTCGCAAAAACTTAAGAGGATGGCTAAGCAAAAATTTCGTCCTACAAGGCTTGGTGGTTTTTCAGGGGCGAAGGCATACATCAGGTATGCCGAGGTCCTGAAAAAACGCCGTAACGCCGTAGGGCGGACTTTTTGCGACGCCATCATTCTTCACCATAGCACATGCAGAGATTTGCCGTTTTGTTTTCGCCCGAGAGGGCCGCGGCGAACCATCCCCTTGCATGAGGAATCCGGCTCGGCGTACAATCCCGTTGCCCCGCTGCGGGCCGTTCGCCGCCGATGACGTGAACATGCGCTGAAAAGGTTGTTACCCATGCAGGAATTAAGCTATCTGACCGGCTATGCCGAACAACTGACCGCACAGGTCAGGCGACTGGTCGCCGAACGGCGGCTGGGCGAACTGCTCCGCAAAAAATATCCGCTGGTTCACGAGATCCAGACCGACAAGGCGCTTTACGAGTACAGCGTCGGACTCAAGAACCGCTTCCTGCGCAAGGCCAACCCCTTGAGCAAGGTGGTCTACGACAGCAGGATCAACGTCATCCATCATGCCCTCGGCCTGCACAGCTTTGTCTCCCGGGTGCAGGGGGGCAAACTCAAGGCGAAACACGAGATCCGTATCGGCGCCCTGTTCAAGACCGCGCCCCCGGAATTTTTGCGGATGATCGTCGTTCACGAACTGGCGCACCTCAAGGAGAAGGAGCACAACAAGGCGTTTTACGGTCTCTGCGAACACATGGAACCGGCCTATCACCAGCTGGAGTTCGATCTGCGCCTCTACCTGACCCACCTCGAACTGTTCGGACCGCTTTACTAAAAAACGGGTGATCAGGGGCGGGCGACAAGGTTCGCCGTCTGCGATGTTTGGTCGAAAACCACCTGCACCCGCCCGTTTCTCAGTTGCGCGAGCACCTGCTCAACCTTCTCCTCCAGCGTACCGCCGGCATCCGCCCAATCCGCCCCGTCCCGGCTGACAAACTCCTGAATCATCCTGCGCAGCGTCTCCGGGTCGAGCTGCTGGTAGGGGATTTCAATCCCTGCTTCGCGATGGTCGGTGCTCTTTTCCCGGGACATCGAAGTCATCAACGTTTGGCCAGGCTGGTGATCAGCTCCACGTCACCCCGGCGACCGAGCGTTTGCAAGGCGTCGATGGCGCTGTCCGCGTATTCCTCGGCATCGCCGGTCAGATAGGCGAAGACGAAGCCGGCCAGTTCGGCCTGCGCGGCGGCGCGCCTTTCGGGCGCCGTTCTCTTGCGGCCCGCCTGCCGCCAGAGGGTTTCGGCGCGGCGCTGATGAAAGGTTCGGGCCCGGCTGATGCTCTCTAGGCGCCGTGCCAGGGACGATTTTTCATTGCCCTTGAAGACCTCCGGAAGGTCTTCGGGGTAGCTTTCCTGGATCAGTTCCGCAAGACGTAACAGCTTGTTTTTCACGATAACCTCGAGTCGGGGGTGGGGACAGCGCGGCGATACTACCACAGCTGCCCCATCCGCGTGCGAGACAAAAAACCGGGAGCCTCCCCGGCGCCAAAGGAGGTTCAGTCCCGGCTGCCTGTTCACTCCCTGACATAGGTATCGATGTCGGTTTCGTGGACCATGCCCATCAGGTGGGCGTATTCGGATTCAATGACTTCGTAATGCTGATGGGTGGCGTCCGCGTTCTTCAAAAAGACCGCGCTGACTTGCGGGTCGGCAATCCTGGCGGCCATCTCCCGCAAGGATTTTTCCAGAACCTGTGACTTGTGCATCGCCAGATCCAGCGCATGACGTTCGTCCATGTCTTCCATCAGGGCCTTTTCCTTGTCGCTCAACCAGTCGAGGTCCGAACCGGGATCGACGGCCATCAAGGCGTCGAAATCCGGGATATCGCTCCCCTTGTAGATATCGTAGAACCATTTGGCGTGTTCCTCCTCCTCCGCGGCCAGCAGTTCAAAGGTTTTTTTCGCCCGCTCGTTCTGCATGTGCCTGGCCCCCAGACGATAGAAGTCACGGGCACATTTTTCGACCAGGATCGAACGCTTGATCGCTTCTTGGACATCGACATTTTCAAACATGCGAGACCTCCTCACTCTTGCCCGCCTGGAAGACGGGCCGGTTTTCCTCCGCCCAAACCCGGAGACCGCAGGATTACGACAC
The DNA here is from genome assembly GCA_036396915.1 of Geopsychrobacteraceae bacterium. GTDB lineage: Bacteria > Desulfobacterota > Desulfuromonadia > Desulfuromonadales > Geopsychrobacteraceae > BM509. Next base: position 5,555 of record DASWJX010000243.1, on the reverse strand, counting down.
ACCCCTCTCGTCCCTGCTGTGATCTGTTGCCGGCTGCTGCCGCATACTGCCATTGTATCATATGGGAAAAGCCCGGCGGCAGCCTGCACGGACCGGCGGAATCAGCGGTCGGCGGGCGGCCCGGCGGGTTCGGCCGGAGCAATAAGTGCTTGAAAACCGGGCTTCAATCCTCTACTGTTTCGGGTACGGCAGCGGCCCGGCGGCGGCATAAACTTCGCCGGACGAGGCTGCAGGTTCCCGCGCGAAGCGGAACACAACAGGTCAAGAGGTCGTTATGCGTGATGCGAACAATCACCGGGATTCCGAAAAACAGGCCCGTATGGTCGCCGAAATGCGCCGCGAGCAGCAGCAGCGCGAGGCGGGCTACCGGGAACGGGCCCTGAAGCTTTTCCCGCCGGTCTGCGGCCGCTGCGCCCGCGAGTTCGAGGGCAAAAAACTTCGCGAGCTGACCGTGCACCACAAGGACCACAACCACGACAACAATCCGCCCGACGGCAGCAACTGGGAACTGCTCTGCCTCTATTGCCATGATCACGAGCATACCCGCGGCGTGCAGGAGCAGCGCGGCGAAGACAGTTGCTCCGGGCAAGAAAGCGGTCCCACCCTGGCGCATTCTCCGTTTGCGGCCCTCGGCGACAAGCTGAAAAAAACCAGGTAGCGGTCATGTCCGAGACCATCATCCTTGATTACCGACTCACCAAAGATCTCTGGCGGCGGTTTTTCGAAGCCCACTACGGCTGCGACAACCTGTTGAAGCTGCGCTACCTGTGGGGCGTGCTCTGCATCATCATCGGTTTCCTGGGTTTCGGCGGTTACTACGACGCCAAGCTGGTCGCCGCGCTGTTGCTGGCCACCGGTTTCTTCGGTGTTTTGTCGAAATCGATCCTGGTCGGCACGTCGCTGCGCAAGGCCTGTCGGCACCCGTTTTTCGGCAAAGAGCTGACGGTGGCGGTCTCGCCGGCGGAACTTTCGGTGCGCAGCGGCAGCGCGGGCTACAGCCAGCCCTGGCACAATTTTGTCGGCTATCGCAGACTCGAACCCGGTTTTCTCCTCTACCATGACCGCCACGCCTTTTTTTTTATCCCCGCCTCGGCCATGACGGCGGGGTACGCAAAGCGCATCACGCAGATTCTCGATGCGGCCGAGGTGGCGAGGCTGTGAGCCGCCCTCATCGCGACCTTGACAGTCACGGATCACGCGCGTCCGGGACCCTCGGACTGGTGATTTTCATGACCCCTTTTCTCCGACAAAGAATGACCAATGAGTGAACAGCAAAGCAATGATCCACTGCACGGCGTGACCCTGAAGCAGATCGTGGTCAGTCTGGTTGACTGTTACGGCTGGGAAGAGCTGGGACAACACATCGACATCAACTGTTTCACCAGCAACCCCTCGCTGAACTCCAGCCTCAAATTCCTGCGCAAGACCCCCTGGGCCAGAAAAAAGGTCGAGTCGCTCTACCTGGCCATGCAACGCAGCGATTGGTAACGCGGCGGCCGCCGGTGACGGGAGATGCCGGTCTTGTTACGAATAACTGTGTTCATCTCGTGCCAGGAACCGCATAATAGGCTCATGTCTTTTCATCCCTTCACAACCTTCAGCACTGCGAACCGCCGGCTGATCCTGCTGCTGATCGCCGGCCACCTGTTGTGGAGCTGTGCTCTTCTAGGTCTCTGGGCGAGCGGCAGTCTGCTCGCAGTGCCCGTGCCCCGGCTGGCCGGCGCTTTTTTCATCGCCCTGCAACTGTATTTCGCGGCGCAACTGCTGCTGCCGGCTCTGCGCCTGCATCCCGCACAGCGCAGCCGCGGGTTCTATCTGTTCTGGCTGCTGCTTCTGGCGGCGAGCGTCTGGCTGCTCAACCAGCTGCCCGTTGCCGGCGGCCGGCTGCCGTTGCCGGCGGTGCTCCAGTCGGCCCTGCTGCTGTTGGTCGCGACCGTCATCGGCGCCGTGCTGGCCGGCTACGTCCGGCGGCTGTGGGAGGTCGTGCCGGTCTGCGTTGCGATGACCCTGGCCGACGTTGTCAGCTGGCGCTACGGTCCGACCGCCGAATTCGCCCGCCAGATCGAAGACTATTACCTTGCGCCCGAGGGGCCGCCGCCGCTGATCGACATGCTCCTGGTCAAACTGGTGGTCCCCGGCGCCGCCGGCCTGGCGCCGGTCTTCGGCATCTCCGACTGGATCATGGTGGTCTTCTTCGCCGTCGTCGCCCGCCGTTTCGGCATCAACGACAACCTGCTCGGGCCGTCCGGCGCACCCCTGGCGCGGCAGGGGCGGATCGGTTGCTACCTGCCGGTGCCGGTGGTCGCGCTGCTGGTCGCCATCGTGCTGGCGCAGGCGACCGGGCTGTTCCTCCCGGCCTTGCCGCTGATGGCCCTGATCATGCTGCTCTGGTACGCCGGCCGTTATCTGCTGCTGCGCCGCCGGCGCTGACCGACCTCGTCCACCGGGCTGGAATTGCCGACCCTGCTCCGGGCGCTCGGCGATGCTCCGGCAGCCCGCCCTATTTCCTTGCCTGGATAATCCGCGACAACGTACACTCCCGCGGTCTGCTTGCCCGGACCGACCCTCTTTATCGTCAGCGAGTCACTGCCCTATGTCCTTTTCAGCCTTCGGATTTTGCGAACCGCTGCTGCGTGCCATCGACGCCAGCGGTTACCTTGCTCCCACCCCGATTCAGCTCAAGGCGATCCCGGCGATTCTCGCCGGTCGGGACGTCATGGCCGCGGCGCAGACCGGCAGCGGCAAGACCGCAAGCTTCACCCTGCCGCTGCTGCAGCGGCTGGCGCAGGGGCCGCCGGTGAAGGCGAACCAGATTCGCGCCCTGGTGCTGACGCCGACCCGCGAGCTGGCGGTGCAGGTCGAGCAGGCCGTGGCCGCTTACGGCAAGCACCTGGCGCTGAAGTCGGCCGTCGTCTACGGCGGGGTGAAGATCAATCCGCAGATGATGAAGCTGCGTGGCGGGGTCGATCTGCTGGTGGCGACGCCGGGCCGCTTGCTCGACCTGTACGACCGGAACGCCCTGAGGTTTGCCCAGGTCGAGACCCTGGTGCTGGATGAGGCCGACCGGATGCTCGACCTGGGGTTCAGCGGCGAGCTGCTCAGGATTCTGGCCCTGCTGCCGAAAAAGCGCCAGAGTCTGCTCTTCTCGGCGACCTTTTCCGAGCCGATCCGGACCCTGGCCGGCGGCCTGCTCGACAATCCGCTGACGATCGATATCAGCCCGCGCCAGCTGGCGGCGACCGGCGTCACGCAGTGGGTCTGCGAGGTCGACAAGGGCAAGAAACCGGCCCTGCTCAGTCATCTGCTGCGCACGCAAGGCCGCGAGCAGGCGCTGGTTTTCGTCCGCACCAGAAACGGCGCCGAGCGGCTGGTGCGGCAACTGGCGCATGACGGTGTCGATGCCGCGGCGCTTCACGGCGACAAGAGTCAGGGCGAACGGTCCCGCGCTTTAGCCGACTTCAAGGCCAACCGGGTCCGGGTGCTGGTCGCCACCGATGTCGCCGCGCGCGGCATCGACATCGGCGGGCTGCCACGGGTGATCAATTTCGACCTGCCAAAAGTGGCCGAAGAGTACGTGCACCGCATCGGCCGGACCGGGCGGGCCGGGCTGGCAGGGGAGGCGATCTCGCTGGTCAGCGCCGATGAGGTCACGCTGCTTGCGGCCATCGAGAGCCTGATCCGTCAGACCCTGGTGCGCGAGGTGAAGAGCGGTTTTATCCCGAGTCACAAGGTGCCGTTGACCCGTCAGCTGAAGGCCCGGCCGAAGAAACCGAAAAAGCCGAAAAAACCGGCGGAGCGGGACCGGGGCCGCAACGCCGCCGGAGAGCAAAAAAAAACCGGCCACAAACCGCGCCGCGGCGGCACAGCGCCGGACCGGGACGCAGCGAAAGAAACAGCGGGCGGCCGGGGCGGGCGTGACAAAAACGCGACAGCGGCCGGGGCCGGAGCCAAACCACGCCGGCGCGGCCCGCAAAGACGCAGTTGAAAAATCGCCGGGCAACGACTATGCTCTCCGTTTTGTAACTATTCAGCACCCTGCCATCGATGCACCGAGTAGGTTGAGCTCCCTCCCTTTCAAGGGGAGGGCTGGGGTGGGGATGGGACTGTTCCGGCACGCTGGCACCCATCCCCCTCCCGACCTCCCCCTTGAAGGGGGAGGAGATAAATTCATAAGGGACAGGTGAATAGTTACACCGTTTTTAATCACATATTCGTATCCAATTGTTCAGACGAAAGGGACAAACACATGGTTCCATCATCGGTCATCGAGGCCTGGAAAGGGCTTCCGGAGCAGCAGAAAGTCGCCGTCTGCCGTCTGTGCGCCAGAAAACAACCGCTCGTCTTCTCGCGCTGGGTCGACGCTGCCGGGCTGAAACGTTTTCGTCACGAGTCCCTGGTCAATCGCAAGGCCGGATCGGCTCCGCGCCTCGACGCGGCGCTGTTTCGGGACGAGGGCGGCCAGCTGGCCATGGACGTGCTGGTCTCCTACTTTACAGAGCTGTCCGCGGAGATCAATGACCAGTATCTCGCCATGCTGGAGAGCGCCGGCAATGAAGAGCGGCAGACCAGGCTGGAGATCTATGCGCAGCTGGCCCTCAGCCACAAGGACTCGCCGTTTATCAAACTCTATCTGGCCACGGCGCTCTGGGTCGGCGATCTGCAGGAAGAGGATATCGATCTCATCGAAACCATGGCCGCCGAGTTTTCCGCCGCCGCGCAGGGGTAGCCGCCGGCGGCAACGGTTGGCCGGTCGAGCGCTTCGCTGAACAGCCGCGGCTCTTCACGGCAAAGCAGCAATCGGCTTACAATGAAAAATATCCGTACGCACGAACCAGGAACCGAGTCAGCATGGCGAACCCGACCACATCGAAACCCGCTCCGGTCTACATGACGCCGGCCTGCGCCCGCAGATTGCGGGCCGAACTCAAGGATCTGCTGTACCGGCTGCGTCCCGAGATGGTTAAAACGGCGGCCTGGGCCGCCGGCAACGGCGACCGGAGCGAGAACGCCGATTATCATTACGCCAAAAAAACGCTGCGCAAGTACGACGGCCGCATCCGCTTTCTGACCAAACGCCTGGAGGCTGCCACCGTCGTCGATCCGGAGCAGCAGCGGCAGAGCGCCGCCGGCCGGGTGCTGTTCGGCTGTACCGTCACCGTGGAGAACGAGGCGGGCGAGGAAAAACAGTTCAGCATCGTCGGCGTCGACGAGTATGACCCCGCGCGCGGCTACGTGAGCTGGACCTCGCCGGTCGGCCGCGCCCTGCTCGGCGCCACGGAGGGCGACCTGGTTTCCTTTGCCACCCCCGGCGGCCGGACGGAACTGGAGATTGTCAAGGTCGAGTATAAGGCTCTCGATTGAGATGGGGCAGGGGGGGAATGTCTTTGTTTCTGTCTTGCCCGGCAATCCCTTGGGCTGGAATCTTTAATGGAACGCAGACTTACGCAGAAAAGGCGGGATTTACGCAGATAATCAAAACCCCTGCTTTATGGTTTGGCCTGATCCGCGAAAATCTGCGTATGCGCAGCATCCGATTTTATCTGCGTACCATTGTC
>DASWJX010000242.1:0-12695 GCA_036396915.1 Geopsychrobacteraceae bacterium | reverse complement strand
TGCGCGGCAAGCGGGTCAGGCCTGAAAGGCTGCAATTTGGAAATGGGGGCTGGCGCTGACCTTAACTCACTCCTTCCCCCGCCTGCCCGCCGTCCGCTCCGCACATCGGTGCCGGCTCTGCTGGCGACGCCTTCAGATATCGCTGGTCATGATGAACAGCGGCTGGCGCAGGAACGATTCGTATTTCGGGCGCAGCCGTTCGACGTTGTAGTACTTCTCCACGTCGACCACCTTCTTCTGATCGGTGACGATGCTGAGCGGCACCGTGTCGTAGCTGCCGTTGTGGATGCTCACCAGGCGGCCCGAGGTGCCGGCCAGCACCAGGTCGAGAGCCATGTTGCCGAAAGCCATCGGCACGATGGAGTCCAGCGCGTCGGGGTCGCCGCTGCGCACCAGGTAGCCGAGCCGCTGGTTGAGCACGTTGATGCGCCGGCCATTGTTGAAGCGGGGCGACAGGTCCTTGAGCAGGGCCGAGACCTGGTCGCCGATCCCGCCCAGCTTGCGGTGGCCGTACTGGTCGACCTCCGCCCCTTCAAAGGACATCTCCTGCTGCTGGTGCATTCTGGCGCCCTCCGAGACCAGCACCACCGAGTACTTGCTGGGATGCCGGTTGCGGTCTTCGGTGAGCAGCCGCGCCAGCTGTTCGATGTCGAACTCGTGCTCGGGGATGATGCAGCGGTCCGCCGCCCCGGCCATGGTCGGCAGCAGGGCGCTGAAGCCGGCGTAGCGGCCGAACACCTCGATCACCAGGTAGCGCTCGTGGCTGCCGGCGGAGGTGCGCAGGCGGTGGGTCAGCTCGATGGTGCGGGTGACGCAGGTGGAAAAGCCGATGCAGTAGTCGGTGCCGGGCACGTCGTTGTCCATGGTCTTGGGGATGGCGACCACCTTGACCCCTTCTTCGTGCAAACGCTGGGCGTAGCTGAGGGTGTCGTCGCCGCCGATGGGGATCAGAAAGTCCAGGCCGAGAAAGGCGATGTGCTCAAGCACCTCGGGGGTGACGTCGTTCACCTCCGAATTGTGCTTTGCGCGCAGGTGCGCGGGCAGGTTGGCTCTGGGCAGGTGGCTCGGCCGGGTGCGGGAGGTGTGCAGGAAGGTGCCGCCGGTGCGCCCGGCGCGATTGACGATATCCTGGGTCAGTTCCTGCACGCAGTCGCTGTTGTCGGCCTGTGGATCGGGCACCAGTTCCACCAGCCCCGCCCAGCCGCGGCGGATGCCGAGCACCCGGTAGCCTTCGCGCAGGGCGCGGATGGTGATGGCGCGGATGGCGGGGTTGAGGCCGGGCACGTCGCCGCCGCCGGTGAGAATGCCGATCGTTCCTTTGCTGGCCATGGTCAAGCTCCTGTCGCTGCGCAAGAAGGGGGGTGACGCCGTTGTCACAATATTAGCGGAAAGAATCCGTTTCTCAATCGGCCGGCCCAGGGTTACCGGCTTTTGCGCTCGACAATTGGACCTGATAAGCTTGTTGCCTGGCCATCCTCCGGGATCATGCCGCGCGGGTTCCGGTTGCGGACGCCGGTCACCGCCAACCGCCAACCGTTATGTCAGCAGGCTGAGATCATGCGCCTTACCATCCCCGCTCTTCTTGTTGTGCTGCTTTTCGCTCCGGCCGGACGCGCCGCCGCCGACGAGCATTCCCCCTTGCTGACCCTCTATCTCGCTCAGGGGGCGGACCCCGACATTCTCAGCATTTTTCCGGAGCTGCTGCGCGGCGCGTCGGTGACCGAGGACACCTACTTTTTGGCCCTGGGCTATTTTCAGCCGCTGGCGACCCCCGGCGGCTTGCAGCGGCTGTTCGAGCTGCTGCGGGTGCCGAATACGCGGACCGGGGTCGAGGGGCTGGCGGGCAAGCATTTCGGCCTGCAGTACAACGTCGAGGTCGGCGCCGCCTGGCAGCTGCGCTTTGCGCCGTTGCGCCTCGCGCGGCTCAGGGTCCGGCCGGCGGTCGGCATCGGTCTGTCGTACGCCATCGGCAATCCCGCCTACGAGGACGGGCCGCGCTCCAATCCCGGCAAGCGCTATCACCTGCTGAACTTCAACAGCTACGAACTGGAGTGGAGTCTGGAACCGCTGCCGGCCGTCGCCCTGGTGACCCGCATCCATCACCGTTCCGGGATCTGGGGCGTTATCGCACCGCCCATCGTCGGTTCCAATTTCCTGTCGGTGGGGCTGCGCTGCCGCTTCTGAGTCGCGAGCCGATCCCCTTTCATATCTGCAAGGTTGCGGAGCCGCCGACAACTCCCGCTGCACTCGCTTTTCGATCTGTGATATTTTGATGGCGGCCATCGGCTGTTTTACTTTCTTGCGAAAACATCATATTTTGGGCTGTGAGGGTTTTTTCGAGCACAGGGGGCAATAATGGGTCAGCTGTTTTTGAACGGTCGTTTCGTTGCGGAAGAAGACGCCATGGTTTCGGTTTTCGATCAGGGCTTCCTGTACGGCGACGGCATTTTCGAGAGTTTTCGTTCGGTGGGGGCGCGGCTCTACCATTTTGCCGATCATTATCAGCGGCTGGTGCAGTCCGCCGAGGCGCTGCGCTATCCGCTCGCCTTCACCCAGCGGGATCTGGAGATGATCCTGCTGGAGCTGCATGCCATGAACGGCCTGCAAAATGCCTACTACCGGGTCACGGTCACGCGCGGCAAGGGGCAGGTCGGTTTTCACCGCTCGCTGGAGAACGACCTGACCTGTCTGGTTATCGCCAAGGAATTCAAGGGGTTCAACGCTTCCTGTTATCGCGAGGGGATTACCCTGCCGGTCGCGCAAACCCGGAGGAACGCGCCGGAAGCGATCAACCCGAAAATCAAATCGATCAGCAACCTGAACAGTTTGCTGGGAAAGCTGGAGGCCAGGGAGCAGGGGGCGTTCGAGGTCCTCATGCTGAACAATAAAAATCAGGTGTGCGAAGGCGCCGCATCGAATATTTTCTGGACCAAGGATAACTGGGTGTTTACGCCCGACGTCTCCACCGGTCTGCTGGAGGGCGTGACCCGCTCGACGATCATGCGGCTTTGCGAAGAAAAGCTGAAGATGCGGGTGGTCACCGGCGAATACCGGCTGCAGGATCTGCACTGTTCCGACGAGGTGTTCATCACCTCCACCTCTCTGGAGGTGATGCCGGTGGTCCGGGTGGGGGATTTCACCATCAACCGGGGGCTGGTCGGACCGATTGCCCACAAGCTGAGGAGCGAGCTGCATAAGGACATGGCCCGCTACGGCGATGCGCAGTGAGTCCGGCCCTCCTCTGAAGTTTTTGCCAAGGCAGCAAGCTTGCGCCGGGAAAGCCGGTTCCGCTAGTCTTCCCGCAGGGTCAGCCAGGTCTGCGCCACGTCGAGCATCCGGTTGGCGTAGCCCCACTCGTTGTCGAACCAGGCCATAAGCTTGAGCAGCCTGCTGCCGCAGACGCGGGTCTGGGTGCCGTCGATGATCGACGAGCGCGGGTCGGTGTTGAAGTCGATGGAGGCGTGCGGCTCTTCGGTGTAGCCCAGCAGTCCCCGCAGGCGGCCGTGTGCCGCCTCCCGGAAGATGGCGTTGACGGTCGCCGCATCGGTCGCTTTTCGCACATTGACAGACAGGTCCATCAGTGAAACATTGATCGTCGGCACGCGGAGGTGGAGACATTCGAAGCGGCCGTGCAGATGCGGCAGCAGTTTCGCGATCCCCAGGCTCAGGCCGGTTTCGACGGGGACCAGCGACTGGATGGCGCTGCGCGTCAGGCGCAGGTCGGTATGGTGACAACTGTCGATGACCGGCTGGTCGTTCATCGCCGAATGGACGGTTGTCGTCACGCCGTTTTCGATGCCGAGCTGCTGATCCAGCAGGTCGAGAACCGGAATGATGCAGTTGGTGGTGCAGGAGGCGCTGGAGGCGATGCGGTGCGCGGGCTTCAGGTCGCCGTTGTTGAAGCCGTACACGATGGTGGCGTCGATGTCGTCATCCGCCGGCTGTGAAAAGAGCAGCCGGCCGGCGCCGCTTGCCAGGTGGCGTTCGGCGGTGCGGCGGTCGGTATAGGTGCCGGTGCATTCGAGAACCAGATCGACGCCCAGCGCGGCCCAGGGCAGGCGTTCCGGACACGCTTCATTTAAAATCCGGATCTCGTCGCCGTCCACCAGCAGGTGCCGGCCGTTGTTGGCCACCGGCGCGGGAAACCGGCCGTGGGTCGTGTCGTAGCGGGTCAGGTAGGTCAGGGTGTCGAGGTTCGACAGTTCGTTGATGGCCACGACCCGCAGGTTGCGGTAGCGGTCGCTGGAATAGAGGGCCCGCAAGACGCCCTGACCGATGCGGCCGTAGCCGTTGATGGCGATACGATATGGCTTGTGTTCAGAAGACATGATTTCACACGCGGCAGCTGGGATTTGAAGATGTGTCGAACCTGTGATTCTTAACCCGAATCCAGCGATTGTCAATCAGTTATTGATGGCGACGCCATCCTCTTAAGTTTTTGCGAAAGTATCAGTTATTGATGCGCTTGCCGCCGGCGCAGGCGACGGACGCTTCTTCTTTGCCGGCAACAAAAAGGGTGTTTCATGGAAATTACCGTCAAGCTCCACGGCGTTTTTCGCAGCGGCCGCTACAAGGAAGCCGGCCACCGGCTGCCGGACGGCAGCACGGTCCGGTCGGTCGTCGAACAGTTGCATCTTTCGCCCGCGCTGCTGGGCATCGTGCTGATCAACGGCATCCATGCCGATGTCGATCAGGTGCTCAAGCACGGCGATACGCTCTCCCTGCTGCCGGTTCTGGACGGCGGCTAGCCGCCTGGCGCGATTATTAAGTGCCCGGCCCGCTTGACATTCGCGCTTCAGCAGCTATCTCTAATCACTCGGCCACCGGTTCCGCCGCCCATCCGAACAGGGAGGTTGCGATGGAGTATCATCAGGGGGAGAGGGTGCGTTACCTCGGCAAGCCGGAATGGGGATCCGGTCTGATCGAGAAGGGCAATTGCAACGGCAAGGTCAGGGTTCGCTTTCAGCTGGCGGGCCGGATGACGCTGGACCTGAGATACGCCAAGCTGTTGAAGGTCATCGAAAGACGAAAAACCCCGCGGACCCGGATCTGAGCGGGTTTCGGCATTGCGGAGCCGCGGCGAGTCTGCTAAAGTTCCGTTCCATGGATATCAAAACCGCGATCAAAAGTTGTCATCTGTTCGCCGGGGTGACCGACCAGGACCTTGAGCTGTTGACCGGCGTCTGCCGCCTGCAGGATCATGGCCGGGGGCAGGTGCTGTTCGGCCAGGGCGACGAAGCGAACGGCTTTTATGTCGTCGCTTCGGGCAAAGTCAAAATCTACAAACTGTCGCCGGACGGTAAGGAGCGGATTCTACATATCGTCCTGCCGGGCGGCAGTTTCGCCGAAGCCGCCATCTTCGGCGACGGCCTTTACCCGGCCTTTGCCGAGCCGCTCAGCAAGGCGCAACTGATCTTCTTTCCCAAGCGCGAATTCCTCGATCTGCTGCACCGCCATTCCCAGATCGCCATCAATATGATCGGCGGCCTGTCCCGCTTCCTGCGCCAGTTTGCCACCCAGATCGAAGACCTGACCTTCAAGGATGTGCCGGGGCGGCTGGCGCGTTATCTGCTCGATCTCGGCGGCGACGCGTGCAGCAGCGTCGAACTGCCCATCGCCAAAAGTCAGCTGGCGTCCAATCTCGGTACGGTCAGCGAAACCCTGTCGCGCACCTTTCGCAAGCTGTCGGACGATGCCATAATCCGGGTCAAGGGCAAGCAGATCGAGATCCTCGACAGCGACCGCCTGGTCGACCTGGCCGAAAGTTTCAAGGAGGGTTAGGCCCTCCCGCCCGCCGGATCGCGGCACGAAGCGCTGCGACAGATCCCAAGTAGAATCTCGAATATGCGTCTTAACCGGTTGAAATAGAGTGATTATGCGGACTGACGACGACAGCGGACTGAGCGCCGGGGAAGTCAAGGATCTCAAGCTTCTTGCGCTCTTCACCGCCGTCTATTGCAAGGACCATCACCGGGAGCGGGAGCGCTCCGCGCTCGCTCCGGAGCAGACCGCTTTGCCGGGGCTGCAGAAGTATCGCTACTGTACGGAGTGTCGCGATTTTCTGCTCTACGCCCTGGAGCGACGGCTGCGCTGCCCGCTGCAGCCGAAACCGATCTGCAAGCACTGCACGGTCCATTGCTACCGGCCCGGACATCGGGAGAAGGTGCGCGAAATCATGCGCTATTCGGGGAAAACCCTGATCCTGCGCGGGCGCCTCGATCTGCTCTGGCACTATCTGTTCTAGCCGCGCGGAACCCTCAAGCCGTGAGCGCTGCTTGCTCACGCCCCTCGCCGAAAACCGACTTCACCTGAACCCGCGCCGAAAGACCGTGCGCCGCAACCCCGCCTTGCTTGAGTGCCCTGTGTCCCATGGAAGGTCGCAAGATTGCGCAGGATTTTGGCGGGTCAACCGCGTCAAGGGACCAGCAAGATACGATCGTTTATGGGTTACAGGGTACTAGAACATACCGATGTGCCGATACAGGTTGTAGCCGCCCATCAACGCCACCAGCAGACCCGCCGAACGCAACATCCAGCCACGCTGCGCGCCGAACCACTGGGCGGCGCCGCCGACCAGAAACAGCGCCGGCATGGTGCCGAGGCCGAAGGCGACCATGGTTGCCGCGCCGGTCAGCCCGTCGGCGCTCTGGGCGGCGGTGAGGGCCATGGCGTAAAGAAATCCGCACGGCAAAAAGCCGAACAGTATGCCCAGCGGCAACGCGGAGAGCGCAGCCGGAAAGCGCCGCAAACTTTTGACGGCCCGGGTCATCATCCGCAGCGGGCCGGAAAATTCCAGTTGCATGAAGCTGATTTTTTTGAACAGACCGGCGCTGCCGAGACCGATGAGGATGATCAGCAGGTCGCTGGCGAACAGCAGCGGGCGGGTGACATCCTGCAGGGAATGTTTGACCGCCAGCGCCGAACCGATCCAGCCGACGGCCAGGCCGATCAGGCCGTAGCTGAGGGTGCGGCCGAGGTTGTAGAGCAGATGAAACGGCAGCCCGCCGCTGCGTCCGTCCTCGGAGAGGGCGAGGGCGCCGACCAGCCCGCCGCACATGCCGATGCAGTGGGCCGAACCGGCGAATCCGGCCATAAAGGCCATGCTGAAGAGTGGGTCCATGAGTGCGTCTTTCCTTGTCTGGGCGTAATCAGATGTCTTCGTCGTCGTCCAGCATCCGGTATTTCGGGCCTTCGATATCGTCGAACTCCCCCTTTTTGACCGCATGGAGGAAGAACAGCCAGACGCCGGTGCCGATACAGAAGGAGAGGAAGATCAACAGCAGAATCGAGGTCAGCATCTATGCGTCCTTTCCGGTGTTTTTCAGCCGCAGCGAATTGGTCACGACGCAGATCGAGCTGATCGCCATGGCCGCCGCGGCGTAGACCGGCAGCAGCTTGCCGGCGGCCGCCAGCGGGATCGCCACCAGGTTGTAGCTGAAGGCCCAGAACAGGTTCTGGCGGATGATGCGCAGGCTGCGGCGGGCCAGTTCGAGGGCGAAATTCAGCTGGCCCAGATCGCCGCGCGCCAGAATCAGGTCGGCGCTTTCGACGGCGATATCGGTGCTGCCCGCCAGGGCGCAGCCGACGGTGGCCGCGGTCAGGGCCGGCGCGTCGTTGATGCCGTCGCCGACCATCATCACCTTTTCCCCCGCCTGCAGCGCAGCGTTGACCGCCTGCGCCTTCTCCTCCGGAGTCAGTTCCGCCCGCCAGTTGCCGAGCTTCAGGAGTGCCGCAATGTGCCGGGCCGTATCCGGCCGGTCGCCGGTGAGCAGCAGGGTCGCATAACCGTCCTGCTGCAGCGTGCCGATCACTGCGGCGGCCTCGTCGCGCAACCGGTCTGCGAGCCTGATGACGCCAAGATAAACGCCTTTTCGGGCAAGATGCACTTCGCTGTTGGCGGCCGTGCCGCTGTTTGGCAGCGGGATGCCGTGTTCGCTCAGAAACCGGTGGCTGCCCGCCAGCAGCAGTCCCGCTTCGGTCTGCAGTTCAAGCCCCCGGCCCGGCACGGTTCTGCCGCCGCTCAGGCGCGGGACGGCGAGGCCGCGGCGGGCCGCTTCCGCGCAAATGCCCAGCGCCAGGGGGTGTTTGCTGCCGGCCTCGGCGGCCGCCGCCAGCCGCAGCAACTGTTCCTCGCTGCCGCTGTGCGCCGTTACCGCAACCACCTGCGGTTTGCCTTCGGTCAGGGTGCCGGTCTTGTCGAAAACGATCAGCGACAGACCGGCGCAGGCTTCCAGGATGTCGCCGCCGCGAAACAGAATTCCCGCTTCCGCCGCCCGACCGGTGGCCACCAGCACCGCGGTGGGGGTTGCCAGGCCCAGCGCGCAGGGGCAGGCGACCACCAGTACGGTGATGGCGTGCAGCAGGGCGTCGGGATGACCGTACCAGAGGATGAAGGTGGCCAGCGCCGTCAGCAGAACCAGGGGGATAAACCGGGTGGCGACCCGGTCCGCCAGGCCCTGTACCGGAGCCTTGCGGGCCTGCGCCTGTTCGACCATGGCCGCCACCCGGGCGACGAAGGAATCGGCGGCCGCGGCAAGCACTTCGACTTCGATATCGCCGGTCAGGTTGAGGGTGCCGGAGGTGACGGCGCTGCCGGCTTCGCGCAGCACCGGCAGTGCTTCGCCGGTGACGGCGGCTTCGTCCACCTCGGCGGAACCGGCGCTGATCCGGCCGTCGGCGGGGAACCGTTCGCCGGCCCGCACCCTGATCCGGTCACCGGGCACGAGCTGGTTGCTGTCGACCCTGACTGTCGAACCGTCGCCGAGGATCCGCGCCGCGCGCGCCGGGGCCAGCTGCAGCAGCTTGTCGACGCCGGCCGAGGCTCTGCGTCTGGCCCCGCTTTCAAACAGGCGTCCCGCCAGAATCAGGGTGATGATCATCGCCGCGGTATCGAAATAGACCTCCTGGCCGGCGGCCAGGGCGTAGAGACTGTAGAAATAGGCGCAGAGACTGCCCAGGGCGATCAGCAGGTCCATGTTCGGCAGGCGGTTGCGCAGGCTGAACCAGGCGCCGCGCAGAAAGGGGTAGCCGGAGTAAAAGACCACCGGGGTTGTCACCAGCGCGGCGAAGGTCTGCAGCAGCGAGCGGGTGGCCGGGTCGATACCCTGAAAGTAGCCGCCGTACAGCGCCAGGGAAAATCCCATCAGTTGCATGGAGAAGAACGCCGCCGTGCCGAAGCGCAGCAGCAGGTCGCGCCGCTCCCGGTCGGCCGCGCGCTGCATGCCGTCGCGGCTGAAAGGGCGGGGCAGGTAGCCGACATCGGCCAGTTGCGCGCACATCTCGGCGGGAGTGATCCGTTGTTCATCAAAAGCGATCAGCAGCCGATGGCTGGCAAAATTGACCCGCGCCGAAGCGATGCCGGGGTGCCGGCGCAGCAGCCGTTCGATCAGCCAGATACAGCTGGCACAGCGGATGCCGTCGACGATCAGGCTGAGCTCCGAGAGCTCGTGACGCTTGCGGACAAAGCGTTGCAGGTAGTCGTTTTCAAAGCGGCTGCCGTACGCCTGCTTGACGCTGCCGGATTGCCGATCGCCGCGCCGGTAAAAACTGTCGAGACCGGCGCCGCGGATGATCTGATAGGCGCCGCGGCAGCCGCCGCAGCAGAAGCGCAGTTGCCGGCCTTCGATGTCGGCCAGGACCAGATCGCCCGGCGGAATCGGCAGGGCGCAATGGATGCAGGGATCGCCGTCGCTCATCGAGTCGCTCATCGATCAGAGGTTCAATTGCAACTGACGGTTGAGCCGGGCGCCGTCCCGTTCGAAGCTGACCCGGGCGCGCATGCTGCCGCTCAGTCCGGCGGGCAGTTCCAGCCGGTACTCGCCCGCGGAAAATTCGTCCAGGGCGAAAGCGCGGCCGTTGCGCGCCTCGGGCAGGTACAGGTGGAGGACGGCGCGGGCGCCGCCGACGCTCTGGTGGTCGCTGTCGGCAAGCTGAAAGATCAGGCTTTGACCGGCTATTTCGGTGGCGAGCGACCAGCCGAGGACTTCCGCCGCACGTTTTTCCACCAGGCTGGAATTGTATTTCAGCCCCTTGCTGTAATAGTCGCGATCGGTGACCTGGCTGCCGCGCTCGGCGGCCTGCCATGCGGCCCAGGCGGAAAACGCCAGGAAACTGCCGAGCAGCAGAACAATCAGGGGCCTGTAGAGGTTTCTGTTGCGGATGGTCATACGGCTATCGACTCCTTGCGGGGGTGACCTGCGCCTTGGCGACAAAGATTTCTGTTCCGGCCCGATCGGAAAGGACGAAGACCACCGGCAGCGGCGCGTCCGGTGCGTCCGTCACCAGCACAAAATCCAGTTTTCGGTTGCCGCCCGGCCCGACGACGATCCTGCTGGTCTGTCCCTTGAGGGTCAGGGGGGTCGCCTCGCGCCGGGTGCGGGCCTCGATCCGGAAGGTTTCGGATTGCGTGCCGCGATTGCTGATCCAGCCGTTGAAAAACGTGGCCAGCTGGCCATCCTTGAGCACCCTGGCCGGCGCCGTGTGGGAGACGGAAACCTTGAGGGTGGCAATCTGCCGATGGCCGATCGCCACCGCGAAAATCACCGCCATGCTGAGCAGCGCCGTCGACAGCAGCACGCTGCGGGGATTCAGCAGCGCCCTGACGCCCCGGCCCGCGGTGCCGAAACTGTAACGGATCAATCCCGGCTGCTTGCCCGCGGCCATGATCGTTCGGCAGGCGTCGAGGCAGCGACCGCAGTTGATACATTCGACCTGGTAGCCCTCGCGGATGTCGATGCCCATCGGACAGCTGCGGACGCAGGATTCACATGCGATGCAGCGGTACGACTCTGCCGCGGGCAGCTGCAGGGTCAGGGTGCCGCGGTCGGCAAGAACCGTCTGAAAGCGTCCGTAGGGGCAGAAATCGCGGCACATCAGCCGGCGGATCAGGGCCAGATCGAGGTAGACGGTCAGGCTGACCAGAGCCCAGCTGAGCCAGGCGCCGGCGGGCAGTGTCCCCTGCGCCAGTTCGGCAAGAAACCGCCGCGGCGCGATGAAATACCAGACCAGGTTGGCGCCGACCAGCAGCGCGAGCAGCAGGTAAAACAGCTGCGCAACGGCTTTGCGCCCCAAACTCCCCTGCAGGCGGTTGCTGCTGATGGTCAGGCCGATGCGCCGGGCGAACCATTCGGCCAGGTCGCTCAGGGTCGTCTGCGGGCAGGCCCAGCCGCACCAGAGCCGGCCGAAAACCATGGTGATCAGCAGAAAGCCGATGCCAAACGTCAGGCAGAACAGCAGGAACAGGTACAGGTCCTCGATCCGCAACACCTGCCCGAAGATATGCAGGCTGAGAGCGGGCAGGTCGACGCGCAACAGGCCCTTGCCCTCAATCTCCAGCCAGGGGATCAGCAGCAGCAGCAGGCTGGCAAGCCACTGGCAGGTGCGCCGCCACGGGCTGAGCAGGGTCGGCTTATGCTTCGAATCGGTCATCTGTCAGCATGTCGGGCGGGGGAGGCGCACCTCCCCCGCGAAGAGAAACGGAAATCAGAGCTGCAGCAGGAAATCGACCAGCACATCGATCTCCGCCGCGGAGAGTTGTTCCGCAAAGCCCGGCATCGCCGTGCCGCGGCCGGAAACGATACTCTGCCGGATCTCGGCGGCGGACTTGCCGTACTGGTAGTCGGCCGCGGTCAGATCGCTGCCGAAGCCGCCGGTGGCGTCGGCGCCGTGACAGCCGGCGCAGTTCGCCGCAAAGAGTGCTTCAGCGTCCGCCGGTTCGGCGGCCGGTGGTGTCGCTGTCGTCTGTTGCTGGTCCGGAGTCCCGGCGTGGGCGGCCATTTTTTCACGGAACTCGGCTTCGGAACTCCAGCCGCTCAGCAGATAGTAGGCGCAGAAGATGATCCCCCAGATAATCAGGCCGTAGAACAGGACGCTGAAGTAGACGGGCGGAGCATTGACCCGGTTTTCGGTGATGCCGTCGAAATTATGGGTCGGATGTTTATGTTTGTGATCTTCGAGCATTATGCCCTCCTCTGAATTGTTGCGAAAGCATCCATCTTGATTAATCGTCATCCAGCATCCGGTACTTTGCCGCTTCGTTCCGCTGCTTGTGTTTGCGCCGGTAGGTGCGCGCCACAATCACGGCAAAGACGACAAACAGGCCGAAGCTTATGCCCAGATAGACAAGCGAAGCCCAGTCCATGACGGCTACTCCCCGCTCTTCAGGAAAGTGACCAGCTGCCAGAGCCTGGTCGCGCCGAGACTGGAAAATCCGGGCATGCCGCCGTCCGCAATGCCGTTGTGCAGAATCCGGTAGAGATCGGCATCCTCCATCCCCAGTTCGGTCAGTTCGGGACCGATGCCGCCTTCACGCCGGTCGCCGTGGCAGGCGGCGCAGTTGTCGACGTAGAGGGTTTTTCCCGCGGCAATCGCTTCAGTGTCGCCCGGGAACGGATTATCCAGGTCGCCGACGATGGTGACTTCCGCCGCCTGGCGCCAGGGGATGTCGCTGCCCAGTTTCTGCAGGTAGGCGACCATGGCGTCCAGCTCGTTCTTGCCGTCAAGCGCCTTGATCTGGGCTTCCGTGTAGGGGAAGCCGAGGGTCTCCATCTTGTTCCTGATGACCGTCGCGCTGAGCGGATTGTCGCTCAACCAGTCGTAATCGGGCATGTTGGTTTTCGGCACCATCGAGCGCGGCGATTTCATATGCTGGTAATGCCAAGCATCGGGATATTTGCCGCCCAGCCGGGCCAGGTCGG
>DASWJX010000241.1:0-5860 GCA_036396915.1 Geopsychrobacteraceae bacterium | reverse complement strand
GCCTGCTGCGCCAGCTGTCGCGCCTGGCGCAGTTCGCGGCGATCGGGCCGCCGGTCGAGGGGGGGATGGCGGTGGGCCTGATGAGCGGGGCGGTACTGGTCCATCAGGTTGACCCAGGTCTCGGGGGAGAGCTGCTCGGCGACGAAGTGGAGAATCCGCTCGGTGCCGGCCAGGTTCTGCGGCAGGACCAGATGGCGGATCAGCAGACCGCGGCGGGCGCTGCCCTGCTCGTCCAGCTGCAGATCACCGACCTGGCGGTACATCTCCAGCACCGCCGCACGGTTGATCTCGGCGTAATCGTCGACCTTCAGCCAGAAGCGCGCCACATTGGAATCGGCGAACTTCATGTCCGGCAGATAGATATCGACCAGTCCGTCGAGCAGCGCCAGCGCTTCAGGACTGTCGTAGCCGCCGCTGTTGTAGACCAGCGGCAGCCGCAGGCCCTCCTCCACCGCCGGCACCAGCGCCTGGAGAATCGGGGCCAGCTGATGACTGGGCGACACCAGGTTGATGTTGTGACAACCGCGCTCCTGCAGATCGAGCATCATCGCCGCCAGCTGCCGGGCGCTGAGCGCGTGCCCCGCGCCGGCCTGGCTGATCTCCCAGTTCTGGCAGAACACGCAGTTGAGGTTGCAGTAGCTGAAAAAGATCGTTCCGGAACCGTGCCGGCCGACCAGCGGCGCTTCCTCGCCGAAATGGGGACCATGGCTGCTGACCCGGGCCGCGCGGCCGAGCCGGCAGGCGCCGGTCGCGCCGTGGCGCCGGTCGACCCCGCAGCGGCGTCCGCACATCACGCAACGATCCAGATGGACCAGGGCCCGTTCGGCCCGCTCGACCAGTTCCCGCTGGCTCAGCTGCAGATAGGCGGCTCGCCATGTTGTCGACTTTGTGGCCATGCTCTCGCTCCGCGTCGGACAGATAATTCCATAGTACCACGGATAAACGCTGCCGGCAGCCGGGGCGGCGCTACCTAGGATCCCGGACCGAAACCCGCGAGAACTTTTTCAGCACCCCTTCCTCCTGCATGCCCCGTTTCAGGTGCGCGAGAAAGGTCTTTTCGGTCAGGGTCGGCACCTTGTCCTGCAGTTGCACCAGCGAAATCCAGCTCTTGGCGTTCCTGGTGGCGGTCTCCACCGGCATGATCGTCCCGGCGCGCAGCTCGTCGAACACCAGGTGGACCGAGGTCAGGCCGAGCCCCATGCCGAGCCGGATGCCGGAGATCAGCGCTTCATGACTGTTGCTGGTCATCACCACCTTCACCTTCACCGCCGCCTTCCTGAAATGGTGCCGGAACCAGTGGCTCAGAATCATCAGATCGTCCTCGTCGCAGAGGAACTCCTTGTCGGCCAGATTGGCAAAGGAATGATCCCCGTCGATCCGCGTGCGATAGTAGTCCCGCGAGCAGGCCAGAATCAGCTCCTCGGCGATCAGCGGCTCGATACTGAACAGGTGCGGCGTCTCCAGGAACTGGCCCTTGGGCATGAACACGTCGACCAGGGCAAAATCGAGATCGCCCTCCTTGAGCATCGACAGCAACGGGGCCGTTTCGTCGAACCGAAAGGCGAAGCGCACCTCGGGGCAGAGCTTGCGGAACGACCCGGCCAGCAGGGGCAGATACTCCTTGCCGAACTCGCGCGGCGCGCCGATCCTCAGCAATCCGGCCGGCCGGTCGAGCGGCTGACGGATATGTTCCAGCCCTTCCCGCAGCTGGTCCATGAACGGCTGGATCAGGGCGAACAGCCGTTTGGCGGCCTCGGTGGGGACCAGTTTTTTGTGCAGGCGGATGAACAGCGCCGCCTCGATCTCGACCTCCAGCTTCTGCAGCTGCCGGCTGACCGCGGGCTGGCTCAGATGGAGGACCCGGGCGGCGGCGACGATGCTGTTCAACGCGTAGATATGGTAGAAAACCTTGAGACGATTGAAATCTGGCAGCATAACCAGAGGTTATCCTATAGAGCAAAAGGATTGATTTTACTTATCCACCATCTATACCCTATCCTGCCCCTGAAGCCTACGATTATCGCTATGCGGGAGGGTGTGATGACAATGCTGTTTATCGGCGCTTCGATCGGCGTCTTTATGCTGGTTGTGGCGGGCAATTGCAAGCTGCGGATCTGGAACAGCGGGGGGCGCCTGATCAATGCCGGCGGCCTGTCCACGGCAGAAAAGTTCAAACTGATCAGCCGCTGGGGAGCCCGGCTCTGAACCCCGAACCTCGAACCTCGAACCTCGAACCTCGAACCCCGAACCTCGAACCCCGAACCCCGAACCCCGAACCTCGAACATCGAACATCGAACATCGAACATCGAACCTCGAACCGCCCCTACCCCCTGCGCCCCTGGCCGAACAGCACCGAGCGCACCTGGTCATCGAGGGGCGGCTTGTCGAAGCCTTCGCCCCGCCGATAGGCCCGGATCACCGCCGGCCGCTGCTCGATCGTCCGGTACCAGCGTTTGAGGTTGGGATAATCGTCCAGATCCTGCCCCTGCTTTTCGTGGGAGACCGTCCAGGGATAGATCGCCATGTCGGCGATCGAATACTCGTCCGCCACCCAGTCGCGCCCGGCCAGCCGCTCGTCCAGCACGCCGTAGAGCCGCTGCGTCTCCTTCAGATAGCGCTCGATGGCGTAGGGGATCGGTTCCGGGGCGTAGTGGCTGAAATGATGGTTCTGCCCCAGCATCGGCCCGAAGCCGCCCATCTGCCACATCAGCCATTCGATGACCCGGTGGCGGCCGCGCAGCTCCCGCGGCAGAAAACTGCCGCACTTGTCCGCCAGATAGAGCAGGATCGCTCCCGATTCGAACAGCGCCAGCGGCTCGCCGCCGTCGGCCGGGGCCTGATCGACGATGGCCGGCATCTTGTTGTTGGGCGAGATTTTCAGAAAATCCTCGCGGAACTGATCGCCGGTCCAGATATTGACCGGAACGATCCGGTAGGCGATTGCGGCTTCTTCCAGAAAGATGGTGATTTTATGGCCGTTGGGGGTCGGCCAGTAGTAAAGATCGATCATGACGCTCCTCCCGGTCTCGGCAAAGCGGTTGGACAACCTGCTGTCTTCTTCGATTCTAGCCGATCGAA
This sequence comes from Geopsychrobacteraceae bacterium, assembly GCA_036396915.1. GTDB lineage: Bacteria > Desulfobacterota > Desulfuromonadia > Desulfuromonadales > Geopsychrobacteraceae > BM509. The sequence continues at coordinate 2,781 of DASWJX010000241.1, read as the reverse complement.
CCCGACAGGGAAACCGGCGCTGCGGATAAATCCGAATCGTGCGCTGCGCACGATTCGATTTGCTTTGGCCGGTTTAAATCGAGTAGGCTGTCCCCCTTCATCAGACAGCATGAACATCGCCCAAGGAGCGTTCAGTGAACCTCGACACCATCATCGCCGCCCTCGCCTGGGGCGTAGTTTCCGGCTATCTGATCCTGCATGTGCTGGACAGTGCGCTGGGGATCGGTTTCTGCCTGCACGGCCTGCTGAAAAGCCGCTGGAAGCGGTTGGCCAACCGCTGCGCGCCGGGGCAGATCAGCTACGCCATCATCCTGCGCCTGCTGCTGCGGATCGCCCTCTATGCGCTGCTTTACGGTTTCCTGCTGGAGATCGGCGACAGCTTTGTGCGCAGGACCTTCGGCTTCGCCTATCGGGGCGGCGGCGGGCTGCTCTGGGCCGTAACGGCGGGCAGCGTCGCCGCACTCTTTTTGCGGGCGACCCGCCGGCGACTGATCGTGGTCTGGAAGATATCCCACCAATTCGATTACGCCGAGAAACGGCAACGGACCTTTCTGCTCAAAAAATAAAAATAATGGCGTCGCAAAAAGTCCGACCTGCGGCGTTACGGCGTTTTTTCAGGACGAAATTTTTGCCTGGCCATCTGCTCTAAGTGAGTCTCTTCCGGACGGCCGCCCCGCCGCTCAACAGACCGAAACGATCTCGTATTCCATGGCGGTTGCCCCCGCCAGTTCGATCAGATCGCCGCACTGCCTGCCGATCAGCTGCCGCCCGAGCGAAGAGGCGGGCGTCACGACCATCACCTCCCCCCGTTCCGATCTAATGCGCAAGCCGCCCGCCGCCGGGCCGATAAAGACCTGCCGGCCGCGCCCCCGCACATCCACCAGCGCGACCAGCGCCGTCAAATGGATCGGTGTTGCGTCGTCAAAGTTCTGTACCGTCAGCTGCCGAAACGTTTCCAGCGACTGCTGCAGCTCCTCTCTTCGCGCCTCCTGCTGCCGAAAGGCTTCAAGATCGGGGGCGTCGCACAGGTTGTCGGAACTGTCTTGCTCATGGTCTGCCTCGGCCTGAGCGGACGCCGCGACCTGCAGCAGCTTGTAATCATTTTCCAGCCGGGTGACGATCTGCGCGAGAAGCTTTTCTTTGTTCATCGTATGCTCTGGTGTCAAGTAAGGTTTTAGGTTGCGGAGAAAATACCAGCGGTTTGATTCCGGGAAAAGAAAAATGTGTCGGCTCCGCATTTTTTCATGCCGGCTCATGCGGGCCTGTCGCGCGGGGGTCCGGAAACTGTCGAGCCAAGGCCGCTCCCGGGCCGATCGCTCCAGCAGCGGCCGGACGGGAGGAAACGACCACCACCTCGTGCGGCCGCGCCGCTGCAGGAATGGTAAATACCGGTTATGATTAATCCAGAGCCTGCCCGCACAGCACGAGGAGAGTCTTTATGGCCGAGCAAAAAGCAGAGGAAAAACGTTCCCTGGAGGTGGCTGAAGCCGCTCGTGAAACGGAATGGCAAAAGCCCGGCTTTGTTGCCGAACTGTTCATGGGACGCCTGCCTCTCGAACTGGTTTTCCCGTTTCCGCAGCAGAGTTCGGAAGACAAATCCGCAGGTGACGAGATCCTGGCGACGCTGAAAACCTTTCTCGCAGAGCATGTCGATGCCGACGCCATCGATCGCGAGAAAGAGATCCCGGTCATGGTCTACAAGGGTCTTGCCGAAATGGGGCTGATGGGCATCAAGCTGCCGAAAGAGTACGGCGGACTCGGGCTCTCCCAGGTCAACTACAATCGGATTATCCAGCTGATCGCTTCCCACTGCGCATCGACGGCGGTGATGCTGTCGGCGCACCAGAGCATCGGCGTCCCGCAGCCGCTGAAAATCTTCGGCAGCCCCGCACAGAAGGAAAAATACCTGCCGCGCCTGGCGGCCGGCGAAGTGAGCGCCTTTGCCCTGACCGAACCGGGGGTCGGCTCCGATCCGTCGAGCATGACCACGCTCGCCACGCCGACCGAGGACGGCGAAGCCTACCTGATCAACGGCGAGAAGCTCTGGATCACCAATGGCCCGGTGGCCGACCTGCTGATCGTCATGGCGCGCAGCAACGATCCGGCCGAAGAGCGGCCCGAGATTACCGCCTTTATCGTCGAGGGCAACCAGGACGGGCTGAGTACCACGCACCGTTGCGATTTCATGGGCCTTAAGGGGGTTCAGAACGGGCTGCTCAGCTTTGAAAACGTGCGGGTCCCAAAGGAGAATATCCTGGTCGGTCTCGGCCAGGGGCTGCGGCTGGCCCTGAGCACCCTCAACACCGGCCGCCTGACCCTGCCGGCGGCCGCCGGGGGCACCATGAAGCAGGCCATCCGCATGGTGCGCGAATGGAGCAAGCAGCGGGTGCAGTGGGGGGCGCCGGTCGGCCATCACGAAGCGGTGGCGGCCAGGATCGCGCGGATGGCGGCGGACACCCTGGCCGTCGAGAGCCTCACCTGGCTGACCTCGGCGCTGGCCGACCGGGGCGATACGGACATCCGCCTCGAAGCGGCGATGGCCAAACTCTACTGTACCGAAACGATGTGGAAAACCGTGGATTCGGCGCTGCAGGTGCGCGGCGGCCGCGGCTACGAAACCGCCGATTCCCTGGCCGGGCGCGGCGAAGCGCCGATGCCGATGGAGCGCATGCTGCGCGATGCGCGCATCAACCTGATCATCGAAGGGACCAGCGAGATCATGAAACTGTTCATCGCCCGCGAAGCCCTCGACCCGCACCTGAAGATCGCCGGCGCCTCGGC
>DASWJX010000240.1:0-10999 GCA_036396915.1 Geopsychrobacteraceae bacterium | reverse complement strand
CGAACTTTTTATTCGTCTAATGCTTTCCGGTCTGGTTCCGTTTGAGGATTTAGAGGGGGTCTTTAATGATCTACCTAACCCTGAAACTCAGGCACGAGACGCCAAGACAGCAAGAAAGAATAAAAGAAAAAAAGATCGTTTGTTGAGAGGAGATTTCACCTTTACAAAAGAGGGCCTTTCTTCTCTTGAATATGATGTTATAGGCAAGTGTGATATGCCTGATTATTCAAAGATTACTGTGCGGATTTAATCATTCTTCTTTTGGACGAATAATCTGTAATATAAGTCAGCGTTGTCTGTTTTGCCTCAGCTGGAAATGGAGAGTTGCCCCTGTTGAGTTAGTGGGTTGATATCTTTGGAAATATTTATAGCATCCTATTTAAAATTGCCGTGGGTTCAATTTTCTGCTCCCCTCGAAGCGATAGCTCCTGTAGATTTGCGGGTTAAAACGCGTCTTAATACTCCGCTGTTTGCGGAGAGGGATTTATTGAAGGAGTCTAGCCGTCCCCCTTCGTGTGAAATTTAGCGATCAACTTTTTTCAGACAGTAATTTGAGTTTTTCTAATGTGTCCGCGAGTTGTATCAATTCCATCGCAAAGGGACTTCGAACCCGTTTCCCCCAGGCGACCTCATCCACCTCTTTACCAAGTTCTTCCTTCAACGCTTGTGGATATTTATTGACGGTCAATTCCCGATTCAGGTACGGTCCGGTCCGCTCCGGGTTCGAGGTCGCGTAAAGGCCGATCACCGGGGTGCCGACCGCATTGGCCAGATGGGCCGGGCCGGTGTCGGGTGCAATAACGGCTGTGGCGCATTCCAGCACCGCCAGCAGTTCCTTGAGGCTGGTTTTGCCGACCAGGTTGAGCGGTTTTGTCGTCGCTTTCTTCTCAATAGCGGCAGCATAATCGATTTCCATTGCAGACGGACCGCCGGTCAGGACCGTGACCATGCCGAATTTTTCTGCGGCATAATCGATGATTTTTGCGTATGCTTCGACATTCCAGTTGCGGTAGTTGCGAATCCGCACGCTGGAGCAGGGGTTGATGGCCAGAATCGGCCGCTCCCGCGGCAGCAGCTCCCGGGCCTTGCTGCGAGCCGCATCCGGAATCGGGATGTCCCATTCAACATTTGCGACATCCAGACCGAGCGCCCGTGGGAATTCGAGGAAGCTGTCCAGGACATGTTGCCGTGGCACCGCGGCGATTTTGTGAGTGCTGAACAGCCATTGCAGGTTCCTGGCCCGCTTGCGATCGAAACCCAGGCGGATGGGGGCTTTGACGGCAAGGCTGGCGAGGCTGGCCCGCAGGGAGATCTGCATGTGCAGCAGCAGATCGAAGGTCCGCCCCTTCAGTGCCCGGCGCAGCTCCCGGTAGGCTTGCCAGCCCTGCGTTTTGTCGAAGACGATAAACTCGACATCTGGAATGTCCCTGACCAGGGCCAGTTCGGTTTTACCGATAATCCAGGTGATGCGGGTTGCGGGCCAGGCCTTCTGCAGGACGCGCAGGGTCGGCAGGACATGGCTGACATCGCCGATGGCGGAGAGCCGCAGCAGACAGAGACTTTTCGGTGGGGTATGAAACCTTAATGACATCTGAAATCGAACCTCGAATCATAAAACTCGGCCGGCATCACGTGCTGTGCGATGCCGACATTGCGACCAGGTTGACGGAACACCTCTTCGACCCGGAGAAACTCAAGCAGCGGGGCTGGTTGACCGGCCGGGCGCTGGGCCGCGGCGAGGCCTGGTTTCTGAACTACCGGGGCCACGACTGGGTGCTGCGCCATTTCCGCCGGGGCGGTCAGGTCGGTCGTTTTGTCGTCGATTGCTATCTCGGCTGGAGCCTGGAGCGCAGCCGCTCCTGGGCCGAGTGGCGGCTGCTGGCCGAACTCCGGCGCCTTGGCCTGCCGGTGCCGCGCCCGGTGGCCGCCGCCGTGCAGCGCGGCTGGGGCTATTATCGCGCCGAGCTGTTGACGGAACGGATCCCCGAGACGCTTTCTCTGGCCGCGCGCCTGACCGATGAAGCGCAGAGCGAAGAGTTCTGGAGAGCGCTCGGCGCCTGCCTGCGCCGCTTTCACGACCAGGGGGTCTGGCATGCCGACCTCAACGCCAACAATATCCTGATCGACAGCCGCTCGCGGATCTACCTGATCGATTTCGATCGCGGCAAGATCCGCGCTCCCGGCGGCTGGGCGCGGCAGAATCTGCAGCGTCTGCAGCGCTCCCTGCTGAAAATCAGGGCCGCTTCGACCGACTTCCATTTCGACGACGCGGACTGGCAGCGGTTGCTGCAGGGCTATGCAAGCAGCTGCTGATAGAGTTGCAGGGTCTGCCGCACCGTCGTCTCGCTGTTGAAGCAGCTGCGAATCCTTTCGCGGGCCTGTTTCCCCATCTGCGCCCTTTGCTGCGGGTGCTCCAGCAGTTCGAGGATCGCCGCGCCGATGGCCCGGGCGTCCGCCGGCGGGACAATCAGGCCGCTTTCCCGGTCGACGACCAGTTCCGGACTGCCGCCCGCGTCGGCGACAATCGGCGGCGTGCCGTAGGCCATCGCCTCGATAACCGCCCGCGGCAGCCCCTCGGCGCGGATCGACGGCATGACAAAGGCGTCGCAGGCCGCCGCCAGCGCCGGAGCGTCGCTGCGGAAGCCGGTCAGGTGGATCCGGTCCCGAAACGGGCTTGCGGCAATCTGTTTGGCCAGTCGGGGGTTGTCGTCCATGCGGCCGACCAGCAGATAGTGGACCGGGGCGTCGGCGGGCAGATACTTTGCGGAGTCGATCAGGAAATTGACCCCTTTGCGCGGCCGGTCGCGGCCGGCAAAGCCGACCACGAAGGCGTCTTCGGGGATGCCGAACTGCGAGAGGTCGGCCGGCGGTTCCCGGTACCAGTCCAGTTGATGGCCCTTGTAGATGGTGACGACCTTTTCCGGCGGCAGTTTCAGGCCGAGCAGCCGCATCCGCAGGAAATAATCGCGGATGGCGTTGGCCACGCAGGAGATTTTTTTGACCTTGGGGTTGAGATAGGTCAGCCAGGAGGCCGGATCGAGGAAGCTGACATTGCCGACGATGCCCCGGTAGGCCACGATCTTGACCGGAATGCCGAACGAGGCCAGGACGCTGTTCTGCAAGGCGCGGTTGTCGTAGCTGTGCAGGATGTCGTAACCACCCGCCTTGAGCTGACGACGGATAGCCGCCATCCCCTTCATGTCGAAGCGCCCCTTGAGGACCGACTCGACGATCGGCACCCCCGCCTGCCGCAAGCGCTGAAAATTCCGCCCGGCCGGGTTGCACATGACGGTCAGGTCGACCCCTGCCGCCCGCAGGCCGATGAAGAGTTCGGTTTCGGGCCGGTCGCTGCAGTCGGTGACACAGAGAACCTTGATTTTGTCTGAGTGGAGCATCGGTTTGAATAAAGCCTTTTCGAAAAAGCATCATATTGGATGGCTAAGCAAAAAGCGCCAAATGCAGGGCGCGCGATTGTCGAGCAATGAGGCGTACTGACGTACGTCGAAGCAGCGAGAGCAAGTGCAGCAACGCAGCAGTTGGTGAGTTTTTGCGACGCCATCAAGGATTCGGCCGTTAACTCTACAGGAGACCGGCGATATTCCAAAGCAGAAATTGCAGCCGCGCAGCGGGTAAACTTCTCCTGATCAAATGCGGATTTTGTGTTAATCTGTCGCCTGCTTTCGCCTTGCGCTCAGGCGCCCGGCTTACGGAGCGTTCCCTGTTATCGAATGAAGAGAGGTTCAATGCGCAAAAAAATCAGCGAGCACTTTGAGGGGCATGGCCGGGTGCTCGAAACGGTGGCAAAAGACCTCGCCGGCGGCATCGCGGATTGTGCGCTGCTGCTGAGCGCGGCACTGCAGAACAACAACAAACTGCTGATCATGGGCAACGGCGGCTCGGCGGCCGACGCGCAACACTTCGCGGCGGAACTGGTCGGTCGCTTCCTGCGCGAGCGCCGGGCGCTGCCCGCCGTCGCCCTGACCACCGACAGTTCGATCCTGACCGCGGTCGGCAACGACTACGGCTTCGACGAGGTGTTCAAGCGCCAGGTCGAAGCGCTGGCCGTGCCCGGCGACGTGGTGATCGGCATCTCCACCAGCGGCAATTCGGAGAATGTCTGCCGGGCCCTGCAGGCGGCGGCACAGGCCGGTTGCAAAACGGTCGGACTGCTGGGCCGCGACGGCGGCCGGCTTGCCGGGATGGTCGAGCTTAGCCTGATCGTTCCCGCCCGGCATACCCCCTTTATCCAGGAAGCGCATGTCACCATCATCCATCTGCTGTGCGATCTGGTTGAGCAGCAGCTGTTCGGGGAGTGAAGGGATACGTCAAAGGCAATGCAGATCAATCTTTTTGTTTTAGCCCGTGGCTAATGATTATCGTTCCATTATAGATTTCAGGCAAAAACCATCCGGCCGGTGTCGCACAGACCGGGCGCATGCAATGCGCCCCTACGGACAAAAAACATCCGGCGGTGTAGGGGCGCATTGCATGCGCCCATGTCCCACTGCAAAGATTGGATCTTGAAGATGCAGTATTTCGAGGCGGAAGCCTTTTTCAGTCGTTTGAAGCAGGTTCGGGTGCTGGTGGTCGGCGACCTGATGCTGGACGAATACCTGTGGGGGAAAACCGCACGGATTTCCCCGGAAGCGCCGGTGCCGGTGGTCGACGTCAACAGCCAGGATCTGCGGCTCGGCGGGGCGGGCAACGTCATCAATAACCTGCTGGCCCTGGGCTGCCGGGTCGCCGTCGCCGGCGTGGTCGGCGATGACGGGGACGGCCGCGAACTGTGCCGGATCCTGGCCGGGCAGGCGATCGACACCGCCGGCATCGTCCTCGATGGCGGACGGACCACGACCCGCAAGACCCGCATCCTGGCCAGCAATCAGCAGATGCTGCGGATCGATCGGGAATGCCGGGCAGAGATCTCCGCCGCCGCCGAGCGGCAGCTGATCGACTATGCCACCGCCGACGGAAACGATTTCCAGGCGATTCTGGTCTCCGATTATCTGAAAGGCGTGCTCACCGAGCGGGTGCTGCGCGCGCTCATCGACTACGGAAGAACCAAGAGCATTCCGGTGATTGTCGATCCCAAGGGGAAAGACTATGCCCGGTACCGGGGCGCAACGCTGCTGACCCCCAACCGGGCTGAAGCGGAGCTGGCCTCCGGGATCGCGATCGCCGACGAGACCGCGCTGGTGCGCGCCGGCCGGCAGCTGCTCGCCGAGCTCGATCTGGAGGGGCTGGTTCTGACCCGCAGCGAAGCGGGGATGACGATCTTTACCGCTGACGGCGAAACCCACCTGCCGACCAAGGCCCGCGAAGTCTTCGACGTCACCGGCGCCGGCGATACGGTGCTGGCCGTCCTGGGCGGAGGGCTGGCGGCGGGGCTGCCGCTGCCGGATGCGGTCTGGCTGTCGAACCTGGTTGCCGGCATCGTCGTCGGCAAGGTCGGCACCTCCACGGTGGCGCCGGCGGAAGTCCTGGAAGCGGTCGGCCGGCAGCATCCGGACAGCGACCTGAAAATCAGGGGCCGCGCCGCGCTGCGCGAACTGCTCGATGCGCAGCGCCAGCAGGGCCGAAAAATCGTCTTTACCAACGGCTGTTTCGATCTGCTGCATGTCGGCCACGTCAAATACCTGCAGAAGGCCCGCGGTCTGGGCGATCTGCTGGTGCTCGGCCTCAATTCCGACGCCTCGATCCGGCGCCTCAAGGGGGAGAACCGGCCGCTGATCGGTCAGGAGGAGCGGGCGCATATCCTCGCCGCTCTCGACTGCATCGACTATCTGGTGATTTTCGACGAGGACACGCCGCTGGAGCTGATCGAAACCCTGCGCCCGGACATCCTGGTCAAGGGCGGGGACTACGCGCCCGAAGACGTGGTCGGCAAACAGCTGGTGGAAGCTTACGGCGGCCGCCTCGAACTGATCACCTTCGTCGACGGCAAATCGACGACCAATATCATTGAGAAAATTCTGCAACAGTTCGGCAATGAAGGATAACGCTGGTGTTCGACGTTCGACGTTCGACGTTCGACGTTCGACGTTCGACGTTCGACGTTCGACGTTCGACGTTCGGGGGGCAAAGGTTTGAATAACAACATCGAACATGGAACATCGAACATCGCACATGAAACAGGGAACCTCGAACCTCGAACCAAAATTTCGGAGAAATTTTATGAAAGTCACTATTTTCGGGTCCGGTTATGTCGGGCTGGTCACCGGGGCCTGTCTGGCCGAGGCGGGCAACGACATCCTCTGTGTCGATATCGATCCGCGCAAGATCGCTCTGCTGCAACAGGGCGAGGTACCGATTTACGAGCCGGGCCTCGGCGAGCTGATCAGCAGCAACGCCGCCGCCGGGCGGCTGGCCTTTACCACCGATATCGCTGCCGGGGTCGCGCACGGGCTGTTCCAGTTCATCGCCGTCGGCACGCCGCCGGACGAGGACGGTTCCGCCGATCTGCAATACGTGCTGACCGTCGCCCGCAGTATCGGCGAACATCTGGATGACTACCGGATTGTCGTCGACAAGTCGACGGTGCCGGTGGGGACCGCCCAGCTGGTCCAGGGCGAAATTCAGCAGGTGCTCGACCGGCGCGGCGCGGCGGTCGAGTTCGATGTGGTGTCCAACCCCGAGTTTCTCAAGGAGGGCAACGCCATCGCCGATTTCATGAAGCCGGACCGGGTGGTGGTCGGCACCGAGAACCCCCGCACCGCGGAGCTGTTGCGGGTGCTCTATGCCCCCTTCAATCGCAACCATGACCGGATGGTGGTGATGGATGTCCGTTCCGCCGAGCTGACCAAGTATGCCGCCAACGCCATGCTGGCGACCAAGATCAGTTTCATGAACGAGCTGGCCAACATCGCCGAACGGGTCGGCGCCGACATCGAGATGGTCCGGCAGGGGATCGGCTCCGATTCGCGGATCGGCTATTCCTTTATCTACCCCGGCGCCGGTTACGGCGGATCCTGCTTTCCCAAGGACGTTCAGGCGCTGGGGCGCGCCGCCGAGCAAACCGGCTACCATGCGTCGCTGCTTCGGGCGGTCGAGGCGGTCAATCTTGAGCAGAAGCAGCTGCTGTTCAAGAAGATCGAGGCCCATTTCCGGGGCGATCTGCAGGGCAAGGTGCTGGCGCTCTGGGGGCTGGCCTTCAAGCCGGGCACCGATGACATGCGCGAAGCGCCCAGCCGGGTGCTGATGGAAAAACTCTGGGCCGCCGGCGCCCGGGTCCAGGCCTACGATCCCCAGGCCATGGAGGAGACCCGGCGCATTTACGGCGAACGGGCCGATCTGATCCTCTGCCCGGATCCGGAACGGGCTCTGGTCGGTGCCGATGCGCTGGTGGTGATCACCGAATGGCAGGCCTTCCGCAGCCCCGATTTCGAGGAGATCCGGAAGGTTCTGCACCGGCCGGTGATCTTCGACGGACGGAATATCTACCAGCCGGCCTGGCTGGAGCAGCAGGGCTTCGTCTATTACGGTATCGGCCGCGGCAAGAGCTGGTTTTAGGTTCGACGTTCGAGGTTCGACGTTCGACGTTCGGGAGGCAAGGGTTTGAATAACAACATCGAACATGGAACATCGAACATCGAACAGGGGCCATGTTCCATGGCACCCAGGCCCGCCGTGTTTCTCGACCGGGACGGGACGATCAATCAGGAGCGTCATTACCTGTCGCGGAGCGAAGAGTTCGAGCTGATTCCCGGCGTACCCCGGGCGCTGAAAAGATTGCGGGATGCCGGTTTCCTGCTGGTGGTGGTCAGCAACCAGTCGGGGGTGGCGCGCGGTTTTTTCAGCCTGGAGGATGCCTGGCGCATCAACGCGCACATGTCCCGGCAGCTGGCGCGCTATGGTGTCGCTTTCGACGGCATCTACCTCTGCCCGCATCACCCCACCGCCGGAATCGGCGCGTTTCGGCGCGACTGCGAGTGCCGCAAGGGCCGCCCCGGCATGCTGCTGCAGGCGGCGCGGGAGCTGAACATCGACCTGCCGCGCTCCTATATGATCGGCGACAAACTCTCCGATCTCCAGGCCGGAGCGGCGGCGGGCTGCAGCCCCCTGCTGGTCAGGACCGGTTTCGGCGCCGAGCAGGAGGTTTTAGCGACCGACCTCTGCGACGGCATCTTCGACGATCTGCCCCGGGCGGTCGAATATATATTAAATCGGTAAAAAATTATTTTCTCTTTATGCCGGGCGAACAAAATGGTAATTTATCGCCTGTACAGCTCACAATTGAATATTGATGAATTCGCACAATCTCGAATTCATCAGTTTTAAGCTAAAAGTTTTAGGTGTTAGGTCTTATTGAAAAAGCTTTTGTTTCAATAGCTTAAAACTTAAAACCTAAAACTTGACACGGCCCGCAAAAAGTCGTTTTTTCAGTTTTTGCGAGGCCATCAATATTGCGAAGTTACAGACGGCGAAAAGAACCCGACATGTCATATCTGTTCGGATTCATAACCGCCCTTGACTCGGGGGCCTTTTTTAGGTGGAGGGAAACAATGATCAAGCGTTGTGCAAAAATTCTGTGTGTCGTCCTGCTGGCGCTGGCAATCTTCTGTCAGCCGGTTCTGGCCCAGGAAAAGATCAACATCAACAAAGCATCGGTGGAACAGCTGGTCGAGCTCAAGGGGATCGGTGAAAAAACCGCGCTCAAGATTGTTGAATACCGTGAGCAACAGGGTGAGTTTGCCAGCGTTGACGCGCTGGTGAACGTCAAGGGGGTCGGCAGCAAGACCCTGGATAAAATACGTGACCGGTTGACGGTTACGGAAGATCTGAAACAATAAAAAACACCGGGTTCTTTTCGCTTACGTCGATTGGGAGAGGGAATTTTTCCCTCTCCCAATCTGTTTAAGGTTCGGGGGCAAAGGCAATGCAGATCAATATTGATGCTCTCGCAAGCACAAACCGGGCGCATGCAATGCGCCCCTACGGAGCAAAAAAAACATCCGCGGTGTAGGGGCGCATTGCATGCGCCCATGTCCCACCGTGTATCCCCGTTAAACCAGGTTCAAGGGTTTTTCATGATCGATGAGAATAATCAGGATGTTCGCTGGAAACAGCGCTTTGCTCATTTTCGAAGAGCTTTTCTCCTGCTTGAACAGACACTGACCATAGAGCAACCCTCGGATGCCGAGCGGGCAGGCCTCATCCAGTTTTTTGAAATGTCTTTCGAGCTGGCGTGGAAGGTCCTGAAGGATTATCTGGAGCAAGAGGGGTTTACCGTCATCAGCCCCCGGGATGCAATTAAACAGGCATTTCAGGCCGGTTTGCTCGAAGACGGTCATGTCTGGATAGAGGCCCTCAAAGACCGAAATCTCACGGTCCATACCTACGAAGAGAAAATTGCGCTGGCCGTTGAACAGAAAATCAGGGACGCTTATTTTCCGGCGCTGTCGGCCATGCGCACTCTATTTGAATCCAGGGTGAACTGATGGATTTTGGCCTGCGGCAACAGGATTTGAAAGAGATTGTTGCTATTCTGCAAAAATTCTCTGCTGTGGAAGAGGCGATAATCTTCGGTTCCAGGGCCAAGGGTACTTATAGAAAAGGCTCGGATATCGATATTGCCGTAAAAGGTCGGGGGATTGATCAGGGAGTTATTGCCGCACTTTCCGATCAGCTCAATGAGGAATCCGCCACCCCCTATTTTTTCGATGTCGTTCATTTTGAAGAAATTTCAGAACAAGAGCTGATTGAGCACATCAATCGGGTCGGACAATCTATCTATTCAAGCGAAGGCGCTGCGTGACCTTTTGCGCTGCGTTGGATATAAAAGGGATTCGGGCTTTATCACCGTTGATCACCGTGCATCCCTGTAACAGCAAGATCTGAAGGGTTTTTTTATGAAAATTCTGGTTACCGGCGCCGCCGGTTTTATCGGCTTCCATCTTTCAAAGGTGCTGCTCGAACGTGGCGACGAGGTGGTCGGTCTCGACAACCTCAACGACTACTACGATGTCGGTCTCAAGCAGGGCCGTCTGCGGCAGCTGCAGGGGCGCGCGGGCTTCCGCTTTGTCAAGCTGGATCTGGCCGACCGGGACGGCATCGCCGCGCTGTTTGCCGCGGAGCAGTTCGACCAGGTGGTCAACCTGGCCGCCCAGGCCGGGGTCCGCTACTCGCTGGAAAACCCGCACGCCTACATCGACAGCAACCTGGTCGGCTTCACCAATATCCTCGAAGGCTGCCGTCACAACCAGGTCCGGCATCTGGTCTACGCCTCGTCCTCCTCGGTCTACGGGGCCAACACCAGCATGCCGTTTTCCGTACACCACAACGTCGATCACCCGGTTTCGCTCTACGCCGCGACCAAAAAGGCCAACGAGCTGATGGCCCACACCTACAGCCATCTCTACGGCCTGCCGACCACCGGCCTGCGCTTCTTCACCGTCTACGGACCCTGGGGCCGCCCCGACATGGCGATGTTCCTCTTCACCAGGGCGATTCTGGCCGGAGAGCCGATCCAGGTCTTCAACCACGGCAGAATGCGGCGCGACTTCACCTATATCGACGATATCGTCGAAGGGGTGGTCCGCACCCTCGACCACACCGCCCGGCCCGATCCGGACTGGAGCAGCGATCAGCCCGATTCGGCCACCAGCAACGCCCCCTACCGGCTCTACAACATCGGCAACAACAACCCGGTGGAACTGATGCAGCTGATCGAAACCCTGGAGGCCGCGCTCGGCACAACCGCGCAAAAAGAGCTGCTGCCGATCCAGCCGGGGGACGTGCCGGCCACCTACGCCGATGTCGATGCCCTGGTGCGGGATGTCGGCTTCAAGCCGGAAACCTCGATCGAAGCGGGGGTGGGGAGGTTTGTCGAGTGGTATCGGGAGTATTTCAAGGTTTGATCTTAGCTTAGCCATCCTCCGGTTTTTTTTGCGCAGGCGGTTAAGTCTCGTAGGATGTGGTGAGGAACGACTGTCCTGCATCTCTCAAGTATTTGAAGGCATCCGGTTCCAAGGTTGGGCTGCTGGTCAATTTCACCCACCCC
>DASWJX010000239.1:0-6474 GCA_036396915.1 Geopsychrobacteraceae bacterium | reverse complement strand
TTGTAGCCGCAGCCGGACAGGCTGCTCAGCAGCAGCCCGGCAAGGGTCAGGATCAGTAGATATCTCAGTTTCATCGATCTCTCCCGTTTTGTTTTGAGTGTTCGCGAAAGCGTAAAGCTTAACACGTCGGCAGCGGAATCGGTGCCTGAATGTGCGTGGCCGGCGGTGATTTGTCGGGCCTGAAAAATTGTAACTATCCAGCACCCTGACATCGATGCAGCATTTGGTTGAACTCCCTCCCCTTCAAGGGGAGGGCTGGGGTGGGGATGGGTTTGTTTCAGCACGCCATCGCCCCATCCCCCTCCCGACCTCCCCCTTGAAGGGGGAGGAGATAGATTCATAAGTGACAGCTGAATAGTTACCGAAAAATTTAGGTTAAAATGTAGCTGTCGTCCTGGTTTTTGGTCTGTTATCGATGCGGGGGTATGCCATGCGCCACTTTGATTTTACCGCGTACCGCGCTCAGGTCTGCCGCGCGATCGAGCGCGCCGGTCGCGACGCCGGGGCTCTGCCGGCGGCCTTGCGCCGGGCGACCGCGCAGGCCGAGCTGCAGTTGGCCGGCTCGCAAGCGGGTGATCCCGGCCTGATTGCCTGTCGGCCCGGCTGCAAAAGCTGCTGCGTGGTGAATGTTTCCGTCCTCTTCCCGGAAGGGCTGGCGATCGCCGCTTATCTGCAGTCTCTGCCTGAGACCGGGCAACGCCGCATCGCAACGCGTCTGGAAGAGCTGTGGCGGGCCGTGCGGGGCCTGAGCGATGACGAGCGGGTCAGTCTGCGCCGGCCCTGCGCGTTTCTGGACGACAACGGCTGGTGTCTGATCTATCCGCTGCGGCCGTTGCTCTGCCGCGGCGTGACCTCCACCAGCGCCGAGCGTTGCCGGCAGGCATTGACCGATCATCTCTTCGACGAGAGCAGTCCGGTGTTGATGAATCTGTTCCAGCGCCAGCTGTTCGAATCGGTTTATCTGGGGGTGGCGGACGGCCTGGCGGCGGCGGGGCTGGAAGAACGCGGCGTCACGCTGACCGGACTGGTCCGGCACCTGCTGAAAAAGCCGCAAGCCGGGGCGGCATTGCTGGCGGGAAAACGGATCGATTGGCATGATCTGGCCTAAGGGAGTGGCAAACAATAAAGTATGCCATCTGGCATCTCATCTTCAGGCCATCTTTGACCGTGCCTCAATCGCCAAATCCTCAACGTAGCCCTGCTACGTCTGCGGTTTGGCTCAATCAGCACAGCCAAATCTGACCCAAATCTGAACGCCATAGTGTTTCACTTATTCCTTGCCACTCCCTGAGCCGGCGGGCGGGAGAAAAGTTTTTCGCATCTGTGTCGGCAACTGTTGCGCAGGCCCGATAATCCAGAGATAATATGGGAAAAACCGAGCGGATCGATCATCTTTTGATGCTTTCGCAAAAAACCAGAGGATGGCTAAGCAAAAATTTCGTCCTGCAAGGCTTGGTGGTTTTTCAGGGGCGAAGGCATACATCAGGTATGTCGAGGTCCTGAAAAAACGCCATAACGCAGTAGGGCGGACTTTTTGCGACGCCATCGAATAAAGGGCAGGCAGGGGCATGGAACAGCACAAGTCGGGGACACGGACCGCAGCGCGACAGCAGACACGGAGCAAGACGCCGCCTTTGTTCAAGGTTGTTCTGCTCAACGACAATTATACGCCGATGGCGTTTGTGACCGACGTTCTGGAGCAGATTTTCCGCAAGCCGCCGCCCGAAGCGAACCAGATCATGCTGCATGTGCATTACCGGGGCGCGGGGGTCTGCGGAACCTATCCCCATGCGATCGCGGAATGCAAGGTCGAGCTGGTTCATAAGCGTGCCCGGACGGAGGGCTATCCGCTGCGGGCGGTGATGGAAGAGGCCTGAAGCCCGCAACGGCCGCGACTTGACTTGAGAGCGTCGCTGGGCGACAATTTTACTAACCGGACTCAACGCGCAACGACGCAACCGCTGTGAAACAACGGTTTTCATCGACCGCAGGGCATGCAAGTTCGAAAATTTCATTTCAGAAACGGTGTTATCTATGTTCAGTCAGGATGTTCAAATTGCCTTTACTCTTGCAGTCAGGGAAGCCCAGCGGCGTCGGCATGAGTATCTGACCACCGAGCATGTGCTCTACGGTCTGCTGTTCGAGCAGCTCGGTCAGCAGATCATCAGCGATTGCGGCGGCGATATCGAACTCCTCAAGCGCCATCTGGAGGAGTTCTTCGATCAGCACCTCGAAACGCTGCCGGAAGATATGGAGGACGACGAAGTACCGCGCCAGACCCAGGCTCTGCAACGGATGCTGCAGCGCACCGTTCTGCATATGCAGTCCTCGGAGCAGGAGGAGGTCGGCATCGGCGATCTGCTGGCGGCCATCTTCGAGGAAGATAATTCCCACGCCTGTTATTTCCTGCAGAAGCAGGGGATCGAACGGGTCGATGTGCTCGATTACATTTCCCACGGCGCCGGGGCTTCGGCGCAGAACGATTCATCGGAAGAAGCGCCGATCGAGCCGGCGCCGCAGGAGCAGGGCAAACCGCAGACCCGGCCGCTCGACCCGCTCAAGGCGTATACCATCGATCTTTTGGCGCGGGCGGCAAAGGGCAAGATCGATCCCCTGATCGGTCGCAAACTGGAGCTGGAGCGGACGATTCTGGTGCTCTGCCGGCGCCGCAAAAACAATCCGATCTTCGTCGGCGAGCCGGGTGTCGGCAAGACCGCCATGGCGGAAGGGTTGGCTCTGCGGCTGGCTGCCGGGCAGGTGCCGGAGCTGCTGCGCGGCAGTGAAATCTTTACTCTCGACATGGGCGCCCTGCTGGCCGGGACCAAGTTCCGCGGCGACTTCGAAGAGCGGCTCAAGGCGGTTTTGCAGGCCCTGCAGAAGCGCGACAAGGCGATCCTGTTTATCGACGAAATCCACACCATCGTCGGCGCCGGCGCCACCAGCGGCGGGTCGCTGGATGCCTCCAACATCCTCAAGCCGGTGCTCGGCAGCGGAGAACTGCGCTGCATCGGCTCCACCACCTATGAAGAGTATCGCAACCTGTTCGACAAGGACCGTGCGCTTTCCAGGCGTTTCCAGAAGATCGATCTGCCGGAACCGGACCAGGAAGAGACCCTGGCGATTCTCAAAGGTCTGCAGCGGCGTTACGAGGACCATCACCAGGCGAGCTTTTCGGCCGCGGCCATCGAAGCGGCGGTGCAGCTTTCCGTCAAGCATCTGACCGACCGCCATCTGCCCGACAAGGCGATCGATGTGATGGACGAGGCGGGCGCCCAGCATCGGCTGGAGGGCGGCACGCGCAAACCGATCAGCGTCGACGATATCGAGCGGGTCGTGGCGCGGATGGCGCGGGTGCCGATCCGCACCGTCAGCGGTTCGGACCGGCAACGGCTGCGTTATCTGGAGCGCGACCTGAAACGGGTGGTGTTCGGCCAGGATCCGGCCATCGACCATCTGGTTCGCTCCATCCACCGTTCACGGGCCGGGCTCGGTCATCCGGACAAGCCGGTGGGCTCGCTGCTGTTCACCGGGCCGACCGGCGTCGGCAAGACCGAAGTCGCCCGCCAGCTGGCGTTGCAACTGGGGGTCAAGTTCCTGCGCTTCGACATGAGCGAATACATGGAGAAACATTCGGTGGCACGGCTGATCGGCGCGCCTCCCGGCTATGTCGGTTTCGATCAGGGCGGACTGCTCACCGAAGGGGTGCGCAAAAATCCCTATTCGGTGCTGCTGCTCGATGAAATCGAAAAAGCCCATCCCGACCTGTTCAATATCCTGCTGCAGGTGATGGATCACGGGACCCTGACCGACAACAACGGCAAGGAGGCTGATTTCCGTAACGTGGTGCTGATCATGACCAGCAATATCGGCGGCCGGCAGCTGAGCCAGGCCCCCATCGGCTTCGGCGAGCGGAATCATGCGCCGCCCAGGCAGGCGCTGGAAAAGGCCTTCAGCCCGGAATTCCGCAATCGCCTCGACGGCATCATCGCCTTTGCCGCGCTGGATGAAAAGACCATGCTCCAGGTGGTCGACAAGTTCCTGCTGGAACTGACCGGGCAGCTCAAGGAGAAGGGCATTCGACTTAGCGTTTCTTCCTCGGCGCGCAAGGACCTGGCCCGGCGCGGCTACGATCCGCTGTTCGGCGCACGGCCGCTGGGCAGACTGGTGCAGTCCGAGCTCAGTGACCCCCTGGCGGAAGAGATTTTGTTCGGGCGACTGCGTGATGGCGGGGAGGTGAAGATCGGTTTCCGGAGCGGGAAAGTTGTCTTCACCTTTCCCTGATCCGCTCCGATGCCCTGCTATAGACTGGATGACCGACTCTGGTTCCCGCCGCTGGACGCCGCCGAAGACTGCGGGCTGCTGGCCGTCGGCGGCGACCTTGCCCCGGAGCGCCTGCTGTTCGCCTACAGTTCGGGGATATTCCCCTGGTACAACGAGGGCGAGCCGATCCTCTGGTGGTCCCCCGATCCGCGCTGCATTCTGCCGCCGGACCAGATACACATCTCCCGTTCCCTGCGTAAAACCCTGCGCCGCGCTATTTACCGGCTCAGCTTTGACCGGGCCTTCGATGCGGTGATCCAGGCCTGTCGCGACAGGCGTTGCCGTGAGGGGACCTGGATCTCGCCGGAGATGCAGGCCGCCTATCGCAATCTGCACCGGCTGGGCTTTGCGCATTCGGTGGAGTGCTGGGAAGGGGATAGACTGGTCGGCGGACTCTACGGGGTCTGTCTGGGGCGCTGCTTTTTCGGCGAATCGATGTTCAGTCTGCGCGCCGATGCCTCCAAGGTTGCCCTGGTCGGCCTGGCCCGCAGTTTGGATGCCGCCGGTTTCGCACTGATCGATTGCCAGCAGTCCACACCGCATCTGCTCAGCCTGGGGGCGCACGAGATCCCCCGGGATGATTTTCTGCAAAAGTTGCGAAACGCAGGGGTGACGCCGGAGGTCAACCTCGCATCATTTTTTCCGCGGCAGCCCCTGCCGCAATGTGCCCCCTTCGCCCGCTAAAGCCCAATATCCCCTCGCCGATCGGCGACTCAGGACATGACGCCGTATTCTTTAAGTTTTCTGCGCAGGGTCAGGCGATTGATGCCCGGCAGATCGGCGGTCTGGGTCTTGTTCCCGCCGGTCTGCCGATAGATGCCGAGAATATGCTCCCGCTCCACTTCCGCCAGGCTGACAACCTCGCCGCCGGATCCGACCGGCTCGACCTGTGGTGGGGCGTATGTGGTGATCAGGAAACACCATCTCTGGAAGGCGGCGCACGGGGGCGGCGGGATTTTCGGGGTTGCAATTCATTCCAATAATCGTTAGATTGTCCGACTATGAAGACACGAGAGACCAAGGATCTGTTATTCGAGCAGGTGGCCCGGGTGGGGAAGGCGGTGGCCAGCCCGAAGCGGCTGGAACTGCTGGAGCTGCTCTCGCAGGGCGAAAAGACGGTGGAGGCGCTGGCGAACGAGGCGTCCATCGACATCCGGCTGGCCAGCGCGCACCTGAAGGTGCTCAGGGAGGCGCGGCTGGTCGAGACGCGGCGGGAGGGGCGCTTCATCGCCTACCGCCTGAGCGGCGAAGACGTCGCCAGTCTCTGGCTATGCCTGCGGGCGGTGGCGGAGAAGCACCTGGTGGAGCTGCGGGTGGCCCTGGAGCGGATCTTCGCGGAACCGGAGCGCTTGAGCGCCGAGACCCGGGCGGGTCTGCTGGAGAAGGCGCGCCAGGGGGAGGTCGTGGTCATCGACGTGCGCCCCGAGGTGGAGTACCGCGCCGGCCATCTTCCCTTCGCCCGCTCCCTGCCCCTTGCGGAGATCGAGCGGCTGCTGGCCGACCTGCCATCCGACAAGGAGATCGTCGCCTATTGCCGCGGCCCCTTCTGTCTCATGTCCGACGAGGCGGTCAGGCTGCTGCGCGCGCGGGGCTTTCGGGCGCGCAAGATCGCCGACGGCGTCGCCGAGTGGGCCGCCGAAGGGTTGCCGGTCGAGGTTCATCCGTAGGGGCAGGACCCTGTGCCTGCCCTGGGCGGCCACGGGGGGCCGCCCCTACAATAGAATTTGTCCGTTTAATCACCGAACGATCCATGAATAAAGTGCCGAAGGAGGCTCCGACATGAATCTTCCCGTCTATCTCGACTACAATGCCACCACGCCGGTCGCGCCGGAGGTGGCGGACGCCATCATACCGTACCTGCGGGAGCACTTCGGCAACCCCGGATCGGCCCACGTCTTCGGTCAGCGGGCCAAGCTGGCCGTGGCGCAGGCCCGCGCCCAGGTGGCCGCCCTCATCCAGGCCCGGGCGGAGGAGATCATCTTTACCGGCAGCGCCACCGAAGCCAACAACCTGGCGCTCCTCGGCGTCGCCCGCGCCCTCGGCCGCCCGGGGCATCTCGTCATCAGCGCCGTCGAACACCCGGCGGTCGCGGCCCCGGCCAAGCGCATGGAGGAAGCCGGTTGGGCGGTCACAGTCGTGCCGGTCGACGTATAC
>DASWJX010000238.1:0-5485 GCA_036396915.1 Geopsychrobacteraceae bacterium | reverse complement strand
GGGCTCAATTCCAGCATGCGGACCCTGGGGATGATGACCAGCATGACCATCATCACCATCGTTTTTTCGATCCTGATGGGCGGCAAGCCGGTGACCGCCGAGACGCAGGCCGCGTTTATCGCCAGCATGCACCTGTCGCTGCTGGTCTTTTGCGGGCTCTGTGTCGCCGGCATCTTCTGTTCGCTGGGACGCATTTCCAGGCAGGGTCAAAATGTTTAACGTTTATTTCCGGGCCGGACGGGATCCGCTGGCCGGCGGCGGCAGCAGAGGTTGTGCACTGAAAACAGAGGAGAGTATATGAGTGAATTCGACAAGGTGACCGTTGTCAAGCAGGCCAACATCTATTTTGAGGGGGGCGTGACCAGCCGGACCATCAAATTCCCTGACGGCGAGGTCAAGACGCTGGGGATCATGCTGCCGGGCGCCTACCGCTTCGACACCGGGGCCAGGGAGATCATGGAGATTCTGCAGGGCGAGGTCGAAGTTCTGCTGCCCGGTCAGGATGCCTGGCAGCGGTTTGCCGCCGGAAAGAGCTTCGAGGTCGCGGCGCAGTCCACTTTTGAGATCAAGGCGCTGAGCGTGACCGACTACTGCTGCTCCTACCTCGACTGACAGCCGCCGGCCGCAGGCGGTGCGGGCGTGTTAGCGCAGCCGCAGCGGCTCTTCCTGCAGAACGGAAAACTGTTCGCGCAGATCCAGGATATGCTGGCCCCAGTAGCTGGGGGTGTTGAACCAGGGGAAATTGCGCGGGAAGGTCGGATCGTTCCAGCGCTTTGCCAGCCAGGCGCTGTAATTGAGCATGCGCAGGGTCCGCAGCACCTCCACCAACTGCAGTTGCTCGGGGCGAAAATCGTAAAACTGGCTGTAGCCGTCGACGATTTCACTCAGCTGCGCGGTCTGCCGCTGGCGGTCGCCGGAGAGCAGCATCCAGAGATCCTGTATCGCCGGGGCGGAGCGGGCATCGTCAAAATCGACGAGATGCGGGGCGTCGTTGCGCCACAGCATATTGCCCGCATGGCAGTCGCCGTGGACGCGGATCGGGTGCAGATCGCCGACCCGGGCGATAATCTCATCGATGACTTTGAGCAGATCGGCGCTCAAACTGTCGTAGGCCTGCTGGTAGTCCGGCGGGATGAACCGGGCGCTGATCAGGGCGACACTGTTATGGCCGAAACTCCGGCTGTCGAGTTGCGGCCGGTGCCGGAAGGGGCGACAGGCGCCGATCAGGTGGATGCGTCCCAGCAAACGGCCGAGGGTGAACAGGTTGTGCAGGTTGTCCAGTTCCGGCGCATGGCCGCCCTGACGGGGGAACAGGGCGAAACGGAAGCCGCCGTATGCGAACAGGCTTTCGCCCTGCGCATTTTTCAGGGGCGGGACCACCGGCAGCTCGTGCTCGGCGAGTTCGAAGCAGAACTGGTGCTCTTCGCGGATCTGGTCCTCGCTCCAGCGTTCCGGGCGATAGAACTTGGCGATGAGCGGTTCTGCGTCTTCGATGCCGATCTGATAGACGCGGTTTTCGTAGCTGTTGAGGGCAAAGGTGCGGCAGTCGCAGCGATAGCCCTGGCTTTCCACCGCATCCATGATGAAGCTGGGCGTCAATTGGTCGAAGGGGTGCTGGGCATGCCTGGTCATCGCCGTTGCCGTCCGTTGTCAAAGGAGCTGTAAACAAATAACATGGTCATCTTGCATCTCACCTTCAGGCCATCTTTGACCGAACTTCAATCACCAAATCCTCAACGTAGCCCTGCTACGTCTGCGGTTTGGCTCAATCAGTTCAGCCAAATCTGACCTAAATCTGAGCGCAATTTTGCTCATGCTATTCATTTACAGCTCCTAAAGTAGGTTGGAATCGGCTCCTAACCTAGCTGAATTATCCTAAAGAATACAGTCTTTGTTGATGGCGGCGCTGACAGGAGACGGGCATGCATTACTGGTTGATGAAATCGGAACCTGAGGCGTTCAGTATCGGGGATCTGCAGGCCATGCCGGAGCAGACCGAACACTGGGACGGCGTCCGCAACTATCAGGCGCGCAATATGCTGCGCGATGAGATGAAAAAGGGGGACCTGGTGTTTTTCTACCATTCGAACTGCCCGCAGCCGGCCATCGTCGGCATCATGCAGGTGGTGCGGGGGGGCTACCCGGATTTCACCGCCTTCGACCCGAACAGCAAGCACTTTGATCCGCACAGCGACCCGGACAAGCCCCGCTGGATGATGGTCGACGTCCAGTTCGTGCGCACCCTGAAACGGCCGATTCCGCTCAGCGAGCTGCGACAGTACCACGAACTGGCCGGCATGCAGCTGCTGCGCAAGGGCAACCGCCTGTCGATCACGCCGCTGAGCGAAGAGCAGTGGGCCTTTATTCTGAGTCGCGAATGAGCGGACCGGCGACCCCGGTTTCCGCAGGTCTTCCGAGCGGCCCATTGAGGAACTCGACAAGCGATTGAAAACGGCGTGGAACACGGTCAGCAGCAGGGCAGAAAAGGAAAACCTGTCTTACCGTCAGACGGCATATGTGGTGGCTGTGGAAAGGGTTCACCAAGCGATCGCAATGCGTGGCTTTTGATTGCGTTAAGGTTGCGCTCAAGCTCGGTTAACGGAAAAACTCGGGTTCAATCAGCAGGTTTTGGCTCGCATCCCCCAGGCAGATCTGCCCGTCCTGGATCGAACAGTGCAGCTCCATCGAACGCCGGACCAGCGCGGCCATTGCTGTCGTCGCTGCCTCGGAAAGATTGATTACCCGCAGATTCTTAAAGCGTTGCAGTTTTTCCGCATGACGCTCCCACCAGATCCGCGCGCCGCGGCCGCCGTAGCTGTAGAGGATCACCT
Organism: Geopsychrobacteraceae bacterium; assembly: GCA_036396915.1. GTDB lineage: Bacteria > Desulfobacterota > Desulfuromonadia > Desulfuromonadales > Geopsychrobacteraceae > BM509. The sequence goes on along the minus strand of DASWJX010000238.1, from coordinate 2,654 downwards.
GCCGTGCCTGGTTGCAGGCCTTGCGGATCCGGTTCTCGTCGGGCAGGCCGAGCTCGATCCACAGTTCGATCTCGCCGGTCAGGCTTTTCAGCCACAGCTCCGGTTCATCGTCGGCACAGAGCCCCCTGGTGAACTGCAGGCGTTCATCGGCATGCAGGGCGAAGGCGAGCAGGCGGACCATCAGCCGTTCATCGGTTTCCGAAGGGTGGCGGGCGAGGGTCAGGTGGTGATCCTGATAGTAATTGCGGTCCATGTCGGCGATCTGCAGGGTCGCCTTGAAGATGGTCGATTTCAGCGCCATAGCGATGCTTTACAACTCCAGGTGTTGCTGAACGTACGCTTCAGCGCTATCGAGCTGCTCCTGCAGTTCGGCAATCCGGTTCTCCTGAATGATGATCGCTTCTTCTGCTCGGGCGAGCCTTTGTTCCAGACTTTTTGTCTGAAAATCAAATTCCTTCAGGGCCTGCTCCAGCTCTTTTTTTTCATCAGGAGTACTTTCTTCCAGATTTTTCAGAAAAAGTTCCTGGCGTTTTTGCCAATTTGCAAGCGTGTCTTCGTAGCGGTCCCGCTCTGTCCGTTTTTGATTCAGATCCCGCTCCATCAGCTCGATCCGGCGGGAGCGGAAGTTCAGGTAGGCGATAACGATATCGAGTTTGCGCAGTTGTTTGCCCTCCTGCTGCGCCGCGGCCTGGGTTTCGAGCAGCTGCGTCAGGCGTTCCAGCGCCTGCGCGAGTCTTTCTGTCCCGGCGGCGGACACTTCCGCTACTTCCGGGGCGGGCGCTGTTGCTGCGTGCGCCGGACTGTGCTGCGCAGCAGAAAACAGGATGAGAAAAAATATCAGGCTTACCAGCCGTGCTGTCCGGTCCATGGATGCCTTTCGCTGCTCCGTTGTGCTGGGTCAAAGAAAAAACCACGCGCAGGCCTTCGCTTCACTGCGTGTGGTTTCGGGTTGCACCGTATCATGGCAATTCAGGAAGATGCTGTCAAGCGCTCCGGGCGGACCACGAGCATAAAAACGGCTTCCGGCGAATCCCACCTTCCAGACTTCAAGATACTGAAATTACTGGAATTTGTATAGACATCGGCCGGTATTGACCCTGATGTCGAAGGCAATCGCGCTGGTTTCGCGCTATGGTCGTCGGCAAGGAGGGGCAACGCAGTGTTCAGTGACAGGAGGAGACGATGAAAGCAGCTCTGGTAGTAGTGATCGGCATGGTTTTCTGGTTGACGGCTCCGGCAATCGGCGCGGCCCATCAGGGCGAAGCGAAAGATCGCCGGCACGGCAACTATGCTCGGAACCAGCATGATCAGCGCGGCCATGGGGAAGGTTACCGCCAGCACAACCGCCATCAGCACGATCGCCATCGGTACGACGCCCGGCATCGGCAGCACAGGGTCGCACAGCGCTGGGACCGTCATCTCCACCGGCAGCCGCAGGTCAGGGTCATTTATCGTGACCGCTGGATTGACCCCCGCGTGCCGCGCATTGTCATCAATATTCCCCTGTAACCCCGTTCCGTGTGACGTTCTGCAGTGCACAGGCCCGGGGCGCGGTCGTACCGGCTGCGTCCCGGGCCGTCCCGCAGGGTGATAATCCGCCGGGAGCGACTACTGGAAAAAGCCTGTCGCCAGGTCGAAGCGCCGCTCCCTGGCCACTTCCGTTTTTTGTCCCTGCTGGCGGATCGGATCCTGGCCGATGACCACCCAGCCGCTGGTGCGTCTGAATCTGGTGATCGCGCCACTGCGAATCAGCCTGTCGAGCAGCATCGTTTGCACCCGATCCGTGGTGCCGTCCGCGTATTTCACCGCTATGATCATGCTGGCCTCCGTTGCCGTGATCTGCGCAGGTGCAGGAACGCCCGCTGCGCCAGGCGGCCTGCCCCAAGTCGAGCCCGCTGCGCCGGAAGGCACATCGCCTGGAGAAAAGATGATTTTTCCGACCGCCCGCACTCGTCCCTGGGTCAAGGCGCATTCGCCGCAGGGGACCTTGATGCGGAACGGCCCCCAGACCCCCGCCCAGCGATAGAGAGTGATACGCACCGGATTCATCATGGGTCCATCTCTCTGCTGTGCAACATGTATGTTGCTGTGCTGGTTTTTAGTATAGCAGGCGGCCGGCGGAAATTTTTTTGCACAGGCAGGTGGCGTCTGCGGTAAGCTTTGTTCAGGAGCGTGCCGGATAGCGGGGCGGCGGTGAGCGGTTCGCCCTGGTCGGCACCACAAGCGGCGAAAGGAATTGTTCATGACTCTGCACGCATCCCTGGTCTGCTGTACCCTGCTGTGGTTGCTCGGCGGCTGCGGCGCCGGCGGTCAATTCGATGCGGAGAAGGCTGTGGCCATCGGCGCCGGCGCCCTGCAGGCGTCGCTGCTGGATGAGGCGAGTGTCAAGCAGGCTTCGGCGCTTTCCGCGCAGGAGCTGGACGCGCAAAACCAGATCGCCACGGCGGACAGCCCCTATGCGCAGCGTTTGACACAGCTTACCGGCAATCTGCGCAACTACGACGGCCTCAGCCTCAACTACAAGGTCTACCTGGCAAGCGAGGTCAATGCGTTTGCCATGGCCGACGGGACGGTGCGGGTGTATTCCGCGTTGATGGATATCATGCCGGACGATCAGCTGCTGGCGGTCATCGGACACGAAATCGGCCACGTCA
>DASWJX010000237.1:0-11231 GCA_036396915.1 Geopsychrobacteraceae bacterium | reverse complement strand
AAAGCGCTTGGCAATAGCGGGCAACGCTTCCGGCACATAGAGGAAGGTGTAGGGCTGCTCTTCCGCCAGAATCTCCTGGAAGCGATCGTAATAACGCTTGCGCTCCTCAAGATCGAAGGTTCGCCGGCCGCGCTCAAGCAGCTCATCCACCTGGCTGTTGTGAAAACCGATGAAATTGAGCTGGCGCGGTCCGGTCTTGCTCGAATGCCAGATGTTGTACTGATCCGGTTCCGGGCCGCCGGTCCAGCCGAGAATCGTCGCATCGAAATTGCCCGGATTGATGAATTCCTTGAGGAAGGTGGCCCATTCGATGACCCGCAACCGGACATCGACGCCGATCTCGCGAAACCGCCGCTGGATGATCTCGCCGCTTTTGGCGCGCAGATCATTGCCCTGGTTGGTCACAATGGTGAACGAAAAGGGCTTGCCGTCCTTGTCCAGAACCCCGTCGCCGTCGCTGTCCCGCCAGCCGGCGTCGGCCAGCAGTTGCCTGGCCTTGTCGGGATGATAGCCGAATTTCCTGACCTTGTCGTTATAGACCCAGGTGTCCGGCTTGTAGGGACCGGTCGCAACCCGTCCGTAGCCGAGCAGCACGCCGTCGATAATCTCCTGTTTGTCGATGGCGTAGCTCAGTGCCTGGCGGACCCGCTTGTCCTGAAACAGCGGCCGCTTGAGATTATAACCCAGATATGAATAGCCGAAATTCAGGTAATTGTATTTGTTGAACATGCGCCGGAAGCCGGGCGTCTCGGTCTGGCGGTCGAACTGCAGCGGTGTCAGCCCCATGAAGTCGAGGCTGCCGGTTTTCAATTCGAGAAACTGGGTCGACTGGTCGGGGATGATCCGGTAGACCACCCGCTTGAGGTAGGGCTGCCCTTCGAAATAATCGGGGTTGGCCTCCAGCACGATCTTCTCGCCGCTGCGCCACTCGCTCAGCCGGTACGGACCGGTGCCGACCGGCGCGCGGGACAACGGGCTTTTGGTGATATCCCGCCCTTCCAGCAGGTGCTTCGGGTGGATCGGCGTCCCCCAGCTGATCAGGGCCGGCGCATAGGGCTGGTCGTAGGTCACCCGAAAGGTATGGGGATCCGGCGCTTCGGCGCCGGCGACCTGTTTGAATGCTTCGGCATAGGCGGTGGGGGTTTTCGGATCGGTGTACAGTTGATAATTGAACAGCACATCCGCCGAGGTGAAAGGCGCGCCATCGTGCCACGTCACCCCTTTGTGCAGCTTGAAGGTGATGGTCCGGTTGTCTGCGGAAATCTCCCAGGATTCCGCCAGTTCTCCCTCTATCTTCAGGTTCTTGTCGTAGCGGACCAGGCCGTTGTAAACCAGGCCGCTGATATCGCTGGAGGCACTGTCGGAGGAAAGGACCGGCAGCAGATTGCTGGCATCGCCGATCGAGGCCTCGATAAAGGTATCGCCGTAGGCCGGGGTCTCGTCGGTTCCGGCAACGGTTGCCGGTTGCTCGGAATGGCTGCAGGCCGCCAGGGCCGCCATCAGCAAAACCGCTGCCCATCGTCTTATGTTCATCTCTACCTCCGGTTTTGCGACTGTCGAACCTTTTCAGTGCGGCAAGCTCTCGCGCAGCGCGTTGGCCGGCGGCTGCACGACAAAGCGCTCCGCGGGAAGCTGCGTATTGGTCCGAACCTGCGAAAAATGGACTGTTGCACTGGTGTTCTGTCCGGGAACCTCGATACGGATTTTTTGCGGGAATCCGTCCTGAGCGGAAAACTTTTCATAAACCGCCCGCAGCCAAAGGTCATCCTGCCGGTAATAGCGGCATTCAACGGGACGCAGGGTCCGATCAAAAATGATCTCCTGCCGGCGCTGCGCGGCGGAGATCTCCAGGCGGACCCCCTGCTCGTGGCGGCTGACCTGCAGGTTTTCGCCGGCAATCCGCGGCGGATCGTACAGCAGCAGCCGCACCAGATCCCGGAACCGGACCGGCAGCCGGGTAAAGCGCTGCAGATTGTCGTCGCTGGCCGCCCCCCGGTAGAACCGCCCCGGAACTTCGGTATTGAGAAACACGCTCAGATCATCCCGGTCTACCGCCAGTTGCAGAATCAGCTGGCCGAAGCTGGACAGCACATCGGTCCGGAACCGGTCCGGTTTTTCCAGCAGCAGAAACTGCTGAGTCGAAACATATTTTCCCGCAACGCTCACCCCGACCCTGGCCTCGGCGTCGAGCGTGCGATAGGTCTCACCCCCCAGCGCCAGGCGCCGCAGCAGGTCTTCCGCGGCGGGCAGCGGCAGCGTCGGAGCGATCGGCCGGGCGCAGCCGCCGACCAGCAACAACAGCAGGAGTAACATCCTCACTGATTATTCCCTTCGGGCAATGCCTCCAGCTTCTCCCTGATCTCATCCGCCAGCGGATCCAGCTCGAGAATCTGACGATAGCGCTGCGCGGCTTGCGACCAGAGCCCGAGGGCACGATACAGATCCCCCAGATGTTCAAGGACAACGGTGTCGTCCGGCTGGAGTTGAGACGCTTTCTCCAGCGGCTCCCGCCCTTCCTCGAAACGCCCGAGCTTGAAGTAGATCCAGCCGAGGGTATCCAGGATATAACCGGTCTTCTTCGCGGCCAGCGCGCGTTTCGCTTCCAGCAATGCCTGCTCCAGATCCTCGCCCCGTTCCGCCTTGAGATAGGCCAGATAATTGAGCGCATCGGCGTGATCGGGGTCGATCGCGAGCACGCGCTCCATCTCGCGGCGGGCCTCGTCGCGCCGTTCCATCTTCTCAAAAACGATGCCGCGCTGATAACGCAGACCGGCACTGTCCGGGTGCCGTGCAAGCCCCTGGCGAAGAACCTCTTCGGCGGCGGTCAATTGATCCTGGCCGGCAAGGAACACTGAAAGATAATAGTAGAGGACCGGATCATCCAGGCCGCCGTCCAGATGCCGCCGAAGCAACGCGATGGCCTGCCGCGGCTGCTCGCTCAACTGGTACAGATAGGCCTGCTGCGTGACGGCTTCCAGGTAAATCTCGGAACCCTCCGGCACCGCGGCCAGCTCCCGCAGGGCGCCCTGGTAATCGCCGCCGCCGGACAGCGCCATCCCCAGATAGTAGCGGCTGCGAGCATGTTCCGGGTCCAGGCGCAGCAGCTTGCGGAAGGTCAACTCGGCCTCGGCCCAGTGCTCCATCTGCAGCTGGAGCAGGCCGATCCGGCCGAGAATCTCCACCCTGTCGGGGTGGAGATCATCCCATTGCCGCAGCAGCTGCAGGGCTTCCGGGTAACGCTGCTGCGCGACCAGCAGGCGCGCCATGCGATCATGGACGGCCACCGCTCGCGGATTCTGCGCGATGCCAAAGCGGTAGAGGTCGAGGGCCTCGTCAACCTGATTCCGTTCTTCCAGCAGCCGGCCCAGCTCCAGCAGCAGCGGGATCTGCTGCGGTTTTTCGTCGAGCAGCTCCCGGTACAGTTCAACCGCTTCGGCAAACTGCCGGTTCTCTCGGTAAAACCGGGCCAAGGTCAGCTTGGCCGACAAAAAATCCGGCCGTTCCTGCAACAGCGCGGCGGTTTCCTCAATGGCGCCGGCAAGGTCCCCATGGCGGGCCAGCGCCATCGCCAGCTTCAGTCGCAGGGAAGCGGGCCGGTCCTCCAGGGCCAAGGCCTGCCGGTAGTGTTCGACCGCGTCCCGGGGCAGATTCTGATGCAGGAACAGATCACCGATCAATTCATGTCCCTCCGCATAGTCGGGAGCCTGCCGCAGGAGCTCCTGCAGCACCTGGATAGATCGTTGCTGCTGCTTGGTATGCAGATAGACCCTGGCCAGGCCCATCCGCAGGTAGCGTGACTCGCCGTCAAGGGCAACGGCCCGTTCCAGTGCCTCCAGAGCCTCGTCCCAGCGGCCTTCGGATGCCAGCAGCCGATATTGTCCGTAAGCAAAAAAAGATTTCGCCGCGGGCAGGGTGATTTCGGAAACATAGCCGGATTCAACCGGAGCCGGTTCGACCGGCGCCGAAGGGTTGCGACCGGACAGACAGCCCGGAAGACCAAGGATCGACAACAGGATGCAGACAGCCTGAAGATGAAACAAAAAACGGTCGCTGTTCACCGCGGAAACTCCCGGTTCTCCAAGAGGAAAACGAGTTAGAACGCATCGGTCAAAACCGATGAGACAAGGTGAAGTTACTAACACACTAAGCGGCGCTGGTCAAACTCTTTCCCGGTCGCTCAGACAGCCTTAGTGTGTTGAATTTTCAAATAGTTTTACTGTTTTTCCGGAACCTTTATACAGCGCGCTGGCGCGCCCGGCAACAGGTCTTCATGCATACGGCCTGAGCGCCCCGAAAGTCGAGTCCCGGCGCCCTGCCGGGACTCGACTTCCCCTCAAAGGATAGCACCTCCCGCCCAGGGCAGGCTATCGGTAGCCGAAAACGGAATAATTCAAACAACCTAGCACCTCACCGGCGGTTATCTTCCTGTCGACAGCAGGCAGTCGCTGGTCTATAATTCAAAAATCCACCCATCTTCACCTATCCGGATAACCGAGGGAGCTCGATGAAAAAGCGACAGGGCAGTTCGACAAAAGAAGCCTGGGTGCTCTGCCTGATCCTGGGCGTCATCATGCTCAACTTCCCCTTTATCCACATTTTCAATTCGGGCCAACTGATTCTGGGCATCCCGGTCCTGGTTCTTTATTTCTTTGTCGGCTGGCCGCTCTCGATCCTGGTCATCTACCTGTTTACCTGTCAGCTCGACACTGATGAGCAGGACACCCACCAGGACGCGGACGATCAGGTCGATCTATGATATCCACGCAGATTGTCGCCCTTACCTCTCTCGCCTATTTTGCCCTGCTGTTCGGCGTGGCCTACTACGCCGACAGGCGGCGCGCCCAGGGGCGCAGCCTGATCTCCAATTCGTATGTCTATTCGCTGTCGATCGCTATTTACTGCACCTCGTGGACCTTCTACGGCAGTGTCGGTCGCGCCGCCACCAGCGGCCTCGATTTCCTGCCGGTCTATCTCGGGCCGACCCTGATCGCCTTTACCTGGTGGTTCCTGTTGCGCAAAATGGTCAGAATCAGCAAGGAACAGAACATCACCAGCATTGCCGACTTTCTTTCCAGCCGCTACGACCGGTCGGCGCTGCTGGGCGCAATCGTCACCCTCTTCGCCGTCCTCGGCATCATGCCTTATATCGCATTGCAGTTGAAGGCGGTCGCCCATACCTTCGATTTGCTCTCGGCGCCGCTCAGCTCGGCGGAACCGCCGATCCAGACCCTGATCCCGGCGCTGCCCGGCTATATCGACACCGCTTTTGTGATGGCCCTGGTGCTCGGACTTTTCGGCGTTTTATTCGGCGCGCGCAGCCTGGACACATCAGAACGGCATGAAGGGCTGGTTGCAGCGGTGGCGCTGGAATCCCTGGTAAAAATCATTGCCTTTCTGGCCGTCGGAATATTTGTCACCTTCGGCCTGTTTGACGGCTTCGCCGACATTTTCAGTCGCTTTCTTGAGCAATTCCCCGAGCGTGAGCACCTGTTCCGTCTCGGTGAAAGCTCCATCTCCTACCCGAACTGGTTTACCCTGACCTTTATTTCGATGATGGCCATCATGTTTCTGCCGCGCCAGTTTCACATCATGGTCATTGAAAATGCCGACGAGAATCATATCAAGAAGTCGATGTGGCGGTTTCCGGCCTATGTCTTCCTGATCAACCTGTTTGTGCTCCCGATTGCCCTCGGCGGCTTGATTCTCAACGGCGGCGATGCGTCCCAGGCCGATTATTTTGTGATTCATCTGCCCCTCAATTCCGGGCAACCCTGGCTGGCGCTGCTGGTCTTTATCGGCGGATTTTCAGCATCGGCCGGGATGGTGATGGTCTCATCCATCACCCTGGCAACGATGATCCTCAACCACCTGGTGATGCCGGTCATCCTCAAATTCAAATTCCAGCTGGGCGACTACTCCATCGTCCTGCTCAACCTCAAACGGCTGTGTATTGTCCTGGTCGTTTTTCTCGGCTATCTCTACTTTCGCGTTATCGGTGATACCTATTTGCTGGTCAATATCGGCCTGATTTCATTTATGGCCGCGACTCAGTTTGCCCCGGCCATGCTGGGCGGCCTCTACTGGAAACGGGCCAACCATAAAGCGGCGATCGCCGGCGTGGCGCTCGGCTTTCTCCTCTGGTTCTACACCCTGCTGATTCCGTCCTTCGTCCGTTCGGGCTGGCTGCAAACCGACATCCTGGAAGAGGGCCTGTTCGGGATCGGCCTGCTGAAACCTTTGGAACTGTTCGGCCTGACCGGCTTTGACATCTGGACGCACTCTCTTTTCTGGAGCATGTTCTTCAACCTGTCCGCCTTCCTGACACTTTCATTTTTCACCAGCCAGAGTGAATCCGAAGCGGAACAGGCCAGGCGCTTCGTCGATGTTTTCGGCGACGTTGAATTCATTCCGCAACGCCAGCGCATCAGCAAGGCCCCGACGATTCTCGAATTTGCCGAATTGATGTCCAAATTCATCGGAGAGAAACAGGCGAACACGGCCATTTCCGACTATTTGCGCCAGAGCGAACATGAGATCGATCAACGGGGCAGCCTTTCGGACGACGAAATCCCCAAGCTGAAAAGCTTCACCGAGAGAACCCTGGCCGGCTACGTCGGTGCGGCGCCGGCCAGAATCATTCTGGAGAACTACCTGTCGACACGCGGCAGCAAGATGGAGGATGTTTTCGACATATTCGGTTCGGTCACCCTCAGTCGCACCGCCAGTCGCGAGCAGCTCAGCGTCCTCTACGAGGCGTCACAGATCGTCGCCGGCAGCAACGATCTGCAGCAATCCCTGGATGCTATCCTGCGGCTGCTGGCCCAGCAGTTCAAGTTCGATCTCTGTGTGATCCGTTTTCTTGACGAACGGCAGATGACCCTGACGGTGCGCAGCCATCACGGCATGAGCTCGGAGCACTTCGGCGGTTCTGAACGTAACCTCGACATGAAGACCTATATCGGCGCGGCCTTTCTGTCCAACAAAGCGATCCTGGTCAACGACACCGACTTTCTCGACAAGCCGGAATCGGCAAAAATCATTCACCGTGAAGGAATCAAATCATTTGCCCACGCTCCGATCGTTCTGGAGGGGGAACCGGTCGGAGTCCTCTCCGCATTTTCCCGGTCCTCGAAGGGGATCTTCACCGATGAGTTTGTTGCCCTGTTCAACAATATCGCCGGTCAGGTGGCCATCGCCTGGCGCAACCACAAACAGCTGATCGGCCTGCTGGAAGTCCGCGAGCAGGAACGCGAGCTGGAGATCGCCAAGACCATCCAGATGGGTCTGCTGCCCGCCGAGACGCCAAAAATAGCTTCGATCGCCCTGGCCGGCATCTGCGTACCGGCGCATCAGGTCGGGGGGGACTACTACGACTTTATTGAACGCGCCGATGGTGCCCTCGACCTGGTTATCGCCGACGTTTCCGGTCATAATATCGGTTCCGCCCTGGTCATGGCGGAAACCAGGACCTTCATTCAGGCCCAATCCGCGACCCTTGAGCAACCGAGTCACATGTTGCATGCCCTGAACCGCTTCTTCTACAATGATCTGACCAGAGCAGAACTTTTCGTCACCATGTTCTATCTGCAATATCAACCGGAAACGGGACGTCTGCTCTATACCAGCGCAGGCCACAACATGCCCCTGCTCTGGCGCAAGGCCGACAACTCGGTGGAATGGCTTGACGCCGAAGGCCTGATTCTCGGCATCAAGACCGAGGTCGAATTCGAGCAGAAGTCAACATCCCTGAGCCCGGGTGATGTGCTGATCCTTTATACCGACGGCGTGACCGAGGCTGAAAACGACGAGTCCACCTTCTTCGGTGAAGAGCAACTGAGCAAACTGGTACAGGAATGTACTGAACTGCCACCGGAAGAGATTATCAATGCGATTCTGCAGCAAGTCAGAATCTTTACCGGACGTCATCACTTCAATGACGATATTTCTCTGGTCGTTTTGAAAATTCTTGAAACGCCGGAGCGAGCGGACCGAAAAGGACAAGGCCCGCACGACAGCTGATTCCATATTGCGCTATAATGACGCAAATGGTTGCGAACACCCAAAATCAACGGAGAAGGAGAAAACTGCATGCAACTAAGCACTGAAGAACATGGTGAGATCGTAAAAATCGTCGTTCAGGAAGAGCGCATGGATGCCCACAACAGCGGCGCCCTCAAGGAAGAGATGCTGCAGCTGTTTGACGAAGGGAAATGCAACCTGATCATCGACCTTTCCGCCGTCCGCTTTGTCGACTCGTCCGGCCTCGGCGCGCTGGTTTCCGGTTTCAAGAATGCCAGCACCAGAGACGGAAGCCTGAAGCTGTGCTGTCTGCAGCCACAGGTCCGTTCTATGTTCGAATTGACGCGACTGCACCGGGTGTTTGAAATTTTCGGGTCGGCTGCTGAAGCCCTCGAAAGCTACTGACCCCTCACCAGCAACCTTCCGGCGGACATAAGGCAGCGGAACACGATGCAAGAAAAGATTGCGGTAGACATCCAGATCCCCAATCAAACCCAATACTTAAGCCTGATTGGACGGATCGGTGAGAATATTGCCTACGCTCCGATCCGTTTCAACGGTGACCGGGACGAGCTTGCCTTTCATCTGAACCTGGTGCTTACCGAGGCGGTGACCAATGCGATCTGCCACGCCAATCAGGAAGATCCGTCCAAAAAACTGAGGATCGTGATCGCCTTTTCGGAATCGCGTCTGTCCATGAAAGTTTTCGACGAGGGGAATGGTTTCGACATCGAGTCTTTTGCCGACTCGGAAGTCAAGGAGACCGACGAGCAGGGCCGCGGCATCCCGCTGATCTACCGCTTGATGAGCCATGTTCAGTACCGCAAACAGAGGAACGGCTGCGTTTTGGAAATGATCAAAGAGCTGCAGTAGCCGCCATCAGGGCTGACGCCGCGCAGCCCGTCAGCCTCAAAACCTGCATCCTTTTATTCAGCCGACCGGCCCGACACCCCGCCGAACAGCTGCAGCAACTGTCGGTGATTGTCCAGAGCATAGTCCCCCTCGACCCCGCCGCCGTAACCGGCAAACAGAATCCCCGCACTTTTCGCGGCTCTCTGATCCAATCCGGAATCGCCGACGAACAGACACTTTTCCGGCGGCAGGCCGAGCCGGCGGGCGGCAAGCAGCAACATATCGGGCTCCGGCTTCGGCCGCGCAACATCGCGGCTGTTGACGACCACCCTGAAAAATTGATCGAGTCCGAAATGTCCCAGAATCGGCCGGATACTCGTCCCCCGGTTCGTTGCAACGGCCAGCGGCACGCACTGCGACACCCCCTGCAGCATCTCAATCAGATCGGGCTGCGGGTCCATCAACGGAATAAATTCACGGTAATTGAGCCGGGCCGCAAACGCCAACGCCGGCGGCACATCGTCTTTTGCCATCAGCCCGGCCAGCACATCGGGACTGCTGGCCGTATGACAGAGCTGCGCAAGTTCCTTCTGTGCGGGGGTGACCGGCGCATAATCGAACGCTTCGAGAATCCGGTTATAATAGGCCAGGTTTGCCTTGCGGCTCTCGAACAGGACCCCGTCACAATCAAAGATGACAGCTCGGATCCGTTCCATCAAGCCGCCCTGCGTTTCAGGTAGAGCAGACCCGCCACCCCGAACAGTATCATCGGCAGCGAAAGCAGCTGACCCATCGTTGCCCCGGCCCAGAGATAACCCAGGTGTGCATCGGGCTGGCGGACGAACTCCACCAGAAACCGGAAAAGACCGTAGAGCAGAAAAAAGCTGAAAAACGGAATACCGGGCCTCACTCCCCGCCGGTGAAGATACCAGAGGCAGCAGAACAGGAGCGGTCCTTCGAGAACCGCCTCATACAGCTGGCTCGGATGTCTGGGCTCGGGTCCGGCCGCCGGAAAGACAACGGCCCAGGGGACATCGGTAATCCGTCCCCACAATTCTCCGTTGATAAAATTCCCCAGGCGGCCCAGTCCGAGACCGATGGGCGCCGCCGTCACGGCAAGATCACCGATGCTCAGAGGTGAATAATGCCGGCGCCGGCAAAACAGCAGCAGGGAGGCAACAACGCCGAGCAGGCCGCCATGAAAACTCATGCCCCCTTCCCAGACATAGAAGATTTCCAGAGGGTGCGCAAGAAAGTAGCCGGCATTGTAGAACAGGGTGTAGCCGAGTCGGCCACCCAGCACGACACCGATAACGGCATAAAACAGCAGATCGGACAGCTCTTCCTTGCCGATCGCCAGCCCCCTTTTTGCGGAAAGCCGGGAGAGAAGCAGGTAGGCAAAGACAAATCCGAGCAGGTACATCAGGCCGTACCAGCGAACCGCCAGAGGCCCGATACTGAAAATAACTGGATCGATGTCTGGTAATAACAAATCGTCAACCTTTCCGCAACAGGAGGAAGAACCTTGCAGTAAAAACCGCAGTCAGGGCAGTTTCAGTCGCTCAATAAGTTGCTGCATATCGCTTGGTACTGGCAAGCTGAAGGAAAGATGTTCACCGGTAAGCGGATGCGAAAATGCGAGCTTTGCGGCATGCAGCAAGGGTCTGTCCAGTTCGAGCCCGGCGAACTCGCTGGCACCGCCGTAGCGGGTGTCTCCCAGCAGCGGACAGCCGAGTTCGGCCATGTGAGCGCGAATCTGGTGCGAGCGGCCGGTCAGCAAGTCAAGCTCCACCAGTGCCGCCTGAGAGAAACGGTTCAGAACCGTATAGCGAGTAACGGCCTCTTTCCCGCCCCGCGTCACGGAGACGACCCGGTTTTCCTTGCGGGAACGGGCCAGCAGCGACCTGATTTCTCCCTGGTCTGTTTCCGGTCCGCCGCCGACCAGCGCAAGATACCTCTTCTTTGCGCGATGTTCCATAAATATTTTGCTCAGGCCGCGATGAGCATGCGGATGCGTGGAAAAAACCATCAATCCCGTCGTTCCACGGTCGAGTCGCTGCACCATCCCGAGTTCCGGCTGCCGCTGCTTTCTGAACGGATCCTGCAGAAGGGTCTGCAAGGCTTCATAGACCGTTCCCTTGTAGCGCGCATGGGTCGGTTGCGTGTCGATACCGGCCGGCTTGTTCAAAACAAGGATATACTTGTCGCGATAGAGGATTTCCTCGGGAGCGAAGCGGAACGGGTCCAGCGGCAGGTGATCAAGATACAGCTCAACGCTGTCGCCTGCGCAAACCGGGAGCGAACAACTGCGAACACGGCGTCCGTTCAGGTGCACGCCGCCGATATCGATAATTTTTTTA
>DASWJX010000236.1:0-25296 GCA_036396915.1 Geopsychrobacteraceae bacterium | reverse complement strand
ACACCTGCCCCGGATTTTCGGACTTCAAAGCCAGGCGGCCCTGCCTGGAAGGGAAGTTGTCGCCAGTTGCGGGCTGCAAAAATCCTCTGTTTCCGAGTAACTATTCAGCGCCCCTGTGGGAGACCAGCTTGAGCGGCGAATGATCGTGGCTGAAGGCCACCCCTGCGCCGTCATTCCGGCATGCTTTTGGCCGGAATCCAGATTTCCCACTGGATCCCCGACAAAACCACTCGGGGATGACGATATTTGGTAGCGTGGTGAATAGTTACGTTTCCGATTGGATAATGCCGTTCTGAAATGCTTTATAATGTGCGCAGGACGGAGGACTCCCGACTCAGGTGTTCTTCGGGTTCTCTTGCTAGGTCTTGAGGAGCTTAGAGTACCTAGTCACGCTAGTCAACAAAGTCCCCTCGGTGCTACCCCTGACTTAATGGGACAATAGTGACTTAAAACCCCTTTTTCAAGGGCATAATTAAGCCTTTAAGTCTAAATCCGTGATCGAAACCCGCTGCCGGCTCTCCTCCTCCCCAAAGAGAAAGTTGACAAGGTGAAGCACAAGTGGCACACTTTGGGTCAAAGGAGATTTCAATGCCCGCCAAAAATCCAAGAATCAACGTCGTCCTCGAAAAACCACTCTACAATGCTCTCCACGACCTTGCTGAAGACGAAGGCGTTTCCATGTCCATGCTGATGCGGGACATGGTGAAGGAAGCCCTCGATCTTCGTGAAGACCGGGCGCTGGCCGATTTGGCAGCAGACCGGGAAAAGGGGTTCGACCGCGGCAAAGCACTGAGCCATGACGAGGTCTGGGGCTGACGTGCCTTTCTCGGTCGTCTATCATCCCGACGTCAAGGAACGGGATATCCCTAAGCTCAATGGAGATATCCGCAACCGGATCAGGAAGGCGATAGAAACCCGGCTCATGGTCGCCCCGCATGAATACGGCGAACCCTTGCGAAAGACTCTCAAGGGCTACTGGAAACTGCGCGTCGGGGATTATCGCGTGGTGTTCCGGGTCGATGGCGATGAAGTTCTCGTTCTCGGCATTTGCCATCGCAAAGAAGTTTATCCGCTTATGGAGAAACGGCAGTGAGGCAGGAATCTCACATCCTTGACCAAATTGCCCCTCGGCTGCGATTTCCCCATGCTACGATCCGCTAAAAAATTGATCTTCACCGGTCAACGATTTAAGATGTCCCCTACTGCCGCCCTGATGACCAACATATCCATCTCGCCCTGCGGGTCGGCGAAATTCCCCTTTCCCGTGACAAGCAGCGCCCCCCAAGCAAGACTCGATGAGGAAACCCCTCGATGCCGGACGGTAATCCAGAACGCGAGAAAGCCGAAAGACAAGCCCATGCCTTGCTCGATCTTCCGCAGGGCGTTCGCCCCGATTATTTCCTGAAAGTCGAGGAAAAACGAATCTTTTTCGATTTTGGGAAAGCGGGGAGAGGACTTGTTCTCTTCATGTCCATCATTTTAGGCCTGGCCTTTGGCGGCAGAACACCCTATCAACAGTATGAAGAGGACCAACCATGGCAAAGACAGATGACGCAGCAGTGAAAAATCAAAACGATGTCAGCAACCGGGAATTTGTCTGCGGACTCATCGAGCTGAGCGGCAACCGGATTAAGCTCAGGATGAACAGTGGATTTTTCACGATGTCAGAATCAGGTTTCACCGGCATTATCCCGCTTGACTCCGGGGACGATGCCACAAACCTCAACAAAATGAGGGCCGCAGCCGAGTATTTCGCTGAATTGGCACAAGACCTCCGGCGGGCCACAAAGTTATATCAAGCCGGGAATCCCGAGACCGTCACTCCGGTCGCAGCCGAGGCCAGGCCCAAAAACCAACAACAACAGGCGGAACATCTCGAAATGATCCATGCCGTCCTGGAACAATTGCCCGAAGCAGAGAAAGCGATCTATCAGAGGTTTGGCTTTGGCGAACGTGCGCGCATGTACAAAATGGTGGATTATGAGACGGATCCGGTCAAAATGCAGGCGATAATTTGCACAATGATAAAAGCCATTTCCGAAGAAAAGGGATGTCAGGCATGAGCTGAGGAGAGGAGCTTGTGCAGGGTCGATGGGGACCTTGCTATTTATTCTATTGAGCAATCAAACTCTCCAATATTCACCCTTTCACCCGCTTTCCCACCGCCACGACGATGACCACCACGCGGCTGTCATCCACCCGATAGGCCAACCGATAGCCGGCATTTTTCAGCTTGATCTTTATAGCAGTCGGCCATTCCCCCGAGCCGGACCGCTTCGAGACACGGCCTTTCCATGCGCTCGGCAGGCTTCTTCTTGAACTGTTCACGGCCTCCTTAGTGGTCTTCACGTGTATGCCAGAGGCGCAGTACAAAGATCGTTGAGCTATCAATCTCGTACCGCATTTCGTAATGCCCAACAAGAATGCGGCGGACTTCACGCGGCTCAAACTCTTCGAGCCTGTCGCCGATGCGCGGGTTGGTGATCAGCTTTTTGGGAGCGGCGGTGAGCTTCTGAACGGTGCGTGCCGCCGCTCTTTGATCCACCGGGGCCAAAAACTCATACAGTCGAGCCAGGTCGGAGACCGCCTTGTTGGTCCACTTCAAATCCATCATTTCGGCACTGACAATGGATTCTCGGAATCCAGGCTATCGGCCCAGGCTTGCACCGCCTGGTGATCGATGACATGACCGGCATCGACATCCGCCAAGGCTTCCTGCGTCAGCCGGCTGCGCTCTTCTTGCTGGTCGATCCAGGACGATAGTGCTTGTTTCATAATCCAACCGCGAGAGCGTTCAAGGCGAGCCGCCATCTGATCAACTTTTTCGGCCATCTGTAACGGCACGTGTGCCGTAAGCACTCTGGTCTTTGCCTGAGCCATAATTCGAACTCCATAGCTGTTTTCGTGATTAATTGTGATTATGATTGAATCATAATTAATAGCCATGTCTCTGTCAAACTGTATGAAGTTGCGTGCGCATTCTACAGGGGCTGAAAAATCGGAAGGAAGGCAAGGCCCTCGGTGAACTGTTCAGCATCATCCCCTACGTCGAGGTCAAGCGCGAAGACTGGGAGAAGGCCGGAGACCTCCTTCGCAACGTGCGCCAGCGCGGAATCACTGTGCCACTCACTGACGCGCTTATCGCCATTGTCGCCAAACAACATGGTTATTCAGTCTTAACCCTCGATCGGCATTTCGAGCATCTTGAGGTTCCTCTTCATCTCTCCCGAAATTAAAAATGATGGCGTCGCAAAATTCCCTCATCATCCCCCTCAGAAAGGAAGGCGGCGGCTACCTGGGCGCCTTCGATATCGTTCTGAGCGGGAGTTAGTGGTCAGACGCTGCGGGACGCCGCAGACGGAATCTCTTTAGCCTGCTCAGGCACGGCGGATCATCTCCACCAGCAGTTCCGTCACCTTGACCATGTCCTCCACGGAAACTTCCTCGTTGACCGAATGCACGTTCTCCATACCGCTGCCGAGAATGACGGTTTCGATGCCGTTCTGGTTGAAGATGTTCGCATCGGAGCCCCCTCCCGCCGCGGCGATTTCCAGCGGCCGCCGAAGGGCCGCCCCGGCTTCCTTGAACAGCTTGAGGATCGGGGCGTCGGGCGGAACCTGCATGGCCGGGTAGTCGTCGTTGATTTCGAGGGCGAGGGCGGCATGGACCGGTTTGCCGTCGAGCACAATGGTGGCCGCATCGACTTCCTCCTCCAGGCATTTCAGCATCCGCTCGGTCTGCAGCCGCAACTTTTCCGGGTTGTGGCTGCGGACTTCCGCTTTCAGGGTGACCTGTTTGGGGATGATGTTGGCGGCCAGCCCGCCTTCGATGACGCCGATGTTGGCGGTGGTCTCCGCGTCGATGCGGCCGAGCGGCATGCGGGCGATCGCTTTCGATACGACCTGAATGGCGGAGATGCCGGTTTCCGGCGCGACCCCGGCGTGGGCTTCGTGGCCGAACACTTTGATGATCATCCGGTTGGCGGCCGGAGCGCGGTTGATGGCCCGGTCGATGCCGCAGGTGTCGAGGGCGACGCCCCATTTTGCCTGGAGCGTCCCGAAATCGAGATGCTTGGCGCCGAGCAGGCCGATCTCTTCGCAGACGGTGATGACGACTTCCAGCGGGACGTGCGCGATCCGCTGCTCCTTGAGCACTTCGATCGCTTCGATGATCTCGGACAGTCCCGCCTTGTCGTCGGCGCCGAGGATGGTTTCGCCCTTGCTGCGGAAGACGCCGTTTTCCAGCACCGGTTCGACGCCCTCGGCCGGCGTGACGGTATCCATGTGGCCGGAGAGCATGAAGGGCGCGCCCTGTTTGCTGCCGGGGAAGCGGGCGATCAGGTTGCCGCTTTCACTGCCGATCAGCGGTCCGGTCCGGTCGAATTCTACCGCGGCGCCCATGCGCACCAAACGTTCATGGAGATAGGCGGCCATCCCCCCTTCCTTGAAGGAGGGGCTGGCGATGGCGGCCTGGCGGGCAAATTCATCGCTTATGCGTTGACGGTTGATCATCGGCTTGTGCTCCTGTCGGTAATGGTTGAAAGGTCGTCCGCCGCGGTTCGCCCTGCTGACCGGGGACGCTAACGGCACCTTGCCGCATGGTAGCGGGAAATCATCGAACAGGCAATAAAACAGGCCATGTCGTCTGGACAGCGTGGGGTCGCTCCTGCTATCATGCGCACGTCGATCGGCGATCGATATCGATTCTTGAATTTACCTGCAACAAGCAGTTTTTCGGCCGCGGCGTTCGCTTTTTCCGGCCTCTGGTTGATCCGATGAACAGACAGATAAAAAGAGATTTCCAGCCGCCGCGCGGATCGTTTCAGCAGAACCGGCAGCGGCGTTCGAAGCGCCGCTTTCTCCCTGCGATTTTTCTGCTGCTGGGCCTGACCGTGGCCGGTCTGCTGCTGTTCGGAACGCCGCCGAGCGGACAGCTGCAGGCGCAGGTCGCCCCGGTCGAAATCAGCGCGCCGCCGGTCGAGTTGCCGACGCCTCCCGATCTCAAGGAGTATGCCGATGTGATCAAGCCGGGGGAGACCATCTCGGCGCTGCTCGGCGCTTATTTCTCTCCGCAGGAAATCCACGCACTGAACAAACAGAGCAAGAAGGTTTTTCCGTTTACCAGGATCTGCGCTGGGCAGCCCTACAAGATCTGCACGACCGATGAGCAGTTTGAAAGTTTCACCTATGAGATCGACGGCGAGGAGCAGCTGATCATTCGCGCCGGCGATGACGCTCCGATCATCGAGAAAGTCCCGATCGACTATCAGGTCGAAACCGAACTGGTGCGCGGCGTCATCGACAGCAGCCTGTTTGAGGCGGTGGCGGCGGCCGGTGAAAGTTCCGAGCTGGCGATGTATCTGGCGGATATTTTTGCCTGGGACATCGACTTCATCCGCGATATCCGGGTCGGCGATACCTTTCAGGCGCTGGTGGAAAAACGGTATCGGGAGGACGCTCCGGCCGGTTACGGCAAGGTGCTGGCGGCGGAATTCGCCAACCGTGGCGACAGCTTCCGTGCGATCTATTATCAGGACGGCGATAATCCTCCGTCCTATTACGATCCCGACGGCAAAAGCGTGCGCAAGGCCTTCCTGAAGGCCCCCCTGTCCTTCAGCCGCATCTCGTCCGGCTTTTCCATGAAACGCTTCCACCCGATCACCAAGACCTGGAAATCGCATCCGGCGATCGACTATGCCGCGCCGCGCGGCACGCCGATCAAGACGGTCGGCGACGGGACCATCACCCGCATCGGTTATACCAGCGCCAACGGCAACTTCATGGAAATCCGCCACAACAACAGCTACACGACCCTTTATCTGCACATGTCCAAGTTTGCCCGCAACATGAAAAAGGGCAAGCGGGTTAGCCAGGGACAGGTGATCGGTTATGTCGGCAGCACCGGCCTGGCGACCGGGCCGCACCTTTGCTTCCGGATGCGCAAGAACGGCGCTCCGGTCAACCCTGATCGGGTCAAGGTGCCCGCTTCACGCCCGGTTTCCGAAGCCAATATGGCCGAGTTCAGAGCGCTTGTCGAACCGCGCCTGGCCCGTCTGGAGGGGCGCGAAACGAATCAGGTCGCACAGGCCGAGCCGTCCGCCGCGACCGAGCTGGTACAATGAACGGCTGGTGCGGCCGGCTGCTGACGGTCGATCTGACCAGTGGTCGGATCGCCGTGGAAGCGCTGGCCCCCGAGCTGCTGCAGACCTATCTCGGAGGGCGCGGCCTGGGGGTCCGGCTGCTGCGCGACAGCCATCAGCTTGATCCGTTTTCCGCTGCACTCCCCCTGATTTTCGCTGTCGGCCCGCTCTGCGGAACCCCGGCGCCGACCTCGGCCCGGCTGGCGGTGGTCTCCCGCTCGCCGCTGACCGGGACGATCTATGACTGCTCCGCCGGCGGCCGCTTCGCCTGGCGCCTGAAAGCGGCCGGTTTCGACGCGCTGCGGATCAGCGGCCAGAGCCGGACGCCGGTGGCGCTGGCGATCACCCCGCAAGGGGGCGAACTGCTGCCCGCGGATCGGCTCTGGGGTTTGCCGGTTGCGGAAACGGTGCAGGCACTGTCCGACCGCGGCAGCGTGGCGGCGATCGGCCCGGCCGGCGAGAACCGGGTTCTGTTTGCCAATATCATGATGGGCGAGGGGAACGCCGTCGGTCGCGGCGGCCTCGGCGCGGTGATGGGCGCCAAGCAGCTCAAGGCGGTGGTGGTCGCCGGCGACCGGCGGGTCGAGGTGCTCGATCGGCCCCGCTTCGATCAGGCGCGCCGGGACATCATGCGGCTGTTCCGCGCCTCGCCGGTGATTTTCGGCGATCTCGGCATCGCCGAATACGGTACCCCCGCCCTGGTCGATCTGATGGCGCAGCGGCGGATGGCGCCGACCGAGAATTTCCGCAAGACGCTTTTTGCCCGCTCCGGACAGTATTCCGGCCCCGCCATCAGGCGCGCCTATCAGCCGAAAAAAGACGGCTGTTACGGCTGTCCCATCCAGTGCAAGAAGAGTACGCAGGACGGGGTGCCGCTGCCCGAATACGAGACGATTTCCCATTTCGGCGCCCTCAACGGCATCGACGATCTGCGCTCCATCGTCAATTCCAACACCCTCTGCAATCAGCTGGGGATGGATACCATCTCGGCGGCGGCGACGCTTGCCGCCTGGGGGGAATTGCGCGGCGAGTTTCTGCGGGCGGAGCAGATCGCTCCGCTGCTGCACGATATCGCGCTGCGCCGCGGCGACGGCGAGCGCCTGGCGCAGGGCTCCGCCCGCCTGGCCGCCGAACTGGGCCGGCCGCAGCTGTCGATGAGCGTCAAGGGGCTGGAATTGCCCGCCTACGATCCGCGCGGCGCCTACGGCATGGCGCTGGCCTACTGCACCAGCAACCGGGGCGGCTGCCATCTGCGCGCCTACCCGATTTCCCATGAAATCCTGCGCAAGCCGGTGGCCACCGACCGTTTTTCTCTGGCCGGCAAGGCCCGGATGATCAAGATCGCCGAAGACAGCAACGCCACCATCGATTCGCTGGTGGCCTGCAAGTTTTCCTTCTTAGGCGCCAGTCTCGAAGAGTACGGCGAACTGCTTTCGGCAACCACCGGCATCGAATACGGCCCGCAACTGCTCAATGAAATCGGCGAACGGATCTATCTGACCGAGCGTTTTTACAACTGGCGCAACGGCTTCACCGCCGCTGACGATCGACTGCCCGAGCGCTTCTTCACCGAAGCCGGCAGCGCCGGCGAGGGGATCGAGGTGCCGCCCCTCGACCGCCGGCGGTTTGCCGAAGAACTGGCCAGGTATTACCGGATTCGCGGTCTGACCGCCGACGGCGGGTTTGCCGATCCACACTACCTGGAGCATCAACCGTGATCGGTCAGCTCGGCAGATATTTCGCCAAGCTGGTTGCCGACGGCTGCGCCGATGCCGAACGCTCGGCGATCTTCGCCCAGGATGACGAAATCCTGGGCCGGGGCTGCGACGCGCTGCGGCCGCTGGGGCAGGCGGTGCTGCAGCGCTTGAACACGGTTTCCCTGGTGGTTGCGGCGCCGCCGCTGCCGCTGCTCGAGGTCCTGCTCGGGCGGTTGCCCGCCGCGGCGACCGAGATCACTCCCCTCGATACGGAAACCAGAACCTTTCTGCATGACATCCCGCTGGTCCGCCGCTGCGAATTTTCGGTTGCGCGTCCGCAGCGGCTGGTTGAACTGCTCGGCCGGCGCAAGGGCATCCTGGTCGAGGGGGTCGGCATCATGGCGACCGGCAGTTTCACCGTGGAGCTGGCGTACATCAACTATTCGTCGGTTTATCATGCCCTTTTCATCAAGGTTCTGCTCGATCTGTTGCTGCATGCGGCGCCGACGGAAAAGGAGCTTGAGCTGCTGCGGCCCCTCTGGGCCCAGCTGAGCACCGCCATCCCGGAATCCGTGGAGCGCTTGCCGCCACCGGCGCCGGATCGGCAAGCGCTGCTGCGGGCGATCGACGCCGCCGGACGGCGCACCGTCGAACTGAAGCTGGTCGATTCCTTTTTCGGCAACATCTCCTGTCGCAGCGGCCGGCATCTGTATATTTCCCAGACCGGGGCCAGCCTGGACGATCTGGCCGGCTGTATCGATCTGGTCGCCGATGACAATTCCAGCACGGCGGGCCTTACCGCATCCAGCGAACTGATTGCCCACCGGGCTATCTACCAGCAGACCGATGCGGCGACGATTCTGCACGGTCATCCGAAATTTTCGGTGCTGCTCAGTCTGCTGTGCGATGAGAGCGACTGCCCGGTGGAGGATTGCTGGAAAGACTGCCGCCGGGTCCGCTCGCTGGCCGGGACGCCGGTGGTCGCCGGCGAGGTGGGAGCCGGCGGCATCGCCCGGCAGGTTCCGCCGGTCATCGCGGCAAGCGGAACGGCACTGGTCTACGGCCACGGCGTGTTCGCCATCGGCCGCGAGGATTTCGTCGCGCCGCTGCTGGCCATGATCAGACTGGAAAACTACTGCCGCCGGGACTATCTCAAGCGGTTGCAGGCCCGTCTGCCGGCCGCTGCACGTTTGCTGCCGGTCCGGGCGGAAGGGTCGCCATGAATTATCTCGCGCACCTCTATTTCTCCGACCCCGAACCGATGGCCTGGGCCGGCTCGTTGATGGGGGATTTTCTCAAGGGACCCTTGCCGGCGGATGTCGACCCGCAGCTGCTCAAACACCTGCGGCTGCATCGCAAAATCGACAGCTTCGCCCAGGACAGCGCCAGTTTCCAGGCCAGCTGCAGGCGGCTGGACAGCCGCTACCGCTTCGGCCGCGGCATCCTGGTGGATGTCTTTTACGACCATTTTCTGGCCTGTCGCTGGCCGGAGTTTTCCGAGCGGACGCTGGAGGATTTTTCCCATGAGGTCTATCAGGCGCTGAACGACTGTCGGCAACTGCTCCCCCCCGGACTGCAGAATCTGCTGCCGCGCATGGTGCGGGACAACTGGCTGGTCTCTTATCGGCAGCCGGAGGTCGTCGGCAACGTGCTCAACGCTCTGGAACGACGCCTCAAGCATCGTCTGCCGCTGGGGCGGGGCAGCGAGGACCTGCAGCGTCACCGGGCTGAACTGCAGAGCGATTTCAAAGCGTTTATGGCCGAAGCCGAGGCTTTTGTCGGCCGCTGGAAGGCCGGGCATTAAGCTTTCGGCGTCGGCAGCTTCAAAAGCAAAAGGGTGACAACGACCTGCCGTGTCGTTGCCACCCTTTTTTTATGCGAACCGACAGCTGCCCGTCGCTTCAGCCCTGCGCGGGCAGCGGCCAGTCGCTTTGGTAGCCGTCCGGATAGAACCGCTCCCTGGTCCGGTTGAAGTAGCCGTACTGCAGGTGCGGAAACTCCTGCTTGAGCCGGTTCATCATTCGCAGCATGCCGATACCGCTGCCCGAAGCCTGCAGGGCGTGCCAGTAGAGGGGCGGATCGATGCTCAGGTTGCGCAGTTGAATCAGGTCGATTTTGCTGCTTTCGATCAGTTTGAGCAGGGCCGCGATCTCGTCCTCGCGGTCGTTGATGCCGGGGAAGACCAGATAGTTGAGCATGGTGAACAGTCCGTTGCTTTTGGCGCGATGGATCGATTCGATGACATCGGCGAAACGGTAACCCTGCGGCCGGTAGTAGGCGTTGTAAAAACCTTCCTGTACCGAATTCAGCGAGATCCTGATCGAATCGATCCCGGCCGCGGCCAGACGGTCGACGGCATCCGGCAGCGAGGCATTGGAGTTGAAATTGATGGTGCCGCGCGCGGTCTGGCGGCGCATCTCCCGGACCGCCGCGCAGACGGTGTCGCTCTGCAGGATCGGATCCCCTTCGCAGCCCTGGCCGAAGGAGACGATGGCGTTTTCCGCCGTCTGCAGATGCGGCACCGCCACCTGGCAGAGTTCCTCGACGGTCGGCACGAAGGCCAGCCGTTCCTGGCTCGACGGGCAGCAGTCGGGAGCCTCCTGCAGCGAGATGCAGCCGACGCAGCGGGCGTTGCAGGTCGGGGAACAGGGCAGCGGCGCTTCCCAGCGGCCGAAGAACAGGTTCTTGGCGGCGAAGCAATGATAATCGAGGGCGCAGCGGGACAATTGTTCGATCAGGCGGTTGTCGGGCTGGGCCGCGACCCGTTTTCTGACCAGCGGTTCCAGTTGCCGGTCGTCGAAATGGTCCGGTTGCCACTGGGGGTTGCGGTCGACTCGCGCCGCCGCCACGTAAAAACGCTCTTCTTCGACGCACCAGCCCACCGCCGTATAGGCCCACAGGGTCAGGTCGACACGCTTGCGCGCATAGTTCGCGGCGGGCAGCAGGGTGCGGGTAAAGCCAGGAGTGAGAAAGGCGGAAACCGCCTGAATGCGCCCGCCGCCCCAGTCGCGCGGCAGCTGTTCCACCGTCGTCAGTTTGTCGCCGCGGCGCTCGAAGCCCATCGGCGGCGTGTCGGGGATGGTGAACAGGCGGCTGCCCTCAGGCAGCGGAATCAGTTCGTCCGCTTCCGGCGCGCGGGCGGTCATGCCGTTCATCCCCGCCATCAGCAGCTCGGGATGTTCGAAAACCTCACCGTTTTCGTCGGCGACAACGGCGAGAATGGTCTTTTGTTTATGCATGGTCGAGATCCTTTGTCTGATGCGGCCGAAAAGATAACACAGGTCGAAAGCCAGGTGAAAGGTTTGTGACCCTTGAACCGGCAGCTCAAGCTGCCGCGGTTGCCTGTTGAACCGCAACCGCGCTTAGGCTATTCTGCGCCTCATGCGAACCCTGCTGACCACCCTGCACAGTAAATATATCCATCCCAGCCTGGCCTTGCCTTATCTGTCCGCCTACTGCGGACAGCGGTGCGGCGAGCTGCTGATTCGCGAGTTCACCGTCCATGAACCGAAAGAGAACGTGCTTTCGCGCATCCTGGCCTGCCGGCCCGACGTCGTCGCTTTTTCCGTATATCTCTGGAACCGGAGTCAGATCCTGGAGCTGGCGGCGGCCCTCGCCACGGTCCGGCCCGAGATCAGGCTGGTGCTGGGCGGCCCGGAAGTCTCTTTCGAGGGTCCGGATTTCTTCCGCCGTCACCCCGTCGCCGCTCTGATTTGCGGCGAAGGAGAGATGCCGCTGCAGCGTCTGCTGGCGGCCTGGCAGCGGGGCGAGCCGGCAACGGCAGGGCAGGGGGTGCGTTTCGCCGAGACCGACGAGGCCGATGTCTCGACCTGCCTGCTCGATGACCTGGATCGGATTCCGTCCCCCTTTGCCGCCGGTCTGGTCGATCTGTCGCGCGGCTTTGTCTATTACGAAACCTGCCGCGGCTGCCCCTACGACTGCAGTTTCTGCATGAGCGCTCTCGATTCCCGGGTGCGCAGTTTCTCCATGGCGCGGATCAAATCCGATCTGGGCTTGTTGATGGCGCGGCGGGTCGGGCAGATCAAACTGGTGGATCGCACCTTCAATTACCACGGGCCGCGCAGCCGGGAAATCTTCCGTTATATCCTCGAACATAATCGCAGCAGCCGTTTCCATTTTGAAATCGGCGCCCATCTGCTCGACGAGCAAACCCTCGAACTGCTGGACAGCGTGCCGAAGGGGATGTTCCAGTTTGAAATCGGCGTGCAGTCGACCCTGCCGGAAACCCTGCGCAAGGTCGGGCGCCCGGTCTCGATCGAACGGCTGACGGAAAACGTGGCGCGTTTGCGCCGCAGCGACCGCATCGATCTGCATCTCGACCTGATCGCCGGGCTGCCGGGGGAGACTTATCGTCAATTTCTTCAGTCTCTGGAGCGGACCGTCAAGCTGAACCCCCATCAGCTGCAGATTGAACCGGTCAAGATCCTCCCCGGGGCGCCGCTGCGCGAGCAGGCCGGGCGCTTGCGGCTGCGCTTCGATCCCAACCCGCCTTACGGAATCCTGGAAACCCCCGATCTCGGCTATGAGCAGCTGGAGAGTCTGCGCGGCATCGGCCGGCTGGTCGATCTGCTCTGGAACAGCGGGAAATTCCCACACCTGTTGGCGGCCCTGGCCGACGCCGCGGGTTCCCTTGCCGCCGCCCTGCAACAGCTGGAAGGCTACTGGCGGCGCCAGGGGCTGTTCGATCAACCGCAGTCGCTGCGCGGTCTGTTCGCGGCTTTGCACGGTTATCTGCTGGAGGCATTTCCTGACCGGCAGCGGTCGGTTCCGCGCGAAGCGCTGGCTCGCGATTTTGCCCGGAGTGAGCGGGTGGTGCCCAATTCCGCCCCCGATTTTTTCGACACCGAACTGTCGATTGATGAGCGGCGCAGCGTCGCGCTGCGGGTGCGCGACGAAGTGGCCGCGACCCGCGCCCGGGGGGGCAAGCTGCAGCACTTCGCGGCGGTGTTTCATCAGCTGCCCGATCTCCCCGGCCGGACGGTTCTGCTGTTTCTCTATCTGAGCGGCAGCGGCGAGCGCATGCGGGTGCGGGAGGTCAGAGTCGCATGATCAGGCCGCTGAGGTAACGCGGATCGACCTGCTCGATTTTAAGCGCGCAGAATTCCTCCTGCCAGATGTCCAGGCAGAAATCGGCGAACTGGCCGGCTCCGCTCAGCAGCGCTTCCAGGGCGGCGCAGGTCTCCGTGCGCAAGGTTGCGGGCAGTTTCCGGTCCGCGCAGATCAGCGCATGCAGGGCGCCCAGTTCCGTCACCGGGATCGGCCGGGGGGAAAACTCCCGGCCGAGCAGACGATTGGCCAGCGCGGTCAGAAACAGATCGGAGAGGGTCAGGTCGGCGAGTTCCTCCGGCTGGCAGTTGCTGAGATCGCAGCTCTCCTCCGTTGGCAGCGCAAAGGGGAGGATCCCGTCGAACAACTGCCGCTGGACGGCGATCTGCTGCAGGTACTGATCCGCCAGCAGCAGATCGTCGCGGGTCTGAAAGGCCTTTTCGTCCTGGCCGAGGCCGAGCCGGATGCCGCTGAACAGCCGGGGCGGCGTGCCGTTGAGGGTCTCGACAAAACGGCGATAGGGTCCATCGAGAAAGGCGGCCGGCGAACTCTGCAGGATCTCCCTGGCGCGGCGCTTGCGCTGTTCGGTCAAACTGTGCCCCAACTGAAAGATCTGCTGCAGATAGCAGTCGTTGAAAATCCGCCCGGCATCGGCGGCGTCCCGTGCGGCCAGATGTTCCAGCCCCAGGTTGAGGGTCCGGTAGAGATGCTGCAGTGACTGCTCGACCGCTTGCGGATCGCTGACATCGATCCGCTCGGCGCTCATCTTGCGATTGGCCAGGAAACAGAGTTCGGTCGCCAGCTCATGATTGAGTCCGCCAGCCAGAATTTCCGCCAGCAGATCGCTCGGCTGCGCTCTCGACAGCAGGGCGCCCGGGTGCTGCAGGCCTTCACCTTCAAGATCGAAATGCTTGCCCGAGCTCGGCGTGAACTGCTCCGGGTCGACATAGGCATAGATGGCGCGGGCTTCCTGGGGCGTCGTGAAGCCCAGATCGAGCAAACGATGGCCGCGGCTCTGGTAGGTTTCCTCTTCCAGGGAGGTGTCGAGTTCGGCCCGGACCATTTCCATCAGCAGCAGGTAGCGCGATTGCTCCTGACCGAACAGGATGGTCAGCAGCGCGCCGACGATCTTGCTCGCGTCCTCGTTGCGGTACTCGATTTCGTAAAGATTTTCGAGACGGATGGGGTTGTCCGCATCCTCGTCCTTCCAGGATTCCGGGCCGCGGGTGATGCGCATCTGTTTCTTCAGGAACATGGTCAGCAGTTCCGGTTCCATCTCGCGGAAACTGCGACAGACCTTCTCCTCGCCGCTTTCCAGCAGCAGCTCCAGCCACTGGAGGACGCTCTTCTCGCTGAGGTTGTCCCCTTCCCAGCAGTCGAGGTCGAGCAGGGTCGTCAACTGGTCCGAGGTGGTCAGCATCAAAAGCTCGACGGCATATTCCGGTCCGACTTCCTGAACCGTCAGATAGAGGTCCTGCGGGTGCAATGCGGGCACCAGCTGCTCTGCGTCCGGGGCGTTCAGGATCAGGTCGTACTTTTCCTTGCCCCGGGCCTGCCGGATCATCTCCAGGCGCTCCGCCGGGCTGAGCGCGTGATATTCCCTGATCGATATTTTGCGTTGTTGACGGTGCAGGGTCAGGTGATCGACCTTGCGGCGTGCCGGTAATTCAAAGCGGGTCATGTGCTGCTCCTAATCTATATGGTCCGCCGGGTGCTCCGGCAGGAAGGACACTCTAGAGCAGAGTCGAAAATATATCAATGCGGATTGCCAAAAAGATTCGATATTCCGACCGTTAAGCTTCTGCCGGGAAGTGCAATGGGTGCTGCACGGGGCTATTCGCGCGCTATACTTTCATCATGAAGATTCCGCCGCTCGCGCTCACGCTCTGCTGGTCGCTCCTGTTGCTGATGCCGCTGCCGCGTTGTTATGCACTTGACCTGCCGGCGCTGATCCGTGAAGTGGAAACCCGCTATCAGGGTGCTTCCTCCCATGCCCTGGTGACCATGGAGATCCGCACCGCTCACTGGCAGCGCTCCCTGCAACTGGAAATCTGGTCGCAGGGGCGCGACCGGTTCCTGGCCAGGATCAAGGCGCCGATCAAAGAGCAGGGCGTGGCAACCCTGAAGGTGGATCAGGAGGTCTGGAATTACCTGCCCAAGGTTGACCGGGTGCTGAAAATTCCGCCGTCGATGATGGGCGGAGCCTGGATGGGCAGCCACCTGACCAATGATGATCTGGTCAAGGCCAACCGCATCGATCGGGACTATACCTTCAGGCTGCTGGAAGAGGATGCGCAGGGCTGGTTGATTGAAGCGCTGCCGAAGCCCGACGCTCCGGTGGTCTGGGGGAAGCTGCTCTACCGGATCAAGCGGACGCCGCTGGTGCCGGTGCTGATCTCCTACTTCGACGAGGAGATGGTCGAGGTCCGGCGGATTCATTTCAACCGGGTGCGCCAGATCGGCGAGCGCTGGGTGCCGCTGCGGATGCTTATCGAGCCGCTGGAGAAACAGGAGCAGACGCTGCTGGAGTATTCGGAAATCGAGTTCGATCTGCCGCTCGCTGCGACCCTGTTTTCCGTCCGCAGCTTGAAGAGGCATTAGCCGATGCTCTGGACCATGGCCGTGCGCAACCTGTGGCGCAACCGCCGGAGAACCCTGCTGACGATGTCGGCGCTGATGGTTTCCGTCGCCTTGCTGATCCTGTCGCTCGGCATCTTTTCCGGGATGTTTGCCGCTATGCTGGCTTCGGCCACCCAGCAGTATCACGGGCACATGGTCATCTCCGTGCCTGCCTATCAGGACCGGCGGCAGTTGCACGACAGCTTTCCCTACTCAAGGCAACTTCTCGACCGGCTGCGGGAGCGGGACGAAATTCTCGGCGCCGCGCCGCGCTTGCGCGGTTTCGGTCTGGTCTCACGGGCCGGTCGCACCGAAGCGGGGGAACTGCTCGGCATCGATCCGGGCCGGGAGCAGCAGGTGACCTCGCTGAACCGGATGCTGACCGCCGGAGTCTTCCCGAGCTCCGGGCAGGGTAATTGGGTGATTCTGGGGCGCGGTCTGGCGGCCAAACTTGAAGCGCGGCCGGGGGATGAACTGGTTTTTTTCACCCAGGCCGCGGACGGATCGATCGGCAACGATCTGTTGCAGGTGACGGGGATTTTCGCGACCGGGGATTTTACCCGGGACAACAGTCTGGCCCTGGTCTCTCTCGATTGGTTGCAGCAGCTGCTGGTGCTGCCCGGTCGGATTCACGAAATCGCTCTGGCCCTTCGCTCGCCCATGTCGGCCGCGAAACTGGTGCCGGTGATCAGCGGCCAGCTACCGCCGGAGCTTGAGGTCTACGACTGGGGTCGCCTGCTGCCGGAGATGCAGGAGGTCATCGCCAGTTACGATGTCTCCCGCTTCATCCTGATGCTGATCCTGTATGCCGCCGCCGGACTCGGCGTCCTGAATACCTTCTATATGTCGGTCCTGGAGCGGGTGCGCGAGTTCGGCGTGTTGCTGGCGATCGGTCTCAAACCGGCGGCGATCCGCAATCTGGTGCTGCTCGAATCGCTGCTGCTGGGGATGCTATCCCTGCTGGCTGGAAGCGGGGTCGGCGTCTTTATGACGCTCCTGTTGTCCGGCCGCGGCATCGATCTCAGTCGCTGGATATCCTCGGTGACCTACGCCGGCGGGACGATCCCGCCGCGCTTACGGACCGAACTGGTGGTCGACAATCTGCTGCTGCCCGGCCTGGTCCTCTTGCTGGTCTGCCTGCTGGCCGGCTATCTGCCCGCCCGCCGGGCTTCGCGCCTGCAGCCGGTGGCCGCGTTAAGGGGGGATTGAACATGGATCTGCTCAGGCTGGCTTGGCGTAACCTCTGGCGCAACCGGCGCCGGACCTGGATTACCCTGGCGGCGCTCGCCTTCAGTATCATGCTGGTTCAGGCGTCCCATAATCTTTCCAGCGGCGTCTACGCGCAGATGATCGAAAGCGGGGTGCGCGCCGGTTCGGGGCATCTGACGGTCTATCGCAGCGGCTATCTGAACAGCCGGGATGAAAAACTCAGCTTCGATCCGCGCGGGCTGCTGCCGGATCTCGCGCGCATGCCGGCGGTTGAAGCCGTCTTGCCGCGCCTCCATCTCGGCGGCCTGGCCCAATCGAGCCGTGAAAGCCGCGGCATCGTCCTGACCGGCATCGATCCCGGCAAGGAAGCCCTGATCAACCCTTTTCTGCGCCGCTTGCCGAAGGACCGGCAGCTGCCGGATGGCGTATCGCGCAAGGCGCTGCTCGGCGATCGACTGCTCAGGGAATTGCAGCTGAAACCGGGCGGCAAGTTTGTCGTCACCCTGCAGAACCGTCAGGGCGAGATGATCAGCGAGCTGTTTCGCGTGCACGGCGTCATTCACACCGGCATGCGCGAACTGGACCGTTCGCTGGTCATGATCGGCCGGCAACGGGCCGCCGAACTGGCCGGCGTTCCGGGTCAGGTGCATGAGCTGGCGCTGATCATGAAGGACGCAGGGCAGCCGGCAGCGGTTGCGCAGCTTCGGCGCCTGCTCGCCGCCGAGCGCGATCTGCGCCTGGTGTTCTGGGACGAAGCGATGGCGAATCTGGCCAACGCCATCAAGCTTGACTATGCCAGCCAGAAATTCATATTTCTGATTATCCTGATGATCGTCACCATCGGCGTGGTCAACACGCTGTTGATGTCGGTCATGGAGAGAAGCCGCGAATTCGGGACCATCCTGGCCCTGGGGGCACGACCGGCGACCCTGCATCGTCTGCTGTTTCTGGAGGCCCTGATCGTCGGCAGCGTCGGTCTGCTGCTCGGCACGCTCTTCGGCTCGCTGGCAACCTGGTATCTGGTTGCCCAAGGGATCGACCTGCGGCACTGGATCGACAGTGAGCTTGAGTTCGGCGGCGTGGTCTTCGAGCCGGTGCTGCGGGCCGTGTGGGATCCGTTGTGGATGCTGCAGATCGGTCTCTATGTCGTCCTGCTCTGTGTTGCCGCAGCACTCTATCCGGCCTATCGGGCCGGACGCATCGTGCCGGCGGTCGCCATGCGTCACTAGTGTTCACGGGGGAACCGATGTCGCTGATCCAGCTGAAGCGTGTCTGCAAATCCTATCAGAGCGGCGCCCAACGGGTCGACGCTGTGCGCGATGTTGATCTGCGGATCGCAGCGGGCGAGTTCGCCGTTCTGGCCGGACCGTCCGGTTCCGGCAAGACGACCCTGTTGAACCTGATCGGCGGACTGGATCAGCCCGATCAGGGCCAGGTGCTGGTCGAAGGAATCAATCTGGCGGCCTGCAATGCCGCCCAGCTGGCCGATTTCAGGCTGCGGCGGATCGGCTTTGTTTTTCAGTCGTTCAACCTGATTCCGGTTTTGACGGCCCGGGAAAATGCTGAATTCGTGCTGATGCTGCAAAACGCACCGCCGGCACTTCGGCAAACGAGGATCAACGCACTGTTTGAAGAGTTGGGGATTTCCGGGCTGGAACGGCGCAAGCCGATGGAACTCTCCGGCGGGCAGCAGCAGCGGGTGGCCGTCGCCCGGGCGATGGCTTCGGAACCCGCGGTGGTGCTGGCCGATGAACCGACGGCCAACCTCGATTCGGAAACGGCGAACGGCCTGTTGCGCCTGATGCGCCGCCTGAATCGCGAGCTGGGGACGACCTTTCTCTTCAGCTCGCACGACCAGAAGGTCATAGATCACGCGGATCGGGTCATTCTGCTCAAAGACGGACGGATCGTGGCATGAGACCGGTCCTCGCTTGTTGTCTGCTGCTCTGCCTGGTTCCCGGTCTGGCCGCGGCCGCCGCCCTGCACGGTCACTTCAAGAGCCTCAACCTTTCCCGGCAGGCGCGCGCCGAGGAGCCTGCCGCGCGGCTGTCGGCAAACAGTCTGCGCCTCGATCTGAGCGGAGCGGCCCCGGCGGCCGCGGCCGTCTGGCAGCTGTCGCTTGACCAGCTGGCCCTTTATCGGCATCCGCGGGGCGCGGTCCCCGTTCCGGATTTCAGCGAGAACCGGCTTGCCGGGCTGGCCTGGAACGGCAGCGAGAATAGTGCTTTGGCATGGCAGCTGCAAGTCG
This sequence comes from Geopsychrobacteraceae bacterium, assembly GCA_036396915.1. Lineage (GTDB taxonomy): Bacteria > Desulfobacterota > Desulfuromonadia > Desulfuromonadales > Geopsychrobacteraceae > BM509. The sequence continues at coordinate 6,317 of DASWJX010000236.1, read as the reverse complement.
ATCGTCTCAGCCTGCAGTGGCAGCGAAACGCTGCGCTGGTGACCCTGGGGCGGCAGGCCATCGGTTTTGGTCGCATCGGTCTGTTTTCTCCGCTGGATATCATCGCCCCTTTTGCGCCGACCGCGCTTGACAGCGAAGTCCGCCCGGGCGTCGATGCGCTGCGGGCGCAATATTTTTTCGCTGTGGTCGGCGAGGCGGCAGCCACCCTGGTTTTCGGCGACGGTGCGGACCGCAGCAGCGCTCTGGTCGATGTGACCATGAATGCCGGACAGGTCGATTTTCTGTTCATCGGCGGCCGGCTGCGCGATCGACCGATGGCCGGAATCGGTCTGGCCGGACAACTGGGCGGACTCGGCTGGAAGGGGGAGTGGGCCGGTTATCGCGGAAGCCGGGCCGGCAGCGCCGGCGGTGATCTGTATCGCCGGTTCAGCATCGCCGCCGTCGAGCTGGAATATCGTTTCCCCCTCGATCCGATCCTGCAAGTGCAATATCTTTACAACGGCACCGGCGCGGATCGGCCGCGCGACTATCCGCTGGTTGCCCGATCCGCGCCGGTGCGCGAGGGTTTGAGTTTTCTGTCCGGCAAGCACTACCTGCTGTCCGGCTTGTCCCGGAATCTGACGCCGCTGGTTGCTCTGTCGGGCCTGTTGATCGTGAATCTGGCGGATGATTCCTGGCTGTTTCGCCCGACCTCGGCGCTGTCTCTGGCGGACAATGTCTCGCTTGAGATCTTCTGGAGCTTTCATCAGGGCAGGGGGCCGGTGCGGATCGCCGGCGTGCCGGTTCCGCGCAGCGAGTTCGGTTCGCTCGGGGCAAGCGGGGGGCTTTTTTTGAAACTCTATTTTTAAAATGCAGGGGCAGCAAAGTTCCGTGGATGAAATTGCTTTTTTTTTGCGAGGCACGCTGTTACTATCCGCCTGTGCCGAAAATCGTGCAATTGTCGAGGGGGCAATGAGAAAACTTTTCAGAAACTTATCCATCCGCCTGAAACTGACGGCAGCAATCGTGACCGCCAGTTTTCTTGTCTTGATCCTGTTCAGCAGCGCCTTTGTCTTTGTAGAAATCTATTCGTTCCGGAGCGAGATGGTCAGCGACATCTCGGCCATGGCCGACCTGCTCGGCACCAATGCCAAGTCAGCCCTGATGGCGGGAGACGCCGGGGAGGCAACGACGCTTCTGGCGTCTTTGCAGGCCCAGCCGCATATCCGCTCGGCCTATCTGTTTGACCATGCAGGAGAACCTTTCGCGCAATATCTGGATCGCAGTGATGTCGCGTTTGTCCAGCAATCGATCGTTCATGATTTTATTGAACGGGACCCCGCCGGCCGTCCGGCCGGTCAAGGCAGGAGCGTCCGTTTCGACCGGCGCCATCTCAGCCTGTTTGCGCCGGTGTTTTATCAAGGGGAAACGATCGGGACCATTTATCTGCTTTCCGACAATAAGGCATTGTACAACCGCATCCACGGTCTGCTGTTCGGAATGCTGCTGGCCGTCGGGGTTCTGGTCCCTTTTTCGCTGGTTCTGGCCCGCTATCTGACCAAGCCGCTTGCCGAACCGCTGCTCAATTTGGTTGCCAAAATGACGGCGGTTTCAGAGCAGAGCGATTTTACGGTCCGGGCCGAAAAGACGAGCAACGATGAAGTCGGCGCGCTGGTCGACGGCTTTAACGAAATGTTGACCCAGATCGAAATCCGCGACGGCAGACTGTTCGATCAGCGGCGCTTTCTGGAGGAAACCGTAGCGAGCCGGACCAACGAGCTGCAGGAGTCGGTCAGCAAACTTGAAAAAGCCAAGCAGGCGGCCGAGGCCGCGAATCAGGCGAAATCGAATTTTCTGGCCAACATGACCCATGAGCTGCGCACCCCGCTCATCGGCGTGCTGGGGATGAATGAGCTTCTGATGCGCAGCGCTTTGAATGATCAGCAACAGTCGCTGGTGGTGACTGTGCAGCGCTCCGGCGAGGAGCTGCTCGCCATGATCAGCGATATTCTCGATTTTTCCAAAATAGAGGCGGGGCACATGCACCTGGAAAACGTCGATGTCGATATCTGCAGGATCGTCGAGGAAGCAACCGCGCTGCTGGCGGAAAAGGCCGATCGAAAAGGTCTCCGCATCTCGTGCCGGGTAATGCCGGCCGCGCTGTGGAAAGTCCGTTCCGATCCGGTCCGGATCCGTCAGATACTGCTCAACCTGATCGGCAATGCCGTCAAGTTCACCGAGGCGGGTGAAATCCTGATCCGGCTCGATATGACGACGCCCGGTCACGGTCTCGGTTGTTTTGTGCTTGAGGTCGAGGACACCGGGGCCGGCATGAGCGAGGAGGAGCAGCTGAAGGTTTTCTCCGCGTTTGTTCAGGCGGACAGCACAACGACACGGCAGCATGGCGGAACCGGGCTGGGGCTTGCTATCGTTCAGCAGCTGGTTGCTTTGATGGGCGGCAAGCTCAGTCTGGAGAGCCGCAAGGGCAAGGGCAGCCGCTTTCGGGTCGAACTGATGCTGCCGCTGCTCGCACGGCAACTGCCCCGACTGCCGGAATCGATGCGCGGCCGGCGCCTGCTGCTCTACGACGATTGCGCTGCGGGCCGGGCCGCCATCCGGACCATGCTGACCGCGCTGGGACTCTGTGTGGTTGAGACGACCTCGGTGGAGGATGCCTGGTATCGTCTGCTGGCGGACAGTCGTCAGGATCTCCCCTTCGATTTTGCGCTTGTTTCGGCCGAGGCTCGCTTGCCCGATGGCGACCGGCTCTATGCAAAGATGAAGAAAGAGCCTCTGCTGTCGCGGGTGCGGACCATCGCGCTCGGCACCCGTTTGGAACGTCTGGCGAACGCTTATCCCGACTCCCTTGCGGTTCTGGAAAAGCCGGTATTCTGGTCGGGCCTGGTCGAGACTTTGGTTCGCAGCTGGAAAACCCTCGAGCTGGTCGCTCCTCAGGTTTCTGAAAAACGCCCTGCCGTCGCCGAGACGGCGGCGGGAATGCGCCCTGCGGAAGCTTTCCGATGGCGGATTCTTCTGGCGGATGACAACCTGGTCACGCGGGAACTGATCCGTTTGTCCCTGCAGAAATACCCTTTGGACATCGATCAGGCCGCTTCGGGGGTTCAGGTTCTTGAGGCGCTGCAGGCGAAAAGCTATGATCTGATCCTGATGGACTGCAATATGCCGGAACTTGACGGGATTCAGGCCACCCGACAATTGCGCGGAGAGGGCTGCGAGATCCCGGTGGTTGCCCTGACCGCGCATGTCGACCGGCGCGTCTTCGAATCCTGCAGGGAGGCGGGAATGAACGATGTGCTGCGCAAACCGTTTCGCCAGAAAGATCTTCACGACCTGATAAATAAATGGCTGGCCCCGGATTCCGATGATCATGCCGGCGCCCGGGATACTGAACCTTCTATCGTGCGGAGGACAGAGTGAACCGCAAACGCTTATGCACATGGTCCCTGCTCGGCGCCACTCTTTATGCCGCGGTGGTCTTTCAGGTCGGAAGCTCATTTGCCAGCCGGTATGCGCAGCCGGAGGTTTTTTCTGTTGATGCGGCGGAAAAGATTTCTGCGCAAAACGGGGATGCCGAGCAATGGGTTATTTCAGGGTCCGGGTTCGATGAATCGACGCGGGTGATCCTCTCTGCCGATGTCGGAAATCTGCATGCCCTGGTCGGCAGCGTGCCCCTGGAGGGGAATACTTTTGATCTGAATATCGTCGATGAGTTTATTTACGTGGCCAATAAGCAATTGGGTCTGCAGGTGCTCGATCTGGAAAATCCGCTGCGGCCGAAGATTCGGACCACCTACCAGATCGAGCAGGCGCCGGTCGATATTTTCCAGGACGGCGAACGTTTGTTCGTGTCTTGTGCCCGTGAAACGGTCAGGGTCTATGACGTGAGCCAACCGGCGGTAAGGAAGCCCCCGGCAATTATCAAAGTCGACGGCCGGCCATCGTCCAGCCGGGTCGGCGGCACTGCACTGTATGTCGCCACGGGCATGAACGGCGTGCACATTTTCGATGTCACTCAGCTCGTCCCGGGAAAAATCATCGACAGGGCCATCGCCAGGATCGATGTCCCAGGCAAGGCATTGAGCCTGTTTCTGGAAGGTGACACCCTGTTTGTGGCGACGGACGGGGCGGGATTGCTCGTTTATCATGTCGCTGATCCGGCCCATCCGCAACTGCTGGCGACAGTTCCCCTGCGGGGCTCGGTTCTGGCTGTCGCGGTTCTGGACGGAACGCTCTACCTCGGAGACAACGCGGGATATGTCTCCTGGTACGACATCCGGGATCGGTCCGCACCGGTGCTTGTCGGTGACCTCTATACGGGCGGTCAGGCGCTCGACTTCGCTCTTGACGGTCAACGCCTGTATATCGCCGACAGCCTTTACGGACTGCTGGCTCTGGATATCGCCGAGCGCGGAAAGCCTGAGATCGTCGGCTGCGTCGATGTGCCCGGCCAGGCCCGTTCGGTCTCTCTTCGCAACGGTTTGGCATACGTGGCCAGTAACAGCATGGGCGTACAGGTCGTCGATCTGAGTGCGATCGAGAAGCAGCATGTGCTCGCGTCCGTTGAAACCCCCGGCAGCGCAAAAAAGTTATTGCTGGACGGTGAATGGCTTTATGTCGCCGATTTCTACGGTCTGCAGATCATTCAGCGTGGCCCCGGCAGCGACGGGAGGATCACAGGTTCCCTGGCTGCCCGGGATCACATCTGGGATCTGGCCAGGAAGGGCACCTACCTGTTTCTGGCCGAGGGGCGGGACGGAGTCAGCACGGTGGATGTGTCGGACCCGCGGCATCCAGAAAGGATCGCTCGTGTTGCCTTGCCGGGCGCCGCAACCAGAATTGCTGTTTTGGGGGAGCGGCTGATCGTTGCGACCAAGAGGGCCGGCATTCAGGTTGTCGATATCTCCAACCCCTACCGGCCGGTGCTGCTTGGGACGACCCCCGTCAACGGTCTGGTCCGCGATATCGCCGTGGATGGCAACTTTATATCGGTCGCCGCCGACAAAGGCGGCGTACAGATATTCGAACTGGTGGACGATCAGTATCCTGTGCTGATCAGGCAGATCGTCAGGCCGCGACCGATGGATCACTTCTGCCGGGCCATGGCGATTGAAGCGCGCAACGGACTGCTGTATGTCGCCAACGGCAACGACGGTTTGCTGATCGTCGATGCCCGCCAACCGCAAAGCGCACAGGTCGTTGCCACGCTGCCGCTGCCCGGGATGGTGCACGGGCTGTATCTTGACGGCGAGCGGGCTTATCTGGACAGTTCCGACAACGGCATTTATCTGGTCGATATTGCAGCGCCCGAACAGCCCCGCAGTCTGGGGCGCGTCATTTCCATGAGTGGGGCCCTGTCGGTGCTGGGCACCGAGGAGAGTCTGCTGGTGGCCACGGGGCGAACCGGCGTACAGGAAATCTATCAGCCGCAAGAGCTTGAACAGGTCAGCCTTGAGAGCTCACGGCAACTTCGGGTCGGTGTTCCGCATCCCGGAACAAACGGCCGTTACAGTCTGCATGTCAGTAATCGGAACGGACAGCAGACGCTGCATGGCATAGTGAACTTTTCCAAACAGTAGACTTTTTGCGACGCGATCCTTCGATTTTTTTTTGCGAGAGCATCGTAGTTGGAGCGCCGAATCTGCTAGAAGTTGAATTCCACTCCGGCCCAGTACTGCCGGCCGATTTCGAATTCATCATCCTGGTGGGCGATCGGCGCCTTCTCGTTGAACACATTGTAGATATCGAGCGTCAGCACGGTGGTTCGATTGCCGTGCATGGGGATGGCCCAGGCGAAGCGCCAGTCAAACCGGATGGAGCTGTGGTTTTTGTCTTTTTCGTAGGCAAAAATTTCTTCACCACTCGGCAGTTCATGTTTGCCGATGTATTTCAGCCGGTAATAGGCATCGCGATATTTTGCCGTGTTGGTGAAGGTCGTGTTGAGGGGGAGTTGCCCTGAATAGATCAGGTTGATGACGGTCGGCCGGTTGAAATCACTGCGGGGAATTTCAGCATAGCTGAGGGTCCGGCCGTTGTACCAGGTCAGCTCGGCAAGATCGTCGGCAGCGATATCCCGGTGATAGTCGGGGTTGCTTGTCGTCGTCTGCTGGTAGGTTCCGTTCACTTCCAGGTAGTGGCGGCGCCAGGCTCGACCCCAGATGAACTGGTAGCTTTCATGTTCGGAGCGACCATTATTGTTGAGCAGGTAATATCTGAACCCGTCCGGCTGGGTGTCGGTCCGCTCTCTCGCCAGTTCGTCCCGGCCGGACCGTTCCGTGTACTGCAGTTTCAATTCACCGCCGAATGCCGACTGGATGACC
>DASWJX010000235.1:0-5617 GCA_036396915.1 Geopsychrobacteraceae bacterium | reverse complement strand
GTCACAGGTCAGGAAGATAATATTTTTCGGATGATCGCCCTTGAGGCTCGGCTCATGATTCTCGATATGATCGATGGGGTAGGAGACGCGGGTATTTTCGGTCTTGGAGCTGTCGGAAAAATCGATCACGCCGGCCGCGTCGGCCACCACATTTTCCAGCAGGGCATCACGTTTGATGGCATGAAAAATTTCCGGCTCGCTCTCGGATGACAGGTCGATGCACTTGGCGTAGCATCCGCCCTCGAAATTGAAGATGCCGGCGTCGTCCCAGCCATGCTCGTCATCACCGATCAGTTTCCGGCGGGGGTCGGTCGACAGGGTGGTCTTGCCGGTTCCGGAGAGGCCGAAGAACAGGCAGACGTCACCGGCATGGCCGACGTTGGCGCTGCAATGCATGGAGAGAATCCCCTCCAGCGGCAGCCAGTAGTTCATCATGGTGAAGATGCCCTTTTTCATCTCGCCGCCGTACCAGGTGCCGCCGATGATGGCAATATTCTTCTCGATATTGAAGATGACGAAGACGTCCGAATTCAGACCCATCTCCCGCCATCTTTTGTTGGTCAGGCCGGCCGCGTTGTAGACCCGGAAATCCGGGGCAAAGCCGGGCAGGTCGGCGGCGTCCGGACGGATAAACATGTTTTTGGTGAAGTGGGACTGCCAGGCGATTTCAGTAACAAAGCGCACCTGCTTGCGGGTGTCCGGGTTCGCTCCGCAGTAGCCGTCGGTGACATAAATATCCTTGCCGGACAGATAGTCGACCACTTCGGCATACAGTTCGTCGAAAATTTCAGCGGAAACCGGCTTGTTGATCTTGCCCCAGGCCAGATGGTCGCAGGACGGGGACTGTCGGACAAAATACTTGTCCTTGGGGGAACGGCCGGTAAACGTGCCGGTATCGACCATCATGGTCCCGTTTGCCGCTACGGCCCCTTCCTGATTATCCGTTTCATGGGCAAACAGCTCGTCGTAGCTGAGATTACGGAACACCCTGCCCACACGTTTCAGACCTAACGCTTCTGCGCTTAATTCGCTCATTTCTGCCTCCCTGGATGGTGCCCCCACCATCTGCGGATATACTTGATTGGTGATCTTAAGCAACCGGACCTGCTAAACGGCCGGACTATAGCCCGAAAACGGCTTTTCAGGCAAGGCTTGAGCAGAGAAATTTTTCCTCTGCGCAAATTTACTTAAAATAAAAAGCGCCCGCGGCGGGAGTAGTTCCGGAAAGATCAGGAAAATCGATTCATTACGGAATTTTGAGGCGATCAGGGAAAGGCTGCGGCGGGGAACGGTTTTTAGCGAATATAAAAAAGGTTTGCTGAAAAAAAACGCTCAGGGAGTGCTGCGGCTGCGCTGCTTCAGATAGGCCACCAGCTGCCAGATTTGCTCTTCGCTCAAATGCGGTTTCCACGAGGGCATCACCGAACCCCGGCTGCGGAACGGTTCGACCCGTTTTCCTTCCTGAATGCGCCAGAACAGATAAGCCGGATCGCTCTGCGCGTAGCGTCGTTCGTGAAAATCGGGGGCGGGCGGCACCAACCGTTCGGCGCGCCGACTGCGCCCCTCGCTCAAGGTGCCGTGACACTCGCGGCACAACCGTAAAAAAAGCTCCCGGCCGCGATCAATCGCTTCGTCCCGGGCCAATAACGCCTGCGGCACCTCCCGTTTCGGCACGTCGAAGGACCCATCGTCGCAGGCCAGCAGCGACACGGATAAACATACCGTCAGCACCAAGGTTTTGAGCATCGGCGCCTCCCTTCGCAGCCGGCGGGCCGCCCGCGGGCGGCCTCCTGACGCTGCCGCCACCGCTCAGGCCGCTGGCGACGGAGCGGCACCCCAGCCGGCAAGCTCGCCGACCACCGCCTCGACGACCCGCTCCAGGGCCGGCGCCAGAGCCGCCGACAGTTCGGTGCCCATCTCGATCGACGCCGCCTGGGCGCCCCAGACGACCAGCTGCGCCGGCAGATGCCCGAGCAGCTCGGCCACCGCCAGCAGATCCTGCAGGCCCATCTGATGAACCGACAACTTGCCGGCGAAGGCACGCGGCACCTCGTCACCGGCCAGGCGAAAAAGCGTTCCCGGCGCGGCGTCCATCTCCAGGGCATCGACCACCAGCAGCTTGTCGATGCCCTCCAGGCGCGGCAACAGATCAAGCCCCAGCGTTCCGCCATCGAGCAGTGCGACCTGCGCGGGGAAGGTGAAGCGCCGCTCCAGGGTTTCGATGACCCGACTGCCCAGCGCGTCGTCGGTCATCAGCAGATTGCCCAGGCCAAGCACCAGGATCGACATCAGACATCATCCCGTTCCACGAACTTGTAGCCGCTGAAGATGCTGCTCATCACCCCGTTCATCTCCTTGACATCCATCAGCCAGGCGCTGTAGACGTGATTGAGAAAGAAACCGGCCAGCAGCCACATGGTCAGATGATGAATCAGGCGCAGGTGCTGCGCATCGAACCAGACCAGCAGACCGCCGAGGGTCCCGAACCAGAACCCGTCGGGCGCAGCCTGGCCGTACAGGGCAAAACCGGTCGCGATCTGCACGACAAACAGGGTGAAAACCCCGGCATAAGCCATGCAGGCCAGCGGATTGTGGCCGACCTCGTAAGGCAGTTTCGGTCCGGTGAAGGTGTAATAACGGAAAAAAGTCATGGCCGCCTTGCGCCCCTTGCGCGTCGCCCAGGGGAAAAACATCCGCCACGACGAATAATGATTGCCGAACAGAAACCAGTAACACCTGACGATAAACGACGCCAGCAGCAGGTAGGCAAAAACAAAATGGATAAAACGGTTCCAGCCCATGATGTAGGCCGCGGAATCGGTCGCCGTATAAAACGGATGGCCGATGTAGTAGCCGGTCAGGGAAAGAACCACCACGCACAGCGCGCTGACCCAATGGCTCAGTCGTACCGGCAGTTCCCAGACATACCGTATCTCGAGCATGGCCTTACGCCTCCTTTCCTAGAGGGCTCTCACCCTGATGATCTCGTTGCCGCGGGCGTCCAGCACATGGACCGCACAGGCCAGACAGGGATCGAAGGAATGAATGGTCCGCAGGATTTCCAGCGGCTGCTCCTCGTTGGCGATCGGGGTGCCGATCAGGGCCGCTTCGTAAGGCCCCAGCTGCCCGCTCGGATCGCGGGGACCGGCATTCCAGGTCGAAGGGACCACCGCCTGATAGTTGGCAATGGCGCCGTTCTCGATGCGGATCCAGTGCCCCAGGGCGCCGCGCGGGGCCTCATGGTAGCCGAAGCCCTGGGCCTCTTTCGGCCAGCTGGCGGGATCCCACTTCTCGGCGTTGTGCACCTCAAGGATCCCGCGCCCCATGTTGTCGGCCAGCTGGTTGAGCCAGAGCTCCGATTTCCGCGCCAGCATCAGGCAGTCGACGCCGCGCGCGGCGGTGCGGCCGAGGGTCGAGAAGAGCGCTTCGGGCCCGACGCCGAGCGTGCCGAGCACGTGCCCGACGATCGCCCTGGCGTCTTCGTTGCCGCTGGCGTAGGCCACCAGCACCCGGGCCAGCGGACCGACTTCCATCGGCTGATCCTGGTAGCGGGGCGATTTGACCCAGGAATACTTGCCGTCGGTATCGAGAAAATCGTAGGGCGGCTTCGGCCCGGTGTAGTTCGGCGTGGTCTCGCCGTCGTAGGGGTGCATCCCCTGATCGTCGCCGCCGCTGTAGCTGTACCAGGAATTGGTCACGTACTCGGTGATGGCCCGTTCGTCCATCTCCAGGACATTGGCCAGATCCCGGCCCATGATCACGCCGCGCGGGAAATAGAGACTGTCGAGCCCGTCGCGGTTGTCCATCGGGAAGTCGCCGTAACTGAGGAAGTTGCCGACCCCGCCGCCGATGGCCGCCCAGTCCTTGTAGAAGGAGGCGACCGCCAGCAGATCGGGGATATAAACCTGCTCGACAAAGACCCGGGCTTTTTTCAGCAGCTTGCCGATCAGGGCCAGCTTGTCGGCATTGATGGCGTTCTGGCTGTCGGGATCGACCGGAATCGACATGCCGCCGACCAGAAAGGTCTGCGGGTGCGGATTCTTCGAGCCGAGAATGGCGTGGATCTTGATGACATCCTTCTGCCATTCCAGCGCCTCCAGATAGTGCGCCACCGCCATCAGATTCGCCTCCGGCGGCAGTTTGTAGGCGCTGTGCCCCCAGTACGCGTTGGCGAAGGGGCCGAGCCGGCCGGTCCCGACAAAGGCTCCGACCCGCTCCTGGACCCCCTTGAAATACGCGGCGCTCGACAGCGGCCAGTCGGAAACCGACTGCGCCAGCTGCGCGGTCTGGTGCGGATCGGCCTTGAGGGCGCCGGTAATATCGACCCAGTCGAGAGCGTGCAGATGGTAAAAATGGATGACATGATCCTGCACATTCTGAATGCCCATGATGATATTGCGGATCAGGCGGGCATTGTCGGGGATGCGGATCTTCAGCGCATCCTCGACGGCCCGGATACTGGCCATCGAATGCACCGTGGTGCAGACCCCGCAGAAGCGTTGGGTGAAATGGTGCGCGTCGCGCGGATCGCGCCCTTTGAGAATCATTTCAATGCCGCGAAACGCGGTGGACGAACTCCAGGCGTTTTGAATGATTCCGTCCTCGATCTGTGCTTCAATCCGCAGGTGACCTTCGATACGGGTAATCGGGTCGACAGCTATTTTTCTGGCCATGGCCTAGTCCTCCTTGACAACATGATCGGCTTCGAGTTTATCACCCTTGCGCAGCGAACTGACGACGCCGTGAGCGGCAAAGGCAACGCCGGTCGCCGCCACCAGACCGAGACCGATCTTGTCCGCTGTCGTCTCGATGCCGAAGCCGGGCACCTGCGGCAGACGCCGGTAGAAGGGGGTCATGGTGTCCCAGAACTGCGGCTCGCTGCAGCCGATGCAGCCATGCCCCGCCTGAATCGGCCAACTGGTCCCCTCGTTGTAGCGCACCGTCGGACAGTTGTGGAAGGTTTCCGGGCCCTTGCAGCCCAGCTTGTAGAGACACCAGCCCTGACGATGGCCGGGATCGCCGAAGGCTTCGGCATACTGGCCGGCGTCGAAATGGGAGCGCCGCTCGCAGTTGTCGTGAATCCGCTTGCCGTAGGCAAACTTCGCACGACCGAGGCTGTCCGTGGCGGGCAGGCGGCCGAAGGTCAGAAAGTGCACGATGGCGGCGGTCAGATTCTGCGCATTGAGCGGGCAGCCCGGCAGATTCAGCACCGTGGCGCCGGGAACCGCGGCGGCGACTGAAATCGCCCCGGTCGGGTTGGGCGCCGCGGCCGGGATGCCGCCGTAGGTGGCGCAGGACCCCACCGCGATGGTCGCCGCGGCGTTGCCGCAGACCTCCCGGGCGATGGCGAGCGCGGAGCGACCGGAGATCGTGCAGTAGGCGCCATCGGCCCCGGTCGGGATCGCGCCCTCGACCACCGCGATGTACTGCCCCTTGTAGTTCTCGATGGTCGCGTGTTTGGCCGCCTCGGCCTGATGTCCGGCCGCGGCCATGATCGTTTCGTGGTAATCGATCGACAGATAATCGAGGATCAGCGACGTCGCCGTCGGCTGGTTGGCCCGCAGAAATGCCTCGGAATCTCCCGTGCACCCCTGAAACTCGACCCAGATGACCGGCG
>DASWJX010000234.1:0-7230 GCA_036396915.1 Geopsychrobacteraceae bacterium | reverse complement strand
TGTCGACGGTCGGCAGGACCAGGATCAACAGCGACAGCACAAAACCGATGGCCGCCAGAGCGTAAGGCATGGTGCGCGAGGTAAAGAACTCCTGCTGAGCCATGAAGCTCAGCGGGATTCGCATCGCCAGCAGGCCATACGCCATCGAAAACAACAACATGAGCAGCGCTCCGACTTTTTCCCGAGCCATAATCTCTTCCTGTTTCAAAAGGCAGGCTTCAGGCCACTGATGACAATTTTCTGCAACCAGCCTCCCGAAGCCTGCAACTTAAATTTACTGAATGAATCCGAGCCGGCGCATGATGCTGCCGATGTCGTTCTCCATCTTCTCGAGAAAGACGGTGAACTCGGCGCCCGGCTTGTACAGATCCTGCCAGCCACGCTGATCGCGGATCGCTTTCCACTCGGGCTTTGCGTACATTTCCTTGAGGACGCTGCGGAACGCTTCGGCCTTCTCTTCGGGCAGGCCGGGCGCGCCAAAGAAACCCCGCCAGTTGGCGAAGCTCATGTCGTAGCCGGACTCCTTGACCGTCTGCACGTCGGGCGCCTGGGGCAGACGCTCATCGGAAGTTACGGCGAGAATCCGCACCTGGCCCTGCTTGGCCAGGCCGACGGCCTCGCCGAAGCCGGTGGAGAGCGCCTGGGTATCGCCGGAGAGCAGACCGGCCATCGCCTTGCCGCCCGCATCGTAGGGGATATAGACCAGCTGCAGCGGGTCGCCGCCGGCGGCTTCGATGATCATCGCCGGTACCAGGTGGTCCATGCCGCCCTTGACCGAGCCGCCGGCAATCTTGACCGAGCGGGGATCCTTCTTGAAATCGGCGAGCAGTTCGTCGAGGGTCTGGTACTTGGAGTCGTTGGCGACCACCAGCGCCGCGTAGTCGGCGATCACTGCGGCGATCGGGGTCAGGTCACGGAAGGACTGGGGAAAAACGCCGGTCAGGGAGCGGATGATGATCGGGGTCGAGTTGACCAGCATGGCATCCTGCTGGCGCTTTGCGGTGGAGATGATGTGATTGAGGGCCTTGCCGCCGCCGCCTCCGGACATGTTTTCGAACGAGGCTTCGCCGACCAGTCCGGCATCCAGCAGGGCCTTGCCGACGCCGCGAGCGGTGCCGTCCCAGCCGCCGCCGGCACCGCCGGGGATCAGGAAGTGAATCTTGTCAACGGCCGCTTCGGGCGTACGCGCCAAACCGCTCCCGGCCGGAAGCGCCAGGCCGATCAGGGCCAGCAACAGAAGCAACTGCACAGCAAAGGTTTTCTTCATTGCCATTCTCCTTTGATTCGAGAAGTCCCGGCACCATTGCCGGAACGATGTTTACTTTCGGGGTCGCCCTCTCCGGCCGCCGCTGACAGCTTGTAGCGGCGCTGTTTGGATCAAGCATAAGGCGACAATAAAACCCTGTAAACAATCGGCAAATAAGAAACGTTTCCTTTATAAAAGACATTCTGTTCATTCTGTTCACGCGGCGGTCATCAGCCGGTCATCAGCGCAGCCAGGGGGTCAGGAGCCTTCCGAGCAGCGGGACGATCAGGAACAGAAGGAAGATCCGAACCGTGTGCAGCATGGCGACAATATCGGTCCGGTACCCTTCCGCCTGGGCCATCAGGCTCATGCCGGACATCCCTCCGGGAGCCAGGCCGAACAGGGCGGTGGCGAAAGGGACCAGGCCGCACCGTTCGGCCAGGTAGGCCAGCACCATCGTCGCCAGCAGCAGAACAACGGTACTGAGCACCGCCAGCGGCATGATCCGCGGAATCAGTTCCAGGCTCGATCGGTCAAAGCTCATGCCGAGCGTGATCCCCAGCACGATCTGGATAACCAGCGACATCTGATCGGGAATAACGAAGCGGCCGGGGATCAGGATCGCGGCGGCGGCGCTGCCCAGCATCGATCCGACGATGGCGCCCCCCGGGAAATTCATCCTGGCGGCCAGCAAGCCGCCGCCGGCACCGACCAGGATGACCAGCAGTATCCGCTCCATCATTCCCCCCCCTGATCGAGGTGGCGTAGCGCGGCCCCCCGATAGCGCCACAGATACTCTTTCGGCATCGGTCCCTTGTTGCGGGCGGGCTCCTGGGACTGTTCCCAGGCGTGAGCGAGGATACCGACCGAGCGGGAGAGGCAGAACAGGCCGCGCGCCAGCGGCGCCGGAAAGCCGAGTTCGGCGTAGATGACCGCCGTCGCGCCGTCGATATTCATCGGAATCCGTTTCCCCTTGCGCCGTTCGAGATCGGCTTCAACGGCCCGGCCGATGGCGGCAAACCCGCCGTCGACGGTTCCGGCGGCGGCCGCCCGGTCGACCAGTTCCAGCAAGCGCGGGGCGCGCGGGTCGACCGGGTGAAAACGATGACCGTAGCCGGGAATGAAGCGGCTGCCGCTGTCCAGCATCCGGTCGATGCAGGCACGGCTCGCCTCGGCCGGGGTTTGGCCCGCCGCGCACGCTTCGGCAATCCGCAGGTACAGTTCCACCGCCTGCTCGCCGGCGCCGCCGTGAACGTCGCCGAGCAGATTGACCGCCGACGCCATGGCATTGTTGAGTCCGATCCCGCAGCTGACCGCCATGCGCGCCGTCGCGATGCTCGGCGCCTGCGGGCCGTGATCGACCGCCGCCGTCAGCGCCGCTTCGAGCAGTGCGGCCTGCTCCGGCCGCGGCAGTTCGCCGCGCAGCATCAGCCAGATCATCGGCACGAAACCGACATTGCCGATCAGCTCTTCGACCGGATAGCCGCGCAGGCGGATCATCCCCGGTTCCATCTCGACGATCCCGGTCTGCCACCAGTCGCTGACCCGCGGGTCCTGTCGCTCACTTTTCGTCATGATCTAGATCGCTCCTTGCGCCTTGAGTTGTGCGATGTCGTCCGCCGACAGGCCGAGTTCCTTGAGGATCTCCGTGCTGTGCTGCCCGAGCCGGGGGGGTGGAGCGTCAACCCGGGGCGGCACGCCGTTCAGCTTGAAGCCGGGACGAAAGACCTCCACCCGGCCGACCTCCGGAACCCCATCGAAGCGGCCGATCATCCCTTCGCTGCGCAGGTGCGGATGGTTCAGCGCCTCCGGCACGCTCAGCACGCAGCCGGCCGGCACCCCCGCCGCGCAGAGCTCCGGTTCCCAGGCGGCGGCGCTTTTGACCGCCAGCGCCTGCTCCAGCATCCCGCTCAGGGCCTGACGATGCTCCAGCCGCGCCTGCCGCTCGCGGAAGCGGGGATCGTCCGCCAGTTCGGGGCAGCCGACGACCCGGCACAGGGCCTCGAACTGTTCCTGCTTGTTGGCGGCGATATTCAGCAGGCCGTCGCCGGTGCGGAAGCTGCCGGAGGGGCTGGCGGTGAAATTGTCGTTGCCCATCGGCTGCGGAATCTTTCCCGCCATCAGAAAATTGGACACCACCCAGCCCATGGTCGACATGGTCGAGGCGAGCATCGACACATCGATGAAGACCGCTTCTTGCGGCGCGGCGGCGCGCCCGGCCAGGGTCGAGGTGATGGCGAACGCCGCGCTCATGCCGCCGATGGTGTCGGCGATGGGATAACCGACCCGGCAGGGCGCGCTCCGCGGGTCGCCGGTGATGCTCATCAGGCCGGACATGCCCTGGATGATCTGGTCGTAGGCCGGCTGGTTGCGTAACGGGCCGGTGGCGCCGAAGCCGGAAATCGCGCAATAGACCAGCGCCGGGTTCTCCCGTTTCAAATCGTCAAAGCCTAAGGCGAGCCGGTCCATCACCCCCGGGCGGAAATTTTCGATCAGCACATCCGCCGAGCGGATCAGGCGCCGGAACAGGTCCTTGCCCGCCGTCGTCTTGAGATTGACGGTCAACGACTTCTTGCCCGCATTCTGAGCCAGAAACGAGACCCCCATTTTCTTGCGGTTCAAATCCGGATCGGCGCCGAGCTGTCGGGCCAGATCTCCGCAGCCCGGCGCCTCGACCTTGATCACCTCGGCGCCCATGTGCGCCAGCAAGTGGCCGCAAAACGGGCCGGACAGGACATTGGTCAGGTCGATAACCCGATATGGTTTCAGCGGTCGATCAGTCACGCTAGCTCCTGCACGTTTGGGTCTGTTGCTTTCGGAAAATTCCGTTAGGCAGAATCTCTTTCTATTATACGGAACGTTTACGGCAGGTCAACGGCAAGTTGTGTCGGGCAGAATTTTATTCTACACTGAGGAACTAAAACTTCCATTCGACAGGAAACGGAGCATGACGGCATGGCCAAGGATCGCGTAGAAGCGGTAGAACGGGCACTTGAGCTTCTGAACAGTTTCACCGAAGACCGTCCGGTCCTCAGCCTCAAGCAACTGGCCGAGCAGACCGGTTTCTACAAAAGCACGATCCTGCGGCTTGCGGCGTCGCTGGAACGTTTCGACTATCTGGTCCGGCAGGCCGACGGCATCTACCGGCTCGGTTCCACGCCGCTGCGCCTGGGGGAGATCTACCGCAAGAGCTTCGATCTCGGCGCCGTGGTCCGGCCGGTGCTCCGGGAGCTGCGCGACCGCTACAACGAATCGGTGGCGTTCTATATCAAGAGTGACGCCAGCCGCATCTGCCTTTACCGCGCCAACGCCAGACGCGCCATCCGCCACCAGCTGGAAGAGGGGCGGCAACTGCCGCTCGATCGTGGCGCCGGCGGACGGGTGCTGCTGGCCTGGTCGGGAGCGGAGGGAGAGCCGTATGACGCGATCCGCGGCCGGGGCTGGTGCGCCTCGCTCGGCGAGCGCGACCCGGAAGTCGCCGCCGTGGCGGTCCCGGTCCTCTCCGCCGACCAGCGACTGCACGGCGCCCTGTGCATTTCCGGTCTGATCTCACGTTTCGACAAGGCGCGGCAAGAGGAACTGGCGAGCGCCCTGCGGCAGACGGCCGCCGACCTGAGCGCCAGGCTGATCGGCCGGAGCAGCTGCTGACCGACCCGCTCCGTGGTGAAAACCTCTGATCCTGAATCAACAACTTGAGTGAAGTGGATAACCAGGACGCGCTATAATGGTGCCGTTTTCATTGTGATCCAGGAATGCCATGAACCTACCGGCTGAAAAAAAACGTCTGCGCCTGGTCCCCGCCACCCTCAAGGCAAGGATGATCTTTCTGGTCTGCCTGCTGGTGCTGTCGCTGACCCTGGTGGCGGGCGGCATGTACACGGCGATGATCGGCGAGGTGCTGGAAGAACAGATCGGCAAGCGCGCCCTGCAGGTGTCGCGGACCGTGGCGAAAATCCCGCTGGTCCGGCAGCAGATCGTCAGACCGCGCCCGCAGGGCAAGCTGCAGCAACTGGCGGAAGAGATCCGCCATGAAACCGGCGCCGAATTCATCGTCATCGGCAACCGCGACGGCGTCCGGTTTTCGCACCCCAAGCCCGACCGGCTGGGCAAAACGATGGTCGGCGGCGACAATGCCGCGGCGCTGGAACGGGGCGAGGCCTACGTGTCCCGGGCGACCGGCACCCTCGGCCCTTCGATCCGCGGCAAGGTGCCGATCTTCGATGACCGGCAGCGGGTCATCGGCGTGGTCTCGGTCGGCTACCTGCTGGAAGATGTGCGCGATACCGTCCACGAACAGCAACTCAAGGTCGGGATCCTGGTCGGCATCCTGACCCTTTCGGGGGTCTTCGGTGCGGTCAGTATTTCGAATCGCTTCAAACGGGAGATTTTCGGCCTGGAACCGGAACAGATCGCCCGACTGTTCTGTGAGCGCTCCTCGATTATCGAATCGATCCGCGAGGGGATCGTCGCCATCGACCGGGAGGCGCGGGTCACGGTCGCCAACCGGGTGGCCATCGAAAGCCTGGACAAAGAGCAGGGCGAGAGCTTGATCGGTCGCCACATTCGCGAGGTGCTGCCCGGAGCGAAATTGAGCCGGGTCCTCACCGGCGGCAAACAGCGCTTCGATCAGGAGTTCGAGGTGGCGGGCACGATGATGATCCTCAACACCGTGCCGATGATCGAAAACGGCGAGATCATCGGCGCGGTCGCCAGCTTCCGGCGCAAGGAAGAGCTGGATATCGTCGCCAGGCAGCTGTCGCAGGTCAAGGAGTACTCGGAAATGCTGCGCGCCCAGACCCACGAATATTCGAACAAGCTGCACACCATCGCCGGCCTGATTCAGATCGGTCACGACAAGGAAGCGCTCGATCTGATCGGTCGCGAAACCGCCGGCTACCAGGGGCTGATCGCTTTCCTCGCCAAGGCGGTCCCGCACCCGGTCCTCGCCGCCTTCATCATCGGCAAGTACAACCACGCCCAGGAGCTGCGGGTCAGACTGGAGATCGATCCGGACAGTGAAATGCGCGATGTGCCGGCCGATCTCAGCCGCGAAAAACTGGTGACCATCCTCGGCAACCTGATCGACAATGCCTTCGACTCGGTTCTGCGCAGCGAGCGGGATCCGCTGGTCCGGCTGGCGATGACCGATGCCGGCCGCGATCTGGTTTTCGAGGTCGAGGATTCCGGGGTCGGCATCCCGGCCGCCATGGCCGGCAAGATCTTCGAGCGGGGCTTTTCCACCAACCCGCAGGAGCATCGCGGCCACGGGCTGCACCTGGTCCGCTGTGCCCTGAACGATCTCGACGGCCAGATCACCCTGGCCGACGGCGAGCTGGGGGGAGCGCTGGTCACCGTGTTCATCCCGAAACGTCGCGCAGACAAATAAGGATGCAGCCCATGGACCTCAGCGTACTGATCGTCGACGACGATCCGAAGATTGCCGAAATCCACCGTCATTATACCGACAAGGTGGAGGGCTTCGCCGTCTGCGGCATCGCCGACAGCCTGGACGATGCCGTCAAGCTGGCGGAGATCCTGGAACCGGACCTGATCCTGCTCGATCTCTATTTCCCGGAAGGGCTCGGTCTGGACGTGCTCTGGAAAGTGCGTTCCCAACGGCAGGCCTGCGACGTGATCATGATCACCGCGGCCAGGGAGATCGAACCGCTGCAGGAAGCGCTGCGCGGCGGGGTCTTCGACTACATCGTCAAGCCGGTCATGTTTTCCCGGTTCAAGGACGCCCTGGAAAAATTCCGCGCGCACCGCACCCGGCTGCAGGACGGCTTTCCGGTCGATCAGCAGCATATCGACCGCCTGCTGCATCCGTACCGGGAAACCAGTCCGGGAGCACCGCAACACCCGAAAGGGATCGATCCGCTGACCCTGAAAAAGATCAGCGGGATTTTCGGGCGGGACTGTTCGGACGGCTTCAGTGCGGAAGAGGTCGGCGAGCGGACCGGCGTCAGCCGCACCACGGCCAGGCG
>DASWJX010000233.1:0-17674 GCA_036396915.1 Geopsychrobacteraceae bacterium | reverse complement strand
CCCTGCTCGCTGCGCTCCCTTCCCCCCTGTTCCACAGGGGGGATAAGGCTTTTTGCTTCCCCCCTGCGAAGTAGGGGGGACTGAGGGGGGTCAATGTCCTGCTGTAGGGGGTTCCGCTTGCCAAACATCCCCCTCCAGCGGCCTATGCGGTGTCAACATAAGAACGGAGGGTAATTATGCGGAACGAATTCCGGTTGGCACCGTCCGCCGGTAAGTCATTGAATTCAAAACATCTTCCGCATTATATCGGCTGGATTAAAGATTGCTATCGTTTTCTTCGACTCCCGCCGTCCGAGCGTCTGCCTTCCGCAGCAGGCACAGGCTATCGCTTTTTCTGATCAGGCGTGAGTCGTGAGGCGTGAGTCTTTATGAAATCTTTATGCCCAGCCTCGCACTTTTAATGCCCCATTTATGCGTTTTCTGATAGCTTTCCAAAGTCATAAAAGCAGCTCAAGCACAGCTTTTTTTTTGCGTTTTATCCTTCGAAATTGGCAGGTTGTCGCATCAGGCCAAGGTTCCTCTGCTGCGAGAGTGAAAGCATATGATGGAAGAATGCGGTTCCGATTCCGACTCTCCGCTGCCAGGCATTCAGCAACAGGCGGATGCCGGTCTGTGCCAACGAGAAGGTTCTGTTGCCGAGCGGATTCTGGTCTGTATCGGTGCCAACCCGCGGTCGATGCGCCTGATCCGTACCGCCAGGCAGATGGCTACCGCCCTCGGCGCCGAATGGCTGGCCGTCACCGTCGAGGCTCCCGTCAAAGTGCGTCCTTCACAGCAGGATCTGCTGCATCTGGCCGAGCATACGCATCTGGCCGAAAGCCTTGGGGCCGAAACGGTCACCCTCTCCGGGCACAGCGTCAGTAAGGAACTGCTGAGTTACGCCCGCTCGCGCAACGTGACCCGCATCATCATCGGCAAACCGACCCATCCCCGCTGGAAGGACAGGATTTTCGGTTCGGTCCTTGACGAGGTGGTGCGTGGGAGCGGGGAGATCGATGTTTATGTCATCACCGGCGAACGCGCAGACCTGGCACCTCGCCCCGCCCAGCGCCCGGCCAGGAAGCAGCCGGTCCCGATCCGGGACTGGTTGCTGAGCCTGACCAATGTCGCCCTTTGCAGCATGGTCGCGGCGTTGATGTTCCCGCATTTTACCCTGGTTGATCTGGCGATGGTCTACCTGCTCGGTATCGTTTTGACCGCCGGCAGGCTGGGGCGAGGGCCGACCCTGCTGGCCACGCTGCTAAGCGTCGCCGCTTTCAATTTTCTGTTTATTCCCCCGCTTTACACCTTCACCGTCGAGGACGTCCGATATTTCGTGACCTTCGCCGTCATGTTCATTGTCGCCTTCGTCATCAGCCGGCTGACCTTCCGTGTCCGCGAACAGGCCGAGTCCGCCCGGCAACGGGAGCGCCGCACCGCCGCGCTCTACCACCTGAGCCGGGATCTGGCCCAGGTCGAAGGACGCGAGAGGCTGACCGCCATCGCGATCCGCCACCTCAACGAGGTTTTTTCCTGCCGGGCGGTCATTCTTGACCCCGATATGCAGGGGCGATTGATCGGACCGCATCCGCAACCGGCGTACGCCTTCGATCAGGCAGAGCGGGATGCCGCGCAATGGGCGTTCGAACATCGACAGCGGGCCGGATCGGGAACCGCCACCCTTCCCGGGGCCAAGGCGCTTTATCTGCCCCTGGTTGCCGCCGCCAAAACCATCGGCGTGGTCGGTCTGCTGCCCGGGATTTCCGCCGAACCGTTTACTCCGGAACAGATCCATGCCCTGGAAAGCTTTGCCAACCAGACCGCCATGGCGCTGGAGCGCGCCTTTCTTGCCGAGGAGGCGCAGCGGACCCTGCTTAAGGTCGAAACCGAAACCCTGCGCAACACATTGCTCAGTTCCGTCTCTCACGACCTGCGCACCCCGTTGGCCGCCATCACCGGAGCCGGCACCACCCTGTTGCAAGGAGAAAAGCTGCTGGATGCGGACAGCCGCAGGGAACTGACGCAGACCATTGTCGAGGAAGCCGAACATTTGAACCGGATCATTCGCAATGTCCTCGACATGACGCGCCTGGAGTCCGGCGGCATCAAGCTCAACCGGGAGTGGCAATCCCTGGAGGAGATCGTCGGCACGGTGACCAACCGGATGGCCGGGCAGTTTCATGCCCATCCGCTCACCATCAACCTGCCGCCGGCGCTGCCGCTGATTCCCTGCGATGAGCTGCTGATCGAGCAGGTGCTGCGCAATCTGCTGGAAAACGCCATCAAATACACCCCACACGGGACAATCATTTCCCTGTCCGCATGGGTCAGGGAGCAGGAGATCCTGGTCAGCGTCGCGGATCGGGGTCCGGGGATTTCCCCGGAAGCGGGCGAACGGATTTTCGAGAAATTTGTCCGGGGCAAACATGCCGGCGGCGGGGCAGGCCTCGGCCTGGCGATCTGTCAGGGGATTGTCACAGCCCATGGCGGGCGCATCTGGATGGAGAACCTTGCGGCGGGAGGGGTTGCCTTCAGCTTTACCTTGCCGGTCGGGCAATCTCCGCCGCCGCTTGAACAAGAGCCGGAAGAACGGATGACCTGAAACAGCAACAGGGACAACGGAGCACAGCCGATGACCGATGATAAAACCCTGATCCTGCTCATCGAGGACGAACCGCAAATGCGGCGTTTTCTGCGCGTCTCCCTGCAAAGCCAGGGATATCGTCTGATCGAGGCGGAAACCGGAAGTGACGGCCTGGTGCAGGTGGCCAGTCGCCAACCGGCCATTATCCTGCTCGACCTGGGACTGCCGGACATCGACGGGCTGGAGGTGACCGAGAAACTGCGCGAATGGACCACGACCCCGATTATCGTCATTTCCGCCCGGGAACAGGAGCGGGACAAGGTGCGGGCGCTGGATGCCGGGGCCGACGACTACCTGACCAAGCCGTTCGGCGCGGACGAACTGCTGGCGCGCATCCGGGTCTCTCTGCGGCATCGGGCCAGGCAGGAGGCAGGCCAGGACACACCGGTCTTTCAAGCGGGCAAACTCCAGGTCGATTTCAACAAGCGCCAGGTTCTCCTGGACGGCGAGGAGATTCACCTCACCCCGCTCGAATACCGCCTGCTGACCACCCTGATCCGCCATGCCGACAAGGTGGTCACCCATACCCACCTGCTCCGGGAGGTGTGGGGACCGCGCCAGGCCAACCAGGTGCAATACCTGCGGGTCTACATGGCCCAGCTGCGGCAGAAGCTGGAAGACGATCCGGCAAGACCCCGGTTTTTCATCAATGAACCGGGCATCGGTTACCGGTTCAAATCCGAGTGAGTCCTGCCGATATGGAAAAGGCAGAAAGGTACGGGGGCAAGGAGGAGATCGCATGAAACAGATAACGGTTCTGATGATCTGTGCACTGTTGGCACTTTCCGCATGTCGGGATGGCGCCGTTCAGCAAGGGATCTGGAAACCTGTGCTCGAAGATACCGACTTTTCACACCTCAGGACCACGGGAGAAAGGCTTCAGGTCTCATTGGTAACGCTCCGGTCGAACCTGGCCAAGGGACAAGTGTCCGAGGCTCGCCGGAGCCTTGAGGATGCGGAAGAAAAAGTCCGGATTCTCATGTACTACGACATCCCCATCACCGAGGTTCGTCAGTTGATCTATGACGCAGGTCGGCTTCAGGCGCTGAATCGTTATGATGAAACGCTTGAAAATCTGCACCGGGCGGATCAACTGCTGGGTGACATCGGCGCCCACGGCAATTTATCCCTGCAGCACGCTCTTCAAGTTCCCAGAGTGATGATCGAGAAGCTTCGCGAAACGCTGGAACAGCAGCGCCAGACAACCTCGACAAAGTATGTGGCGGAACTATCTGATGCCGTCACCGGTCAATTCAGCGAACTGGGACACAAGGTTAACATGATGGCCATCAAGGGAGATCTGGTCCTCTCGGGAACAGACTTCAACCAGACGCAACAGGACACGAAATAGGCATGAATGCTTCGCGCACGCTCAAAAGAATCAGGAACCTGTCGCCGGCCCAGGCGCTGGTTTTTTACTACGCCACCGCCATTCTGCTCGGCACAGGGCTACTGGCGACCCCATGGGCCGCCCATGGTGAGCCGCTCTCCTTGCTCGATGCCCTGTTCACCGCCACTTCGGCCCAATGTGTGACCGGTCTGATCGTGGTCGACACCGGCAGCAAACTGACCCTCTTCGGGCAAGGCGTCGTCCTTATCCTGATTCAGATCGGCGGGCTGGGGATCATGACCTTCTCGGTCTACCTGTTCATCTACCTGAAGGTCGGGGTGAGCGCCCGCGGGCGCTGGATCATCAACGAAACCCTGATGCACACCCCGGTCCATTCCTGGCGCGAGCTGATCAGGGGGATTTTCCTCATGACACTGGCGATCGAGGCGGCCGGCGCGCTGTTGCTCGCCTTCGCCTTTGTGCCGGAACTCGGTTTCCGGCAGGGACTCTACAGTGCGGTATTTCATTCCATCTCGGCGTTCTGCAATGCCGGATTCTCCCTGTTCGACGACAGCCTGATCGGCTTTCGCGCTAATCCGCTGGTCAATATGACGGTCATGGCTTTGATCATACTCGGCGGAATCGGTTTTCTGGTGATCCGGGAACTGTGGCAGGTCGGCATGGTGCGCGGCAAAAAACGCTCCAAAAAACCGAAGCTGTCCCTGCACACCAAAATCGTGCTGGTCGCCAGTTCCTTCCTCATCGTCTATGGGGCAGTGATGATCGGCTGGCTGGAACGGGGCAATTCCCTGGCGGGCCTGCCGCTCATGGAGGGTTGCTGGACGGCGCTGTTTCAATCGGTAACCGCCCGCACCGCCGGTTTCAACACCATCGATCTGAACGCGTTTCGCGCGCCGACCGTCTTCCTGGTCATCTTTCTGATGTTTGTCGGGGCCTCGCCAGGCTCGGCGGGGGGCGGCGTCAAAACCACCAGCATGGCGCTGTTTTTCGCGATTTTCTACAACCGTCTCAAGGGCAACCAGCACACCAGCCTGTTCCGCCGCACCATTCCGGACGAAGCGATCACCAAGGCCCTGGCCCTGGTTTTGCTCGCCATCATTCTGATCGCTCTGGCCCTGTTCGGCCTGATGATCGTCCAGAGCCCTGACCTGGCCCACGAAAACGTGCGGGAATTCCTCGGCTATGCCTTCGAGGCCTTCTCCGCCTTCGGTACCGTCGGCCTGTCGCTCGGCGCAACGGCCAACCTGAACTCCGCGGGAAAGCTCATCATCATCCTGCTGATGTTTGTCGGCAGGGTCGGATTGCTGACCATGGCTTTTGCCATCGCCGGCCGCACCCGACGCTTTGCACCACGCTACGCCGAAGAAAACATCATGATCGGATAACAGGAGAATCCAGATGAAAAAGAATTTTTGCGTGATCGGCCTGGGGAATTTTGGCTTTCATATCGTTGCGACCCTGTACGAAGCAGGCCATGAGGTGACGGCCATCGATACCGACCGGGGCAAGGTTCAGGCCGTCAAGGATATCTGCGACTATGCCATCCTGGGGGATGCGGCCAACAAGGAATTTCTGGCCTCTCAGGGGGTCCAGGAGATGGATGCCGTGGTGATTTCCACCGGCGACCGCTCCCACCTGTCGACCTTGATGACCCTCTATCTGAAAGAGCTGAAGGTGCGGCGCATTCTGGTCAAGGCCATCAGCGAAGACCACGGGCGGATTCTGGAGCGGGTCGGCGCGACGGATGTCATCTACCCGGAAAAGGACATGGCGGTCCGGGTGGCCCGCAACATGTCGAGCCCCAATGTTCTGGAATTCATCCCCCTGGCGGAAGAATATTCCCTGTCGGAAACCGAGCCACCGAAACACTTTCTCGGCAAAACCTTGATCGAGCTGGACCTCAGGAAAAAGCACCATCTGACGATCATCGCCATCAAGGATGTCCTGACCGACCAGTTCATCCCCGCGCCGCCACCGACGTATAGATTGAAGGACAGCGATGTGCTGATCATTCTGGGAAAAACCGATGATATCGATAAAGCCCTGGAGACACGAAGTTCATAGTTGATGATATGGTTGTCGAGCAAGGCCCAGGCATAGCAGAGGGTGCCTGTTTCGCCCAGCAGCGCAGCGAGGCGCCGGACAAAATCATGGCGATCCTTGTCATCTTCGAAGATGTCGGATTGTGCGACACCGCGAACGATGACGTGCTGAAGCAGACCGGGGATATCGATACGGGCTTGACGTGGCATGAGAAAAAAATATCGGCGTTTGTTAATTTGTCCAGGACGTCCCCTTGGAGCTCCGGAGCGCAACCGGAGCCGACTACCCCGCGCTTAGCCGTACCACGTCACTTTCGCCTGGCTTGCAGATATTCCCTTAGCGCCACGGCATTGTTGTGCTCCTCGTCGCGGGCGGCAAAGACCAACGTCAGTCGCTGTCCCCTGCCCCTCTCCAGCAGGTCTGCCACCGTTTGTTGCAGGTTCTCCAGTTCCTTGAAATAGCGGCGCTTGAATTCGTCCCATTTCTTCGGGTCGTGCCCGAACCAGTTGCGCAGTTCCGTGCTCGGCGCAATCTCCTTGAGCCAGGCATCGAGCCGCATCTCCTCTTTAGTACGGCCCCGTGGCCAGACCCTGTCGACCAGGATCCGGAGTCCGTCATTTTCATCCGGGTCGTCATAGGCCCGTTTGAGACAGATCTGCATAACCTCAGACCCCCTATCTTCCCTTATGCTCGACAGTTGCAAGTGTCAGAGGAGATGCAACCAAACCGCCCGTCCGCGCTCTTTTTCGGCAGCGCGGCGCGCTGCGCTTCCCCGGTTAAAGGATAGCTCCGGGAACCGTCTTGCGCAAATTCACAAGGGGCGGCATTGCCCCAGATCAGCCCGTGAACAGGCTTCACCGAAGGTGTGACGACGACAGGGTCGTGTAGAATTGAGGCAGGTCAAGGTGGCGTGCCGTCAGATTCGGTATGCTTGGAAAATCTCAAACAGCAACGTTCTTCAAAAGGAGAAACCTCATGACCGACAGCGCAAACAAAACCATCGGCGCGATCGTCGCCGAAGATATCCGGACCGCAACGGTATTCGAGACATACGGCATCGATTTCTGCTGCGGCGGTCACATCCCCCTGGCGGTCGCCTGCCGGGAGCAGGGCCTCGACCCCGCGGCCGTTGAGCGCGAGCTGACTGCGGTGAAGAGTACGCCTATCGAACGGGATCGGAACTATGCGGCCTGGGAGCTGTCCTTCCTCGCCGACTACATCGTCAACACCCATCACGCCTATCTCAACGAAAATACCGAGCAGATCGCCGCCTACACCCGCAAGATAGCGGACGTCCACGGTGCCCATCACCCCGAAGTGATAGAGATCGCCGCCGTCTTCGCCAGGATCGCCGCTGACATGGCGGAGCACCTCCGGGAAGAGGAGGAGGTTCTCTTCCCGGCCGTGAAACGGCTCGATGCGGCCATTAAAAACGGCACGGCGCCGGATGCGGAGGACCGGAAGATGCTTAAGGAGTCGCTCGCCAAACTGCATCTTGAGCACGAAGCGATCGGCGACGCGGTGCACAGCATCCGCCATCTGGCCAAGAATTATGCGCTACCGGACGATGTCTGCAATACCTTCGCGGTCACCTATCAGAAGCTCAAGGAGTTCGAGGACAATCTGCATAAACATGTCCACCTGGAAAACAACATCCTGTTTTCCAGGGCGGCACAACTCTAGCCATCATGGCTGGCAGTTGCCGGAAATCCACGACGGGCGGGAGATCGGGTGACTGGCCGGGGCCGTGTCTAAAAGCTGATCCGTTGTCCGATTTCAGTGCTCGACGCGACGCAACGGCACACTGCTCGTGCCCTTGTTCGAGCGCCCCAGGGTATCCACGACATCCCATTCGGCACGTAAAACAGTGCCATCCCGGTAGCGGCCCGGGTCTTGCGGATGGACCACCACCGCCATGTTGAAGGCCGAGGTGAAATACTCGCCGTCAACTTTTTTTCCGGCCTTGTCGTAGAGTTGAAAGCTGTTGACGGTAACCGGCCGGTCAAATTCAACCAGGATTTCATCCAGCGCCTCGGCCCCCTTATCCCACATCCCCACCACCATAATCAGCGTCGGCGGGCCGACCTCCAGCAGGTGCCGCGGGCTGTGCATGAACCCGCCTTCCGGCATCCGCGGCAGCAGCTCGCCATTGAGGGATATCCGCACCCTTGTTATGTCGGGAAACTGCACGGCGGTTTCGGTCAGCGCGGTGACGGCGGCCCGCAGGTCATCGGCAGACCAGGACTTCGCCGTGGTCAGCGCCAGGGTCACGGTTTCATTTTCCGGAGAGGTTACCGTGACCTTCAGGTCGGACGGAAAAGGATTGTAAAGCTCGGTTTCCGGCGGCAAAAACAGCGTACCGCTGGTCAGTCGATCAAGGATTTGTCTCAGCTGGTCCTGCTCGCCGAACAGAAACAGCGGCAGGGCCCGTACCTGCTCCGGATTGTTTTGCAGGGGCAGATACCCGACCCGGGCGAAGGCGCGCCCCACGGTCTCATGGGGGGCAGCGCCGAAATTGTTGAGGTAGGCCTGGTTGGCCTCGACAACACCGCTATCCGCAGGAACGGTTTGCTGCTCTTTGCAACCGGGCAGAGACAGCAGCAAAAGCATGCCCGGCAGGATGATCAGGTTCACTGTTTTGTTCATATCCACTCCTCTGCCGCCACTGTCGCACGGCTGCTGTTGTCTTTATCACTGGCGAACCCCGTCCTCATAAAAATCCGGGCTGCTCCGGCTATTCTCCGGCGACCACGCGAAACAGGGTGCCGGCGGAAAAATCCAGGACCAGGATCTCGCCGGCGGGGTCTTCGGCAAAGCTGACGATCTGCCGACCCGTGTCCAGCAGCACGGTCACGGCGCCGGTTGCGGGATTGAGAGCCCAGATGCGACCCGAGATGAAATCGCCATACAGGTAGTAACCGTTCAGGCCGGCGATGGCCGCTCCCCGATAGACGAAACCGCCGGTCACCGAACGCCCCTCGGGATGTGCATATTCAGCCTCGGGGTCGATCAGACCTGCGGTCGCGCAGTCGGGGTCGGAAAAACAGTGGGCGCCCTCGCGGATATTCCAGCCGTAGTTGCCGCCGCCACGATCAGGTCGATCTCCTCGAAGGCGTTCTGCCCCACATCCCCCAGCCACAGGTCACCGCTGAGCCGATCGAAACTCCAGCGCCAGGGATTGCGCAGGCCCCAGGCGAAGAGTTCGCCGCGACCGCCGCCGCCGGCAAAGGGGTTGTCCGCCGGAACGGCGTAGGGGAACCCGCCGTCGACATCCAGGCGCAGCAGGGCGCCGAACAGGCTGTCGGTGTTCTGGGCGTGCCCCAGGGGGTCGCCGGCGGAACCGCCATCGCCCAGGCCGAAATAGAGCAGACCGTCGGGTCCGAAGACGATGTGTCCGCCGTTGTGGTTGGAAAAGGGCTGATCCAGCCGCAACAGGATCTCTTCAGAGGCCGGATCGAAACTCAGCCCGCCATCGCTGCTGACAAAGCGCGAGAGTCTGGATTCCAGCACCGCGCCGGGATTGGCCGGAGCGGTGGTATAGGAAAGAAAGACCTGGCCGTTTGCGGAAAAGCGGGGGTGGAAGGCCATGCCCAGCAGGCCGCCCTCCCCCGTGGTATCGATCTGGGAGGTTATATCGAGCACCACCGCCGGGGCGGGGACGGCCTCGTCGACAAAGCGCAGCACGCGGCCGGATCGCTCCAGCAGGAACCAGCGTCCCGGCGGCCCGGGGTCCGGCAGCAGCAGAAGCGGTTGCTGAACCGCCAGACCGGCAAAGGCCGGTTCCAGGGCGATGGCCGGGGGCGTACCGGCTTGGGGGGCGCCGACCGGGGGAGCGGCGCCCGATCCGCCGCCGCAGGCCGGCAACCATAAAAGCAGCACGCCGATGGCGATCAACCCGATTCTTGGTCGCTTCATAGCACTTGTCCGCGATCTGGATAGCTGATTCTGTTTGCCGTCGCGGCTCCCCGCCACCGCTAGGCGGCCGGCTACCAACAGCATCTCATCTGACTTCCAGCTTAATCGACTTTTGATGCCTGTCAAATCCGACCCGAAGCGCCCCCGCGGCTTACCATCCACCCGGCGCCGGACGACAACCCTGCCTTCTCCCCCGACGTAAATGTCGTGCGGGGCGAAGCAAATCCACCCTGACGTAACAGGTCTGGATTAGCCGTTTGATGAAAACTGGCGTTCACAAATCGTCTCGGTCAGCTCCCGTGGACACCATGCGGACCGAGGCGAGAATCCGGGATTAAACCCGGGTGGAAGCATACCCTTTACCACCCTAAATGATAAAATGTACTCAGGCTATTTGAGAGCTGCACACCGCGCCGAGCCTTTTGCGGCATCGATTCTGACTGCAGTTTGAGGATCAGCCGGTCCTGAACGGATCTATCGACAAGAAAGGAGATTGAAATGCATATCTCGCGTTATAAAAATTCGTTTTTACACAGCCTGCTGGCGGTGAGCATCCTGTGCTCGGTCGCGGCCTGCTCCGACAGCAACACTGCCGGGCCGAGTCCTTTCGAGCGGGCGGTGACAGCCGGCGGCGGCTCGGCCGCCCTGACCGATCTGACGGCCATCTCGCTGACCTCCAGCGGGGAGCGCAATATCTTCGACGAAGGCTTTACACCGGGAGGCGACGTTGAAAGCGCCGGGACCTTCAGCCTGGATATGACCTTTGACGTTGCCGCCGGCAATATCCGCCTGGACTATCTGCGCCAGTCGGTGGGCGCCCAGCGGGTGGTCAGTGAAGTCATTGTCGGCCAGGTCGGCTTTATCGAGGGGCAGGATGTCAACTTCAGCCCGCCGGACACCCGGCCCATGAGCGCCGACCGCTGGGCCTCGACCGTCCAGCTGCAGCGCTTGCTGAATCCGCAGCTTGTTCTGCGGGAGGTTCTGGCGGATCCCGGTCTGATCATCGACAACAGGGGCAATCGGTTCAGGGTCCGGGACGATGTCAATCCGCTGACCCTGACCATAGACCCGACCACCGGATTCATCACCCGCCTGGAAACCGTGGAGCTGGATTACAATCGAAGGGACGTTCCCCTGGAAGTCAGCTACGCAGACTGGCAACCGTTCGGGGAGCTGTTTTTTCCAACCAAGGTGAGCATTACGCTGGCGGGTGCGCTAATTCACCGGGAGACCCGTACCGCGGTCGAGGTGAACCCGGTCCTGAGCGGCACCCGGTTTGATCTTCCCGCCGGCATCACGCCGGTTCAGGACGCGGCCCTGGCCGATCGCGGCAAACGCACCAGCCAGTATCTGCAGTCCTTTGTCGCGCTCGGCTTCATCAAGGACGGCGCCCATACCGCCGTTGATGCGGTCCAGATCGCCCCCGGCGTCTTTCACCTGACGGACCCGTCGAACAACTCGCTGGTTATCGAACAGGCGAACGGCGTGGTGGTGGTCGAGGGCGTGCTCCACGACCTGCGCGCCGGCGCCATCATCGACTGGATCACGACCAACATCCCCGGCAAGCCGATCACCCATCTGATCAATACCCATCATCATGCGGATCATGCCGGAGGGACGCGCCTGTTTGTGGCGCAGGGCGCCAGCGTCGTGGTGCACGAAGCGGCCGAGAGCTTCTATCGCGACATGCTGCAGCGAACGGATACGACCCTGTTGCCGGACGCCTTGGACCTCAACCCGGTCGCGGCCGCTTTTCAAGTGGTGCCCGCCGGCGGGTCGCTCCGCATCGACGACACCCTGCGTCCGGTCGTCGCATTTCCGGTGGTAACCACGCATGCGGCGGATATGACCATTATTTTTGTGGAAAATCCCGGAGTCATCTTCGTCAGCGACATCTTCAGTCCCGGCGGCGCGGCCGGAGCCGGAGCGGTGGAACTGAACACCGCCATCGTCAACAACGGCCTCAACAACCCGGCCTTTATCATCGCCGGAGGACATGGCGGCACGATTCCGTACAGCGACTTTCTTGCCCTGCTCCCTTAGCGGGCGCAGGTGCCGAATTCAGCCGGTTCGTGGATCGTCCGACAGACTCCTAGGATGCGTTAAGCAGCGGGAGTCCCTGCCCGGCATGAGCCGCTGCCGAACCCGGCTGACAATCCGCGTCGATGACGAAGAACGCCATCATCTCCGACAGCTGCTCGGACTGGCCGAGCAGCTCCTCGGCGGTCGCCGCCATCTCCTCGGAAGCGGAGGCGTTCTGCTGGATGACCGCATCGAGCTGGCGGATGCTGGTGCTGAGCTGCTCGGCGCCGGCATCCTGTTCCCTGCTGGAGGCGCCGATCTCCTCGACCAGCTCCGCGGTCCGTTCGATATTCGGCACCAGCGCGGCGAGCAGTCGGCCGGCATTTTCCGCCACCACCACGCTGTTGGTGGACAGATCGTTGATCTCCGCCGCCGCCAGCTGACTGCGCTCGGCCAGCTTGCGCACCTCGGCCGCGACCACGGCAAAGCCCTTGCCGGACTCGCCGGCCCGCGCCGCCTCGATGGCCGCGTTGAGCGCCAGCAGGTTGGTCTGGCGGGTGATCTCTTCAATAATCAGGATCCGGTCGGCGATCTCATGCATGACCCCGACCGTTTCATCGACCGCCGCGCCGCTCTCGCGGGCCCCTTGCGCCGCCCGCAGGGCGATCTTCCCGGTTTCGGCGGCGTTGCCGGCGTTCTGCCGGGTATTCGAGACCAGCTGCTCGATGCTGGCCGCTGCTTCCTCCGCCGCCGCGGCCTGTTCAGCGGCGCCCTGCGACATCTGCACACTGGCATCGCTCATCGCCTGCGAACCGCAAGCAACCTGGCTACTCGCCTGTTTGCCGCTGCTGATCACCTCGCGAAGTCTCGCGACCATGGTCTTCAACGCCAGCCCCAGCACATCCCTTTCGGACGCCGTCTTGACCTCTACCGCCAGCTTGCCGCCGGCGATCTGATCGGCGACGGCGGCATAGCCCTGCAGATGATCGGCCATGGCGTCGAGAGCCCGGCTGAGGTGGCCGATCTCGTCGTTCTGACGCAGCCGCAGGCGCACACCGAAGTCGCCGCCGGAAACCGCGTCGACCTGCCCGATCAGGCGCCCGACCGGCGTGACGATACTGGTTGTGCCGAACCACATCACCAGCAGCAGAACCGCCAGGCCGACCGCCAGCGAGACACCGACAATCGACCACTGCAAGGTATCGAAAGCGGCGACCACGGCCGCGGCGCCGGAGAGAAAATCCTGCCGCGGAAGGGTTGCCGCGATGACCCAGTCCCGCGGCGCGTAATAGGCGTAACGGATCATGGTTTGATGGCTCTTGCCGTCCAGCGGGTTGTGCAGCTCCGCCGTCCGCTCGAGAACCTGCGCATGCCCGGCCTGTTCGGCCGAAGCGATCAGCCCCTCGAACAGCTCCCGGCTTGCGGCAGAGCGACCGGCTTCCCCGCCGGGAGCAGCAACGATGCCGCCCCGGTCCTCGTCTCCGGCCTGCAGAATCTGGACAAAACCGCGCTCGCCGATGCGGTACTCACTGATGCGCGCCTTGAAATTTTCAATGCCCGCCGCCTCCCCTTCCCGGTCATGCAGGGCCGCGAGTTCATCGATGAACACTCCGGGAGCAATGATCAGATCCAGAGGCTCAAAGTAGCGATAGTAGACCGCCTTGTCCCGTTTGGCCGTCACGCTGTGATAGGCGATATAGCCCTCCTTGCGCTGCCGCATCTCATCGATATGGACCTTTCCCGCCAGGCTTTTCCCTTCACTTGTCGGGTGCACGGTCAGCACCCCGTCGCGATTGAGACCGAACGCATAACCGGTCCGGGCGATCTTTCTGGCGAGAACGGCCCGACGGACCCGTTCCGGCGCCGCGTCAGGCGGCCCGGCGGCGTGAATCTGTTCGATTTCGAGATAGAGACCGTCCGCCACCGCCCGTAAATAGTTGCGGATCGCCGATTCCCGCTGCTCGGCAAGCGCATCCCGGTTTGCGTCGGCCAGGGCGAAAATCCCATCCAGAACATGATCGAGATCGGCATCGGCCAGCTTCTCCGCTTCCGCAAAGGCGGTCTGCCCGGTTTGCCCGGACAGCAGCTGGGTGACCGACAGTATCGAGATCAGCGGCAGAAGAACCGCGACAAAAACGATCAATGTGAGTTTGGCTCTGAATGACATAATTTCCTCTCGCTGCTCCCTGGTGGATGCCTGACGCAAGGCAAAACCGGAAGAAGCAAGCAAGAAATATACCGATCGCATGTCATCCGCCGGAGCTCCCGACCGCTCAGGCTCCGGCCAGGACAGGCCGCTTGCGGCTGCCGGAAAAAGCGGCCAAAAGTAAACAGAACCGGCCACAAATCATCATTTTTATTTTGTAAGCAATTCGGGACTTGTCCCCGACCTTCGTTGCGGAAGGAGCGACCGGCGAGGCAGGCCCTGCGTCCGATACCAGCATCAAATTGATTTCACCTTCTACTTGCCATCCCGGACGGACATGCTTTAATGTATTGATTAAGTGAGGTTTTCTGTCTGGTGGGGGCTGGATGAGAAAGACAGGTCCGGAGCAAATTTCTGAAACCGCCGATCGGCCGAGCAGGGCCGGTATGGCGGTTTTTTGTTTACCTTTCTATCCTGAGCAGGGTCTGCGGTGGCGGCAGGGGCGAAACGGAAAGGATCGACCATGATGCAGTTTGTCCTGATGTTGGTTCTCGGCATCGGCCTCTGTAGTGCCGATATGTATCCTCTTCGTGCGCACTCCCTGCTGTCCAATGCCTTCCTTTTTTGGTTCATTCTGTCTGAGCCATTTTCTGCATTGGCGATCCTTGAGTCAGAGCGTGTGGCGATGCCAAAAATAAACAGAGAGTCGTTGAAGGCCGTAGTTCTGGCCAGGCCCCCCTTGCATGAACAACAAGAACTTGCCGCCTTCCTCGGTGCTGAAACAACCAAGCTCGATGCACTGACTGCCGAAGCCCAGCGCTCCATCGTCCTGCTGCAGGAGCGCCGCGCCGCTCTGATCTCGGCAGCGGTGACGGGCAAGATTGATGTCAGGGGATTCTGCCCTGCTGAGTCGGGAGAGCAGGTGGCTGTCTAATAGGTCCAAGGGAGTGGGGCGAAATCATGACGGACTCGTTAAGAGAGTGTAGCTGTTTAGGCAGAAACCCGAACTGCGCGAAGTGCAACGGCTTCGGAATGATCCGTCCCGAAGAGAAAATACCTTTCCCGGCGGGTTCTCGGGCCTTTGTTCAATCGAAAAGGTTTAAAAAAGCCAAAGCCTCAGCAACCTTTGAGCCGATGCCCATATTGCCAAGTGCCGGTTGGCAAAATCCATAAGCACGTCAAGAAGGCTCATCCTGAAAAGCTGCCTGAGTTTACGGCAGGGCAAGCTCCAGCTAAACAAGACAATGACAGCCAGGGTAAGGTTCAAGCAAAAGCAAAAGCCAAGACCAAAGCCAAAAAGGGACCTTGGGTCCCACCCAAAAAGCATCTCAAGCCATCACCCGAGGCCCCTAGCAAGAGTCAAAACAATGAAGTTTCGCCGGAACTCGTTTTTTTGTATTGCCCTAAATGCAGAGCCAAAGTTAGAAAAGACCTGTATGAAGATCACTGTAAGCGAAAACATTTAACTGCGGATCGCAACAAAGCAAAAGCGAGGGATTTTTCTGGCAAAAGGCGATTGGTCCGGGAATCGACGAACAGTTCAAACGTCGAGAAAAAGAGTGCTGAAACGGCACCCAGCCCGGTTACCAAGAAGAGAAAATCGGGGATCAAGGATATACGTCTGGAAAATAGGGACGGCTATCGTTACAGCGACCCCAGGGTATGCACTGCTTGTGGGATCCAAGCCAAACCGACTTGGCGGTTTATGGCAACAAACGGTAAGGATGTTTTTGTTTGTTCGAGGTGTAAGCCTGTCATTCTTGAACGATCTTTTGGGAAAAAGGATGCCTTAGACTACGCGGTATCTGGCGGCATGTTTGAGGGAAACAGGCGAAGGCACTGACCTAAGCCACGCAAGGGGATTGTGGGTATGACGGGGCGGAGCCTGTCGAAGTTGTTGCATGGCTTAGCCTTGGGGTTGCCTATGGGCGATCCGGCCAGACCGCCAATGCGATCGAGGTCTTTCAGCAGGCGCTACGGATCAATCCGGAATTTGCCGAAACATGGTACAATCTAGGCCTCTTCTATCGTATCTCGGGCCAAACCAAGGAGGGATGGGAGGTCGATTTACGACTCAAAAGCCTTGATCCAGCCATGGCTGACAAGTTTTTCAATAAATTTGTCCTTCCGTGACTGACTATGTGGAAAGCAAGGGTATTTGATTTTGTTTTTTGGTAATGAGGCCCAATCGAATAGATGAAATGGGGGCATGGGCTGAGGTTGGCAATCAGTTCTCTATCACGCTAAATGTCTAGGCTGGCCGCCAACCTGTCCGAACATCGGTGCAAGCTCTGTCATTTACAAGGGGGCGGACAAATCCAGCGGCGTCGTAACTAACCTGCCCGAGGGGAAGGTGTTACCCGTTATAGATAAAGCTGGTGAGTGGTACGCGGTTAGCCTCGACCAGCCTGATGCAGAACTTAAGTCAGGTTGGGTTCATGCAAGCGCGGTTGTTCCGGAAACATATACCTTTAAAGAACAAGTTTAACCAGTAATCGATGAGATGACATACAAGCAGGTAATGGATAAGGTCGGGAGGTTAAAAAAGTATTACCAAAATAATCAGTATGTGCGTGTTACTGGTTTTAGCGTAGATTTGACTATCCCACCAGCCGTAAGCATCTCATTCGAGTTCAAGTAAAGCAGAGGGAAGTTGTTGCCGCCCTACGTGTATATGGACTGTCTCTGTCATGAGGTAGGCTCCGGAAAAGGCGAGAAAGAACAATTTTTGAGAAAGGAGAGTATCATGAAGAAGAGTGTCATGATCATATTGGCTCTTTCCACAGCAATTAGCGGCTGCATCACTTTGACGAAACAGGGGACCACGGTACGAGTTGTCAACAACGTTGAGGTCATAAGAGACTGTAAATACATAAGCCAAGTTGAATCTTCTTCCAGTTGGGGTGGGCTTGCATCTGGGGTTGCTTTTGATAATGCCATGAATGAGATGAAAAATAAAACAGCAAGCATGGGGGGTGATACTGTTTACACAACAACAATGCTGAGTTCATGGGGTGGAACCAGGATGATTGGCGATGCCTACAACTGCGCTGAAAGGTAGGAGCGGACCAATGGGGGACCAGGTACATAAGTTGCCAATTATATGAAATGAAGGGACGATGGCGGGAGACGGAAGAAGTTCAGAGTGATAAATGGTTGGCCGTACGCGCTTTGCTCACAAGATCAGAATTTAATAGTCCCGCTAGCGGCCTGTCGGACTTTCAAGGTTTAGATAAAAATGGCTTCGAGATTTGCCCTGGAATTGAATATCTTTCCCGGCGCAGGGTCAATCGTATATTAAATACGAGAATTTATGCCATTTTTTAGCTAGATCCGACAAATTGCTAGAACCTCTCACCCCCAGGGCTTATCAATGATCGCGTAAAACTTGGTCACTTCAGGGGGCCGGTTGTTATCAACATGAACCAAACAAGCCAAAGAGCACTGGAGAGCGGCTCCTCCTGATCATCACCTCTCGTTACTTCTCCAAAGACCCGCCAAAAGCGCGAATATGAAAGGAGAAGAAAATGAAACTAATATCTGCCGCAATCCTAATCATTCTGCTGACAGGTTC
>DASWJX010000232.1:0-8834 GCA_036396915.1 Geopsychrobacteraceae bacterium | reverse complement strand
GCGGTCGGCGAAAATCGGGAATCCCGCAGATGGGGCTGGAGAAGGCGACGGGTCGAAGGAAGGCGCAAAAAGGCGATTTCACTGCCGGAGAAAAGCGAGGATTGAAAGTCTCAATGAAGGACACCTTCAGGCAGCGGAGACAGTCTCTCTCAAGGGAGCCTGCCTCCGCTGCCTTTGGTGCGTTGTCAGTCGGCCGGAGTGGCCGGAGTGGCCGGAGTGGCCGGAGTGGCCGGAGTGGCCGGAGTGGCCGGAGTGGCCGGAGTGGCCGGAGTGGCCGGAGTGGCCGGAGTGGCCGGGTCAGCCGGATCAGCCGGATCAGCCGGGGTTCCTGGGTCGGTGGGCGAGACAGGGCTGCCGGGTCCGTCTCCGTTTTGACCCGACGCCGGAGCGAAGCCGCCCATTCCGCCCATATGACGCATGCCGTTCATCATCATTTGACCGCCACCGCCCATCATGGATGACCCGCCACCGGGACCGCCGCCGCTACCGGGACCGCCGCCCCGACCGGCTGCCCCGGCATGGCCGGCAGAAAGGGCCAGTGAGAGTGCCAACAGACCGATGAGTATGAGATTTTTTCCGCATTTTTTCCTCCTAAAGTTGAATGGGTTATAAATCTATAGACGGACCTGAGTGGCAAAGGTTTACAAAAAAAATCCCGAAACGAAACAAGCCGCCGGGATCCCCCTGTGTCAGGATAGATGTCGCCTCTCCTTGAGAGCCTTTGAGTGAAACCCGAGGGGCCGAAAGTTGATATTACATGACCCGTTATTCTGAAGAATTGAAAGCGAATATCATCGCCCGAATGCTGCCACCTCAGAACGCCAGTGTTCCCGCCTTGGCGAAAGAGACCGGGATTCCGAAAGACACCTTGTATGGTTGGCGTCTCCAGGCCCGCGGCCGGGGCGGCGCATTGCCGAACCAGGCGCGGCAGGGCGGAGGTCCCAGCAACGAAGAGAAGTTTGCCATCGTGCTGGAAACCGCCAGCTTCAACGAACTGGAACTGGGCGAATACTGTCGGCGCAAAGGCATCTATCCAGAGCAGGTCGCCACCTGGAAAAGGAACTTCGTCCAGGACTCGAGCCCGGCAGCGGGCAAAACCGAGCGTGACCAATTACAGCAGCAAGCCAGGACGATCAAACAGCTTCAGAGCGAACTTCATCGCAAAGACAGGGCCTTGGCCGAGGCGGCGGCGCTGTTGGTACTCGAAAAAAAGGTTCAGGCGCTCTGGGCAGAGCCCGAGGACGAAAAATCGACCTCCCGGAGCGCCAAAAAATGATCGCCCTGCTCGATGAGAGCTGTGCCAGCGGCGCACGCTTGGCCGAGTCCTGCAAGATCCTGGGCCTTTCGCCCCGCACCGTGCAGCGCTGGCGGCAGGACGGCGCGGTGAAGAGCGATGGTCGTAAGGCAGGGGCACAGGGCCGGATTCCGGCGAATCGACTCGCAGAGCAGGAGCGGGTCGAGATTCTGGCAACCGCCAACGCCCCCCGCTTCGCCCATCTGCCTCCCAGCCAGATCGTTCCTCAGCTCGCCGATGAAGGGCGCTATCTGGCCTCGGAATCGAGCTTTTACCGGGTCTTGCGCGAGGATAAACAGCTAACCCGCCGTGGCAAGGCCAAGCCGCCCACCCACTCTCGTCCTCCAGAGCTTGTGGCCACGGCACCTAATCAGCTCTGGAGCTGGGATATCACCTACCTGGGCACCACGGTGAAGGGCCTGTATTTTTATCTCTACCTGATCATGGACCTGTTCAGCCGCAAGATCGTCGGCTGGGAGGTCTTTGCCGAGGAATCGGCCGAGCATGCGGCCACCGTGTTTCGTAAAGCCTATCTGCGCGAAGGGGTGGCCGGCCAATTGCTGCGGCTGCATTCCGACAATGGCTCACCGATGAAGGGAGCGACCATGTTGGCAACTCTGCAGCGACTCGGCGTCGTACCTTCTTTCAGCCGCCCCTCGGTCAGCAACGACAACCCCTATTCCGAGGCGTTGTTCAAGACCGTGAAGTATCATCCCAGCTTTCCCGACAAGCCCTTCGACACCTTGCAAGAGGCACGTCAGTGGGTGGCCGGATTCGAGCAGTGGTACAACGAACAGCATCGCCACAGCGCCCTGAAATTCATCACCCCGGGCCAGCGCCACCGGGGCGACGACCATGAAATACTGCGCCAGAGAACGGCGCTCTACGCAGCGGCTAGAGCCAGCCGGCCCGAACGCTGGTCAGGCGATCATCGAGACTGGACCCGACCAGAGGTGGTCACCCTGAACCTCCAGAAGTCGTGCCAGGATCGATTGCTGCTCAAAGAAAATGTGGCGTGAAAATGCGACATCTTCCTTGACAACGACCGGTGGCGCCGGCGGTGGTCAGATGAACCGGAAACGGATTGCGTCGCTGTGGCAGCTAAGAGCAAAAGGCCCCGGCTCGCAGGCTCACACGGGTTAAACGGTGCCGACATTTTTTCATAGGATCCGGCAGCAAAGGGATCAAACAGGGGTGGTATTTTAACGTCGCCTGATCCGTGCAGTTTTTTTCCATTGCACCCACGGCAGAACCGTTTAACCCATTCGAGCAACTTGTTGCTCGTTGGGGCAGTTCAGCTTTCTTTTCCATCAGCAGATGACCGGCTATTGTGTTTATCGGACCAACATTGTTTCTGACGAAGTTGTGAACCTGTGCGACAGAAATAAAAAAAGCGCTTTTCTGCTTACTCTTTTGTCGCTTAACAAAAGAGTAAGGCGTCTGGCGGGACGCGACCCGCCGGTTTTGATCCTAACGAGAATTCAACCAACACGGAAACACTGGAGACAGCATGCTTCCCTTCAGAAAAAACATCGCCGAAATGGCCGGCTACACCCCCGGTTTCCAGCCGCAGGAAGACGGCTGGATCAAACTCAACACCAACGAAAACCCCTACCCCCCGTCGCCGCAGGTCGCCGCGGCGATTCAACGCGAGCTGGGAACCGACGGCGACAACCTGCGCAAATATCCGGATGCCGGCAGCCGCGAGGCGCGCCGGGTCGCCGCCGCGCTGTACGGTTTCGACCCCTCCTGGCTGATCATGGCCAACGGCTCGGACGAACTGCTCAACAACCTGATCCGCGCCTTTGTCGCGGAAGGCGATGAGCTGGCCTACATCCACCCCTCCTACTCCTACTATGCGACCCTGGCCGAGATTCAGGGGGCCAGGATCCGCACCTTCGGCCTGACTGAGGATTTCCGCATCGCCGACTTTCCTAAGCGCTACCAGGGGAAACTGCTGTTCCTCACCAGCCCCAACGCTCCCCTGGGGTTCGCCTTCGACAACGCCTACATCGAAGAGCTGGCCGAGCGCTGCGCGGGGATGCTGGTGGTCGACGAAGCCTACGTCGATTTCAGCGACCATAACGCGCTGCAGCTGGTGAAAAAACACCGCAACCTGGTGGTCACCCGCACCTTCTCCAAGAGCTATGCGCTGGCCGGCATGCGCCTGGGGCTGGCGGTGGCCCACCCCGAGGTGATCGCCGCGCTGGACAAGATCCGCGACCACTACCACCTCGACCGGCTGGCCCTGGTAGCGGCGACGGCGGCCCTGAACGATCAGGACTACCTGCGCAGCACGCTCGCCAAGGTCCGCGCCACCCGCGACTGGTTCATTACCGAACTGCTGGTCATCGGTTACGAGATCATCCCGTCGCACGGCAACTACGTTTTCGCCGCCCCCCCGGATCGCAACGGCAAGCGGGTCTACGACGGACTGTTCGCGCGCAAGATCCTGGTCCGCTACTTCTCCGAGCCGCTGCTCGCCCACGGCCTGCGCATCTCCATCGGCACCCGCGAGGAGATGGAGACCACCCTGGCGGTGATGAAAGACCTTGGCTGAGCTGCCCTTCGATCCCGCAGCCATCCCCGCCGCGCTGCTTGGCTGGTACGCCAGGGCAGGGCGCGACCTGCCCTGGCGGCAGACCCGCGACCCGTACCGGATCTGGCTGTCGGAAATCATGCTGCAGCAGACCGGGGTCGCCGCAGTGACCGATTATTACCGGCGTTTTCTGGAAAACTTTCCGACCGTGGGACAGCTGGCGGCGGCGCCGCTGGAGACGGTGATCGACCTCTGGGCCGGGCTCGGCTACTATGCGCGGGCCAGAAACCTGCACGCGACGGCCAGACGGATCGTGAAGGAGCATGCGGAAACCTTTCCCGACCAGCCGGAAGAACTGATGCGGTTGCCCGGCATCGGCCGTTCCACCGCCGGGGCGATCAGCGCGCTGGCCTTCGACAAGCGGGCGCCGATTCTGGACGGCAATGTCCGCCGCATCCTCTGCCGGCTGTGCGCCTGGCGGGAGGCGCCGCGCTCGGCCCGCGCGGAGCAACAGTTCTGGCGCTGGGCCGAGCTGCTGACCCCGCGCCGGCAGGTCCACGACTACACCCAGGCGATCATGGACCTGGGGGCGACGGTCTGCACGCCGCGCGCCCCGGCCTGCGCAGCCTGCCCGCTCGACCGGTTCTGCCAGGCGCGCAAACTGGGGCTGGAGCGGGAACTGCCGCTCAAGCAGCCGGCCAAACAGGTTCCGCTTCGGGTCGAAACCGCCCTGCTGCTGTGCCGGGATGGAACATATCTGGTGCGGCGCCGGCCGGCCGACGGGCTGCTCGGCGGCCTCTGGGAATTTCCGACGCGCCCCGTCCCGGCAGGGAAAACGCCGCAGGCGCAAGCCGAAGCTCTGCTCCTTGAGCAGGGCGGCGCCGGGCCGCTGCGGACGCTTGGGCAAATCAGCCATCGCTACAGCCACTTTCGGCTGGAATTGCACCTGTTTCATGCTACTCTTGCCGGATCGTTCCGGATCGCGGAGAACCTGCGCGACTGGCGTTCGCAACCTGAACTGAAAAAACTGGCTCTGCACGGAGCCCACAAAAAGGGGCTGAAGCTCCTTGGAGGATAGATGTCTTTACCGCCGATTCTGACCGACAGCGAAGCGGTCGCCGGCTTTGCCGAGGAACTGAAGCAGTTCCCGGTGATCGCTGTCGACCTGGAAGCCGACTCGATGCATTGCTATCAGGAGAAAGTCTGCCTGCTGCAGTTCTCCACCCCCGAGCGGACCGTCCTCATCGACCCGCTGTCCGGAGCCGATCTGACCCCGCTCAAGCCGATCCTGGCCGACCGGGGAATCCGCAAAATTTTCCATGCCGCGGATTACGATATCCGCTGCCTGGCCCGCGATTTCGGGATTGAAATCAACGGTCTGTTCGACACCATGATCTCCTGTCAGTTCCTCGGCGAGGAGAAGGTCGGGCTGGCCGACGCCCTCAACAAGTATTTCGGCGTCGAACTGGACAAACAGTACCAGCGCGCCGACTGGGCGATCCGCCCGATGAGTGAAGGGATGATCCGTTACGCGGGCGAAGACACCGCCCATCTGCACAAGCTGGTGGAGCAGCTGGAGGAACAGTTGCGGGACAAGGGCCGGCTGGACTGGGTGATGGAGGAATGCGCGCTGCTGGAACAGGCCCGCTTTGCCCCGACCGGGGGCCCCCTGTTCCTGCGCTTCAAGGGCGCGGGCCGACTCACCCGGAGGCAGCTGGCGGTCCTTGAAGAACTGCTGCAGTGGCGCGACAGCGAAGCCCGCCGCCGGGACTGTCCGCTCTACAAGGTGCTCGGCAACAAGTCGCTGTCGGCGCTGGCCACCACCCAGCCGCGCGGCCAGCAGGGATTGCTCGGCATCGAAGGGCTGTCGCCGCGGCTGGTCGACCGCTACAGCGGACCGCTGCTGCAGGCGATCAGCCGCGGCATCAAACTTTCCGAGGAGCAACTGCCGGTCTTTCCCCGCGGCGAACGCCGCGTCAAGGACCCGGAGGCCGAAAAACGGATGCTGCGCCTCAAGGAATGGCGCAAGCAGATCGCCGCCGAGCTGGAGCTCGATCCGGGGGTGCTGATCAACAACACCACGCTGGAGGAGCTGGCCCACCGCCGGCCGGCATCGATAGAGGAACTGGCCGGGATGGCCCTCTTGAAGAACTGGCAACAGCAGGTGCTGGGGGAAGGGCTTGTCGGGGCGCTGAAAGACTGACCAAAAGACTTCGGGAGCAGCTAACTCCCGAAGTCTTTTTTCTTATCTGATTATCTACTTCGCTTCTCTACCAGTACTAGCTTGAGCAAGTTCACATTCAGTCTCACGCCC
Source organism: Geopsychrobacteraceae bacterium (assembly GCA_036396915.1). Classification (GTDB taxonomy): domain Bacteria; phylum Desulfobacterota; class Desulfuromonadia; order Desulfuromonadales; family Geopsychrobacteraceae; genus BM509. The sequence continues at coordinate 2,687 of DASWJX010000232.1, read as the reverse complement.
GTTCGCATTGCTCACTCAAGACGCAAAGACGCAAAGGTTAGCCCCCCCTGTAAATCCTGGATTTTTCTTTGCGTCTTTGCGTCTTTGCGTGAGACAAGGTTTTGATTTTTCTCCTCAGACAATCAAGTGTTCCTGAGATGAAACGCTCTCTGGTTTCGGTTCAACCGGGTTTAGCTTGAGTCGAGTGGATAACCATATTTTCTTATTGAGTCGGTTCGGTCATCCGCGCCGGATCGAGCAGCCGCTCCAGCTCGTCCTTCGGTAAAATATTCTCGGCCAGCAGCAGTTCGCGGATGGTTTTCCCTTCCGCGTAGGCCTGCTTCGCCAACCGGGCGGCCCGGTCATAGCCGAGCGCCGGCACCAGCGCCGTCACCAGCGCCAGACTGCGTTCGAGCAGGTCGTTGCAGCGCTCGCGATCCGCCTGCAGATCCTTGAGATAGCGTTCGCTGAACAGGTCGACGACGTTGCCGAGCAGATCGATGCTCTGCAGCAGATTTTCCGCCAGCACCGGCATCATCACGTTCAGCTCGAAATTACCGGACAGGGCGCACAGAGCCACCGTCGCATCGTTGCCGTTGACCTGGGCGCAGACCTGCATCAGCGATTCGGCCAGCACCGGATTGACCTTGCCGGGCATGATCGAACTGCCCGGCTGCAGGGCCGGCAGCGTCAGCTCGCCGATCCCGCAGCGCGGTCCGCTGGCCAGAAACCGGATATCGTTGGCGATCTTGAACAGGCCGATGGCGCAGCCCTTCAGCGCTCCGCTGAGCGCGACCAGTCCGTCCTTGGCGCTTTGCGCCTCGAAATGATCCTCCGCCTCACGCAAGGCAAATCCCGTTTCTTCGGCAAGGCCGGCGATGGTCCGCGCGGCGAACTGCCGATGGGTGTTGATCCCGGTGCCGACGGCGGTGCCGCCCAGCGCCAGCTCGCAGAGGCCGTCGCCGGCGACCTGCAGCCGCTGCTGGGCCAGCTCCAGCTGCCGGGCGTAACCGCCGAACACCTGTCCCAGCCGCACCGGCGTCGCATCCTGCAGGTGGGTCCGGCCGATCTTGAGGACGTCGGCGAACTCCTCGGCCTTGAGCCGCAGGTGCACCTCCATCCCCCGCAGGGCCGGCAGCAGATGATTGTGCAACTGCTCGATACAGGCGATATGGATGGCGGTGGGAAAGACATCGTTGCTCGACTGGCCGAGATTGACCTGATCGTTGGGATGCACCGCCTTGCCGCCGATCGGTTCACCGAGCAGTTGCGCCGCCCGGTTGGCGATCACCTCGTTGATGTTCATATTGCTGCTGGTGCCGGAGCCGGTCTGGAAGACATCGACCGGAAACTGGTCGTCGAGCTCCCCGCCGACCACTTCGGCGGCCGCCGCGGCGATCGCGGCGGCGATCGGCTCGGGCAACAGGCCGAGCTCACAATTGGCGCGGGCCGCATACTGCTTGATCAGCCCCAGGGCGCGGAGCATGGGGCGCGACAGGGGTCGTCCGGAAATGGGGAAATTGGCCAGCGCCCGAGCCGTCTGGGCGCCGTAAAGAGCCTGGTTCGGGACCTGCATCGACCCCAGGGAATCCTCTTCGGTTCGGTATCTCTGCATAGCTTCGCCTCCGAAAACATCACGGTTAAAGATATGCGAACGATATCAGATAGTTGCCAACTGTCAACGGAAACCCATTGCGGCTTTCCTTCCCGCCCGGCATGGGCTAGAATGCCCGGCATGGATACCCTGGCCCTTCTGCTCATCGTTTTTTCGGCACTGATGCACGCCCTGTGGAACCTGCTGGTCAAGAAGAGCAGGGACAAGACCATCTTCATCTGGTGGATGTTCTGCTGCTCCTTCGCGCTGATGAGTCTGCTGGTGCTTGCTGCGGGACGACCGCTGCCGCCGATGTCGCTGCACTATCTGCTGCTGGCGGCCGCGGCGGCGGTCTGCTTTGTCCTCTACCACTGGTTCACCGGCCGCGCCTATCGGGACGGCGACCTGTCGCTGGCCTACCCGCTGGCCCAGACCTCGATGCTCTACGTGCCGCTCTGGGGCGTACTGTTTCTGAACGAAAGCATCAGCGCCGGCGGTCTGTCCGGCATCCTGCTGATTGTCACCGGCGCCTACGGCATCCAGCTGAAAAACCTGAGCGGCGGCGAAATCTTCCGGCCGTTCAGCAACCTGAACAACCGTTCGGTGCAGGCGGCCCTGTGCGCCGGACTGATCTATTCGGCGGGCGCCTTGCTCGACAAGGTCGGCGTCACCACCTATTCGGCCTTTCACTTTACCTATGTGCTGGTCTTTTTCATGCTCTGCCTCATGAGCCTGAACCTGCTGCGCCCCTGCTACCGGGGGCGGGTGCTGGCCGAGCTGCGGGCGAGCCGGACGCTGGTGCTCTGGTCGGGACCGGTGATGCTGGCCTCGTTCCTCTCCTTCCGCTTCGGCCTGCAGCTGGCCCCGGTCAGCTACGCGGTTCCGGTCCGCCAGGTCAGTCTGCTGATCGGCGTGCTGATCGGCATCTTCCTGCTCGGCGAAACCTGCGGCCGCATCCGCCTCGCCGCGGCCGGTCTGATTCTGGGCGGGGTGCTGCTGGTCTGGCAGGGATAAAAGTGCGGTTCGAGGTTCGAGGTTCGAGGTTCGAGGTTCGAGGTTCGAGGTTCGAGGTTCGAGGTTCGAGGTTCGAGGTTCGAGGTTCGGGGTTCGGGGT
>DASWJX010000231.1:0-21177 GCA_036396915.1 Geopsychrobacteraceae bacterium | reverse complement strand
TGCTGCCACTGCCGAACCATGCCGAGAAAATTGTTGTTGAGGATCGCGATTTTTACCGGCAGCCGATATTGAACCAGGGTCGCCAGTTCCTGGGAGTTCATCTGGAAGGAACCGTCACCGGAGATGTCGATGACCTGGCGACCGGGGAAAGCTACCTGAGCACCGAGTGCGGCGGGCAGACCGAAGCCCATGGTGCCCAGCCCGCCGGAGGTCAGAAAGGTCCGCGGCTGGGAAAACTTGAAGAACTGGGCGGTCCACATCTGGTGCTGGCCGACTTCGGTCGTAATAATCGCGTCATCGTCGCTGAGTTCACGAATTTTCTCGATGACATACTGGGGCTTGATGACGGATTTGGATTGCTTGTAGCTCATCGGATGCGCCGCCTTCCAGTCATCGACAGCCGAGAGCCAGTCGGCTGTCGCGGCTTTCAACTCGCTCAGTTCGTCGTCCCGCTCCTGCAGTTTACCGATCAGCGTTTCCAGAACGTTCTTGATGTCACCGACAATCGGCAGATCGACCGGCACATTTTTCTTGATGGAGGTCGGATCGATATCGACATGGATCACCTTGGCCTTTTTGGCGAAGGCGTCGATCCGACCGGTAACCCGATCATCAAAGCGGGCGCCCACGGCGATCAGCAGATCGCAGTCGGTCACCGCCATGTTGGCGTAATACGTGCCGTGCATGCCCAACATGCCCAGCGCCAGCGGATGGCGCTGGGGAAAGGCCGACATGGCCATCAGCGTCGTCGTCACCGGAATCTGCGCCATCTCGGCCAGTTTGAGCAGCACTTCACCGGCATTGGAGAGGGAGATGCCGCCGCCGACGTAGAGAACCGGCTTTCTGGCGCCAAGAATCATCCTCGCGGCTTTTTCGATCTGGCGGACGTTGCCGCTGACGGTCGGCTTGTAGCCGCGCAGATGCACGCTGTCGGGATAGGAAAAATTGAGCGTGGCAACCTGGATATCTTTCGGCAGATCGATCAGAACCGGCCCGGGGCGGCCGGTTCGAGCAATATAGAAGGCCTCCTTGATCATCCGCGGCAGGTCCTTGATGTCCTGAACCAGATAGTTGTGCTTGGTGCAGGGGCGGGTAATCCCGACGATATCCGCTTCCTGGAAGGCATCGTTGCCGATCAGAGGGGTCGGCACCTGACCGCAGATGATCACCATCGGAATCGAATCCATATAGGCCGTTGCAATCCCGGTGACCGTATTTGTGGCGCCGGGGCCACTGGTGGCGATCACCACGCCGACCTTGCCGCTGGCCCGTGCATAGCCGTCGGCGGCGTGGACAGCGGCCTGTTCATGGCGGTTCAGGATATGCTGAATCGGCGAATCGTACAGATCATCGTAGATATTGATGACCGCCCCGCCCGGATAGCCGAATACCTTCTCCACGCCCTCAAGCTGCAAGCAGTCCAGTAAAATTTGTGAACCGGTTCTTTTCACCACATCCTCCTCAGTATTGCGCTGCCGCCATGAGGCAGTCTCTCCGAAATTACAAAATAAAATAATCGCTTCACTGATTCCGCTGAAATCGGTGGAAGCCGGTTCCGTAATCGGTTCAGGATGTCGTCCGGAACCGAAGCGCTAAATCCACACTCCTGCATTTAGGGTAAGCGGCCACCCGCCGACCGGGGGATGACAACCAATTACATGCAGCAAAGGGTCTAAGCATCTGCTTAAACCCTTTAAAAACTGTCTGCTATAATAAAAAGCTGTTGCTCAGGGCCTGACGGAGACGATCAATCGTTCCATTTCATCCTTACCGACCAGCTTCATTTTTTTAACTTTGTTCTGCTCCACTTCTTCCTGCGGCGAGAGAAAGGATTTTTTTTCATATTCCGCCAGTTGTTTCTCAAAAATCATATGTTCTTCGTAGAGCATGCGGAACCGGGGGTTGTTGTCGAGCAGGTTTTGCAACACATTCTGGTCAATATTCATTTTTCACCTCCACACATGGGTTAGGGCTAACGAATACGTGCTCTAAAAATAACCAAAGCGTTGCACTATTGTCAACAACGCAGCCGCACCGTACCGAATTAAATTTGCCGCTCGGACGCAAGCCGGTCATGCGCTCCCTGCTCCGCCCGGCTCTTCGGCAAGTCGGCGTCGGAAGGCCTGATATAGCGGGGCGTCAACGCTTCCGTGGTGGGCAACTCTCCGGCCGCGTAGCGGCGTGCCGCCAGGGCGGCGACGGCTGATGCGCGCGGCTGATGAGCCACTGCCGGCGGCAGTTTGGCCCGTGTTCCCAACTGTTGTTCAATCAACGACCGATAGAGGGGAACCGCGTCGCCGACCAGCGCGACGTCGCCTTCGAGCCGTTGCAGCAGATCGGCAGGGGGCAGCACAGCCTCCTCGCCGACCGCCACCGGGAACCCCTCCCGACAGTCGAAGAGACCACTGTAGACTTCCTGTTTCCTGGCATCCAGAAAAGCACAAACCGGATAAGGACAAAGGGGCAGGTTCATGGCCAGAACCTCCAGGGTCGAGAAGCCGACCACCGGAATCCCGGCCGCGGTCGCCAATCCTTTGGCGGTGGCAAGTCCGACCCGCAAACCGGTAAAGGAGCCCGGTCCGTGAACCACGGCCAGCAGGTCGAGTTGTTCAACGCTGACGCCGGTCATCGCCAGGACCTGCTCAATCTGCACCAGCAGCCGTTCACTGTGGGTACTGCGCAGGTGCAGCAGAGATTCCGCCAGCAGCGTAGCGCCGCGACAAAGCGCAACACTGCCGGTCAGCGATGAGGTGTCGATGGCGAGAATGAGCGGACTTGAGTCCGATGGGCAGTCGGCTAGGGCCATAGTCGAACCAGATCGTTATAGAACGCCAGGAGCATCAACAGGATCAGCAGCAGCAGACCGATCTGCTGGGCGACTTCGCGCGCCCACATCGATAACGGCCGCCGGAAAACCATCTCGAAAAAGTAGAAGAAAATATGTCCGCCGTCCAGAATCGGAATCGGCAGCAGATTGAGAATCCCCAGCTGTATGGAGATAAAGGCCAGGATCGACAAAACCGCCGACAGATCGGCCTGGGCGGCCTGACCGGCGACCTGCACTACCGTAATCGGTCCGCCGATATTTTTAGCCGAGACATTGCCGGTGAAAAGTTTCTGGATAAAAACCAGGGTCAGCTCGATCAGCTCCACCGAGCGGGAGGCACCCTCCCGAATCGACGCGACGACACCGAAGCGCTTCATGATCGTCTCGGTCATCGGCGCGATGCCGACCAGATAAGACCCGTCCTCCTCCTTCAGCCGCGGTTTGATGTCGACCTCGATCAGCGCTCCGTTGCGATCCACCACGATCGGCACGGCCGCAGCTCCGCTCTCCTGAAGGACCGGCTTGAGATCGTACCAGGAGGTGATCTCGCGCTGATCGATCTCCAGGATACGATCGCCCACCTGCAATCCCGCTTCTTCCGCCGGCATCCCCGGAACCAGCCCCCCGATCAATGCCGATTGCTCAGGCAGCAGGCCCAGTGCCTGCAAACCTTCAAGGCTGTTGTTTTCATCCGGAAGCTGCAGGGCAATGGTCCGCCCCTCGCGCTGGACGGTGAAGACCAGGGCGTCCCCCGCCGCACCGAGCAGGGCCTTGTTGGCGTCGTTCCAGCTGCCCAAGGCCCGTCCGTTGATCTCCGCAAGACAGTCGCCGGCGACAAATCCGGCTTGTTCCGCTTCGGTATCGGCGGCAACATGGCCGATGCAGGGCGGTTGCTCGTAATAAGCCGGAAGCTGGACGCCGACCAGGTAGGACACCGGCAAAATCAGAAACGGCAGCAGAAGATTCATCAGGGGCCCGGCGGCGACAATCGCCAGGCGCCTGGAGAGCGGCTTCTCGGCGAACGAAAAGGCTTTTTCCTCTTCCGTCAACGCGCCCGTCTCGCCGTTTTCTCCCCCCCCCTCCCCCAGCATCTGCACATAGCCGCCGAGCGGGATGGCGCAGATCAGATATTCAGTATCGCCCCAGGTCCGAGACAGCAGCTTGGGTCCGAAGCCGAGAGAAAATTTGAGAACTCTTACACCCGAAAACTTGGCGACGGCAAAATGTCCCAACTCGTGAACAAAGACCAGAATGCCGAGCATGGCAATGCCGGCGATGACGGTGATCAAGTCAAACCTCCACTTATCAATTCACGGGCGACAGCGCGACCCTGCTGGTCGGCGCGCAGCACCTGATCGATGGTTGTCAATGCTTCCACACTGTGTTGTTCAAGAACCTTCTCGATCAGTCGCGGTATCTGCAAAAAAGGCAGCCGTCCGCCAAGAAACGCCTCAACGGCGACTTCGTTCGCCGCATTGAGAACCGCCGGAGCGCTCCCCCCCGCCGCACCGGCCGCGTAGGCCAGAGCCAGGCAGGGAAACTTTTCCAGATCCGGTTCTGAAAAATTCAGGGGACCGGCCTTGCACAGATCGAGCGGTTGCAGATCCAGCGGCAAGCGATCCGGCCAGGAGAGGGCATACGCGATGGGCGTCTGCATGTCGGGAATACCAAGCTGGGCCAGCACCGCGCCATCGCGGTACTCAACCATGGAATGAACGATACTTTCAGGATGGACGTGCACGGCGATTCTGTCAACCGGCAGGTCGAACAACCAGCGCGCCTCGATCACTTCCAGACCCTTGTTCATCATGGTTGCGGAATCGATGGAGATCTTGCGGCCCATTACCCAATTGGGGTGAGCCAGGGCATCGGCCGGGGTAACCGAGGCCATGCGCGACAAAGGCCATTGCCGGAACGGACCGCCGGACGCGGTCAGGATCAACCTGCGGATATCCTGATTCTGATGACCTTCGAGAGACTGGAAAATCGCGGAGTGTTCACTGTCGACGGGCAGCAGCTTGACCCGATGTTTCCGCACGGCGGTCATGACCAGCGGCCCGGCCGTAACCAGCGTCTCCTTGTTGGCCAGAGCGACATCCTTGCCGGCCTGAATGGCCGCCATGGTCGGCACCAGCCCCGCGGCCCCGACAATCGCCGCAACGACGGTGGAAACCTGCGGATGGCCGGCGCAGCGCACCAGCCCAGCAACGCCATGCAGCACTTCGGGGCCGTCGGCGCCGAGCGTGGCGGCCAGTGCCTCCGCGTCCCGTTCGGCGAGAACGGCCACCACCTGTGGCTGAAAACGTCGGATCTGCTCCAGCAGCAGATCGATATTGCCGCCGGCAGTCAGAGCCGTCACCTGGAATTTGTCGGGAAAGGCTTCGACGATCCGCAGGGTGCTGACCCCGATGGAACCGGTGGAACCGAGGATGGCGAGTTGTTTCATTGCCGGGCTCAACTTCCGAACCAGTATCTGGCGGCATAGTAGGACAGGGGAAAGGCAAACAGCAAACTGTCGAGACGATCGAGCAGACCGCCATGCCCGGGAATCAGCATGCCCGAATCCTTGACGCCGCAGCCGCGCTTGAGCAGCGATTCGAACAGATCACCGATCTGACCGGCACAGCCGAGCAGCAGACCGAGAACCATCGCTTCGAGGTAGCCGATCTGCGGCAGAAAGGTCAGCTTCATCAGCACCACCGCGACAACCGCCCCGACCAGGCCGCCGAGGCCGCCTTCGATACTTTTGTTCGGACTGACCGCCGGATAAAGTTTGCGTTTGCCGAACTTCATCCCGAAAAACAGAGCAAAGCTGTCGCAGGTCATCACCGCCAGCAGGGTCATAAAAACCCATGCGGTCCCGTCGGACAACTGCCGCAGCAGCACCAGGTGACCCAGCAGCAGCGGCAGATAGAGAAGCCCCAGACCAAGCCAGCCCAGTTGCGGAATGATCTGGTTCAGATCGGGCTTCGGCAGGGAAAACAGGCTTTTCAGGGAAATCAGCAGCAGGGCGACAGTGAGCAGCAGGAGAAAAAGATCGAAGCGTTGTTGATGAAGTGAAAATATCAGTCCGGCGCCGCAAAAGGCGGAAAGCCATTGATCGCTCCGCCGCTGTTCGCCAAGCCCCATGCGATTGAATTCCAGCAGGGCCAAAAAAAGAATCAGGGTCACCAGAACGGAAAACAGCACGGCTCCGGCGTAGAGAATGAACAGAATCAGGATCGGCAGCGCAAGCAGAGCTGTTAAGATACGCTGTTTAATCGGCCGTCTCCTTTAAACTGCTTGCTTTCATGCTGCGCAACTGCTCCTCGGTCAGACCAAAGCGGCGCTGTCGCATCTGAAAAACGTTCAGCGCACGTTGCAACACGGTGCTGTCGAAATCGGGCCAGAGCGTATCGGTAAAATACAGTTCGGAATAGGCCAGTTGCCAGAGAAGAAAATTGCTGATCCGCATCTCGCCGCTGGTCCGGATGAGTAAATCGGGAGCCGGCAGACCGTGGGTATCTAGGCTGGCTTCCAGCATCGAGCCGTCGATATCTTCGGGGCTCAAGCGCCCGGCAGCGACCTCGGCGGCAAGGCGGCGCACGGCACGCACAATCTCATTGCGGCCGCCGTAGGAAAGAGCCAGGGTCAGGGTCAGCCGTTGCCCTTTTTCCGTCTCTTTTTCGGCTTTTTGCAAGGCCTGCTGCACTTCGGGGGACAGCCGGTCGCGGTCGCCGATGACCCGCAGCCTGACGCCGTTCTCAAGCATCTTCTGACGTTGCGAGTCAAGGAATCTGAGCAGCAGGGCCATCAGGGTCGAGACTTCCTGTTCCGGCCGGCCCCAGTTTTCGGAACTGAAGGCAAACAGGGTCAGGAAGCGGATGCCGAGGCGCGAGCATTCATCGACAGTCCGGATGACGGCCTCGGCGCCCTGCTGGTGCCCCGCCAGTCGCGGCAGACCTCTCTGCTGCGCCCAGCGTCCGTTGCCGTCCATGATGATGGCAAGATGTCTGAGCTGAAGCGACAGTTTCTGATCCGATGTCATCATACAGAATGATCCGTGGTTCGGCAGCTGATACAGGAAAAAAAGTAAAATAACATTTTGACCAGGCTTCAGCAAGCGGGGAACAGAGCAAAAAAGAAAGGGGCACCGCCAGGGTGCCCCTTTCTTTTTCAAGGACAAGTGTTGCTATCAGTCGACGATTGCATCAACCGGGCAGCTGTCGACACAGGCGCGGCATTCGGTGCACTCATCAGTAATGCTGTAGATGTCACCGGACTCCACGATAGCACCCAGGGGGCAAGTATCAACACAGGTACCACAGCCGATGCATTCTTCGGTAATCTTGAGAGCCATTTTTTTCTCCTTGTTGTTTGGTTTTGACAGGATTGCCGGAGTTAAATCTCCATGAGCTCCTGCTCCTTGGTCTTGACGACCTCATCAACAGTCTGGACAAATTCGTCCGTCAGCTTCTGGACGTCCTTCTCAGCGGACTTCTGCTCATCCGCGGTAATTTCTTTTTCTTTTTCCAGCATTTTCAAGGCTTCGTTGGCATCCCGGCGCGCAGTGCGGATCGACACCTTGGCCTCTTCCCCCATCCGCCGAACCAGCTTGGCCATCTCCTTACGACGTTCTTCCGTCAAGGCCGGAATCGGCAAGCGTATCAGCAGGCCGTCGGAGGACGGGTTCAAACCCAGATCCGCCTTGTAAATCGCTTTTTCGATATCGGGAATCAGGTTTTTTTCCCAGGGCTGAACCGTGATCATGCGCGGTTCGGGAACCGACAGGGTTGCCACCTGGCTGAGCGGGGTCGGCGTCCCGTAGTAATCGACCCGGACATCATCGAGCAGAGAGACCGATGCCCGTCCGGTACGAACCTTGGCCATATCACGCCTTAACGCCTTGATCGCCTTATCCATACCGGCGCGAGCTTCGCGCAGGACATCATCCAACATGCTCATCCCCTTTCTTGACGATGGTGCCGATCTGCGCACCCTCGACAACTTTCTTTATATTTCCGGTCCGGGTCAAGTCAAAAATAATCATCGGCAGATTATTATCCATACAGAGCGAGGTTGCCGTGGCGTCCATCACCTCCAGCCCTTTCTGCAGGACCTCAAGATAGGTCAGGGAATCCAGCTTGGTCGCGCCGGCATCCTTTGCCGGGTCGGCCGTGTAGATACCGTCAACCTTGGTCGCCTTGAGGATAACCTCCGCGCCGATTTCCATGGCGCGCAGACTGGCCGCCGTATCAGTGGTGAAATAAGGGTTGCCGGTTCCGGCGCTGAAGATCACAACGCGCCCCTTTTCCAGGTGGCGAACCGCGCGGCGCCGGATGTACGGCTCGGCAACCTGCTGCATGTCGATGGCGGATTGCACCCTAGTGTCGACATCCAGCTTCTCCAGGGCATCCTGCATCGCCAGGCTGTTCATGACCGTCGCCAGCATCCCCATATAATCGGCGCTGGCCCGGTCCATCCCCTTGGAGGAAGCAGCCAGACCCCGGAAAATATTTCCACCACCGATCACCAGGGCGACCTCCACCCCGAGGCCGACAACTTCCTTGATTTCGGCGGCAATGCCATTGATAACATCGGGGGCGATCCCGTAGCCCTGATCACCGGCCAGTGCCTCGCCGCTCAGTTTAAGCAGAATACGTCGATATCTGATATCAGCCACGCCGACTCCTATCGGAGGTGATGGTTACTTGCTCATTGCAGCAACTTCAGCCGCAAAGTCGTCTTCTTTTTTCTCGATACCTTCACCGAGCTGATAGCGGCTGAAGCGGGACAGAACGATTTCGGTTCCCAGTTCCTTGGCCAGCGTCTCGACAATCTTGCCGACCTTCAGGTCGGGATCGATGACATAGGCCTGCTCGAGCAGACAGACTTCTCCGAAAAATTTGTTGATCTGACCGAGGATGATCTTGTCGACAATATTCTCGGGTTTGCCGCTCTCCAGCGCCTTGACCCGCATGATCTCCTTCTCTTTTTCAACCACCGCTTCGGGAACCTCTTCGCGGCGGAGATACTGGGGGCCGGCAGCCGCGACATGCATGGCAATCTGCCTGCCCAGAGCGACCACCCGCTCATCGACCTGTGCTGTCTTCAACTCGACGAGAACACCTATTTTGCCGGCGCCGTGCACATAAGAAGCAACGACACCCTGTCCGGCGTCGAAACGCTCCAGACGGCGGAGGTCCATGTTTTCGCCGATGGTGGCAATCTGATGGGTCAACTCCTCGGCGACGGTCCGCTCGGTGCCGGGAAAAGGCAGGGCCTTGAGTGTTTCGACATCAGCGACGGGGTTGGCCAGAACCACATTGGCCACGCCGGAAGCAAACGAAGTGAACGCCTCGTTTTTGGCGACAAAGTCGGTTTCGGCATTGACTTCAACCATTGCACCGACAGCGCCTTCCGCACAGGCGACGACGGCGCCTTCGGCAGCCACGCGGCCGGATTTCTTGGCTGCGGCGGACAACCCTTTCTTACGCAGAAAATCGACCGCCTCCTCGATATCGCCGCCGGTTTCGGTCAGGGCTTTTTTACAATCCATCATGCCCGCGCCGGTTTTTTTGCGCAGTTCCGCTACCATAGATGCTGTAATACTCACGATATTCTCCTTCGTCATGTCAACAGACCCTTGCGGGGCCGTTCTCTTTTCGTTCGGTTGTCAAACTAACGGCCGGACCGAAGCCCGGCCGTCGGCCATACTATAAAAATTTCAGCGGTGCGGCGGAAGCGTTTATCAAGCTTCCGGGGCAGCTTCCGCTTTTACCGCGGCCGGTTCGGCGGCGGGCTTGGGCGCAGCAGTTTCGGCAACCGCCGCGGGCTCGTCCTTGCCTTCGGCCGCGGACTGCCTGGTCGCCTTGCGCTTCTGGTTGCCGTCCGTGCAGGCGTCGGCCATCTTGGAAGCAAACAGGCGGATGGCGCGGATGGCGTCATCGTTGCCGGGAATGATGTAGTCGATGCCATCCGGATCGCAGTTGGTGTCGACCACTGCAACCACGGGGATGCCCAGACGGCGGGCTTCCTTGACAGCAATGGCTTCTTTTTTCGGATCGATGATGAAGATGGCGCCGGGCTGCTTGGTCATATTCTTGATACCGCCCAGGTTTTTTTCCAGCTTGATCCGCTCCCGCTCAAGCTGGAGCCCCTCTTTCTTGGTCATCAGTTCGAGGGTGCCGTCGGTTGCCATCGCTTCGATCTTCTTGAGACGATCGATGCTCGCCTTGATGGTGGCGAAATTGGTCAGCATGCCGCCCAGCCAGCGATTATTGACAAAATACTGATCGGCGCGCAGAGCCTCCTCACGGACGGCGTCCTGAGCCTGTTTCTTGGTGCCGACAAACAGCACTTTCTCTCCGGCGGCAACCGTCGCCTCGATAAATTCATAGGCGGTCTTGAAGTAACGCACCGTCTTCTGCAGATCGACGATGTAGATACCGTTGCGGGCGCCGAAGATGTACGGCTTCATTTTGGGGTTCCAGCGCTTGGTCTGGTGACCGAAGTGCACCCCTGCTTCGAGCAGTTGCTTCATTGAAATCTGGGCCATTTTTTTACTCCTGTTCCGTTTGGTTAGCGGCCGCCGCACCCGTCGCTTCCAGCAGGTCTTCGCATGGCGAAGCACCGTCCTGCCTGGATCGGGGCGCGTGTGAGATGATTAACTGCGTGTCTATACCATGCACCCCATACTCAGGCAAGCGAAAAATGGCCCCGCATGCAGCTGCACGGACTACCCTGTTTTCCGGCGATTTGCTCCCTTTTGTGCCGTTTCCTATATTTACAGATCGCGGGCAGTAGACTACCATGCGAAGTTATGTCGAAGATGCGAATCAATCTCTATGTTACCCGTGAAGTTCTGGTCCCGACGCTGCTCAGCCTGCTGATCTTCACCTTCCTGCTGCTGATGGGGCGCATTCCGCGACTGACGGAACTTGTCATCAACAAGGGCGTCCCCCTGCCCGATATTCTGCAGCTCTTCACCTACCTGCTGCCGAGCTTTTTCAGCGTAACCGTACCCCTTTCCTTTCTGCTGGGCATCCTGCTGGCTTTCGGCCGCCTTTCCGCGGACAGTGAGTTTGTCGCCTTGAAGGCCTCGGGGATCAGTCTCTACACGCTGATCAAACCGGTTCTGCTGCTGGCGATCCTGTCCACCCTGGGTAACCTGTACCTGAACACCGTCACCATCCCCCGGAGCAAAACCGCCTTCCGCAGCAAGATATTCGATATCGCCTCCAACCGGATCAACATCGGCATTCAGGCAGGTATCTTCACCGACGAGTTCGACGGCATTGTTCTTTATACCGCCGGAATGGATGACCGCAAAGGTCTGATGCATGGCGTTTTCATCTCGGATGAACGGGAAGGGAATGTTCCGGCGACCATTTTTGCCGAACAGGGCCGCTTCATCTCGGACCCCGAGAACTACACCCTGACCCTGCGCCTCGAACAAGGCAACATCCACCGCCAGCCGCCGGTCAACAAGCAACAGGAACCGACCTATCAGACCATCGCCTTTTCCACGTACGACATCAATCTCGATATGGGCCAGCACCTGCAGCAGGGCCAGGACCGGGACAAGTCCAAGGGAGAGCTCTCCAGCTCCGAACTGAAAACCGCGGTCAGCGAAGCCGAAGACCCGGAGCAGCGTTATCGCCTGGAGGGGGAACAGTATAAAAGGATCGTGACATCGTTCGCCCCGCTGGTGTTCGCCCTGGTCGGCGTCCCCCTCGGCCTGCAATCGAACCGCTCGGGGAAGGGGTCCGGCTTCGCCCTGGCGCTGGCCATCTCCCTGGCCTATTTCATCATGCTCAGTCTCTCCAGGACCCTTGCCGCCAAAGGCTACCTGCCGACCGCCGGGGCCCTGTGGTTTCCAAATATAGTTTTTCTGCTGGGCGGCTGCTTCTTTCTCCACCGCACGGCCATAGAACGTCCGCTTGAAATTTTCTCCAGGATCAACCGCCTTCCCGGCAAACTGCGCAGTCTGTGGCAAACAGGGGAGCGCCCGTGAAACTGATCAACCGTTACCTGCTGAGCACCTTTCTGCACATCCTGCTGTTGACGCTGGCCTCCTTCACCGGCATCTACCTGCTGATCGATTTTTTCGAAAAAATCGGCACGTTCCTCGATCATCGGGCAAGCGCAAACCAGTACCTGAGTTTTCTTCTCAACAGCATTCCGATCATCATTTCTCAGGTCCTGCCGCTCGCCGTCCTGATGACCATGGTTCTGACGCTCGGCAGCCTGGGCCGCACCAACGAGATTACGGCCATGCGCGCCTGCGGTCTCAGCCTCTGGAGGATCATCCGGGCGCTGATGGTTCTCGCGCTGCTGGTTTCGGGTTTGCAGCTCATCGTCAATGAAGAACTGGTGCCGATTAACGCCCGGAACCTGAACCAGCTGCTTGAGGTGGAGCTTCAGGGCAAGTCCCGGCAGGCGTTGGCCCAGGGGAAAATCTGGTACCGCGACCAGGGACGCATTATTCATATTGTCCAGGCGGAACCGCAAGGCAGCACGTTGCAGGGGGTCACGATTTACCAACTGGACGGCAAGGCGAGGCTTGAGCGGCGCCTGACCGCGGCGACGGCCCGCTACCGGCAGGGAGGCTGGCGGGCCGCAACCGTCACAATCATGAACTTTGACCCGGTCGACGGCGACCTGCTGCAGAGTGACGTCAAAAACGACCAGGTGCTGGAACTGGGGAGGTCTCCCGAGGATTTCAGCTCAGGGGGTTCCAAAAACAACGAAATGACCTTCAAACAGCTCTCCCGGCTGGTGCGGAAACTCCAGGCCGAAGGGTTCGACGCCACCCGGCACCTGGTCGACATGCACGGCCGCCTCGCCGCGCCCTTCACCTGTCTGATCATGGCATTTCTGGGTGTCCCCTTTGCCCTGCAGAGAGGACGCGGCAGCAGTATCGCCGTCGGTATCGGGCTCAGCCTCGGCATCGGAGTGATCTACTTTATCCTGCAATCGCTGGTGCTGGCCTTCGGCTACTCCGGCGCGCTGGCTCCCGTCGTCGCCGCCTGGGCCGTCAATGTGATATTCCTGCTGGTCGGCATCTGGTTGCTGCTCAACATCCGGGATTAAACAATTCCTGCCGATCCCGCGTAAAGCGCTCTTTTTTGCAGCGGATACGGCACGCGCAACGGAAGCACCACGACCAAGGGCCCCCGATCTACGGAGGCCCTTGGGTTAATCTTTATTTCACGTGCCCCCCCCCGCGACAAACAGGCCGCGCGAAGGATTGCCGGCAGGTTGCCGCCGGATCAATAACGATAGCTGTCCGACTTGTACGGCCCGTCGCTCGGTATCCCCAGATACTCCGACTGCTCGGGGGTCAGTACGGTCAGTCTGGCCCCCAGCTTGTCCAGATGGAGGCGCGCGACCTTTTCATCCAGCTGTTTCGGCAGCACATAGACCTGATTGTTGTAGTTTGCGCCGTTGCAGAACAGTTCGATCTGCGCCATGACCTGATTGGTGAACGAATTGGACATGACAAAACTCGGATGGCCGGTGGCGCAGCCGAGATTGAGCAGCCGTCCCTCCGCCAGCACAAGCACTCCGTGCCCGTCCGCGAACACCCAGCGATCGACCTGCGGTTTGATGTTCTCACGCCGCACATCGCCGGCTTTTTCCAGCGCCGCCATTTCGATCTCGTTGTCAAAATGACCGATGTTGCCGACGATGGCGTTGTTCTTCATCCGCCGCATATGCTCCAGGGTGATAACGTCCTTGTTGCCGGTGGTGGTGACGAACAGGTCGGCGGTCTCCAGAACATCCTCCACCCGCTTGACCTCGTAACCCTCCATCAAGGCCTGCAACGCGCAGATCGGGTCGATTTCGGTGACGATGACCCGCGCGCCCTGCCCGCGCAGCGACTGACAGCAGCCCTTGCCGACATCGCCGTAGCCGCAGACCACGGCCACCTTGCCCGAAAGCATGACGTCGGTGGCGCGCATGATCCCGTCAACCAGGGAGTGGCGACAGCCGTAGACGTTGTCGAATTTCGACTTGGTCACCGCATCGTTGACGTTCATCGCCGGGAAGAGCAGCTGCCCGGCGGCGGCCAGCTGATAAAGACGATGCACACCGGTGGTGGTCTCCTCGGTCACCCCCTTGATCGAAGCGGCCGTGGCGCTCCACTTCCGCGGATGTTCCGCCAGGGAGGCTTTCAGCAGCGTGACCAGTGCGCACCAGTCTTCCGGAGCGTCCTCGGCAAGGTCCGGAACGCCGCTCTGTTCCCATTCGTTGGCCTTCAGCACCATCATGGTCGCATCGCCGCCGTCATCCAGAATCATGTTCGGATACTCGCCGTCCGGCCAGCTCAGGGCCTGCTCGGTGCACCACCAGTACTCTTCCAGGGTCTCACCCTTCCAGGCGAATACCGGCACGCCCAGCGGAGCTTCCGGCGTGCCTTGCGGGCCGACGGCGACCGCGGCGGCGGCATGATCCTGGGTGGAAAAAATATTACAGGAACACCAGCGGACCCGGGCGCCCAGATCGATCAGGGTTTCCATCAACACCGCCGTCTGGATGGTCATGTGCAACGACCCGGTAATGCGGGCGCCCCGCAGGGGAAGCCGGCCCCGATACTCCTCGCGCAGCGCCATCAAGCCGGGCATCTCCACCTGCGCCAGTTCGATCTCCTTGCGTCCCCATTCGGCCAGGGACAGGTCCCTTACTTTGAAGTCGTTATGTTCAACAGTCACTCGCGGGCTCCTTCGATTGTCTCGTCGATTGTTGGAATGATGAAATACAAGCGGATTCTTTAACATAAATGACCGGGGCGGGGCAACCGGCAAGAACTTAAAGGGGTCGACACGGGGAGGAACGGCAGCACCGGACATTGCGGAGCGACCGTCTGGCCCGGCCAGGGTTGGTCGATCAGCCGTGCGCTCCCTGCGCAGCGGGGAGCTTTCGCTCTTTTCGCCACAGCAGAAAATACGTCCAGCGAAACCAGACTTTCAGCAGCAGCGTCGCCGCCAGTCGTCCTAACGGGTTATCGGTGAACAGATTGAACAGCGGCTCAAACAGGCGCAGGCACATCAGGTTCCCCCGGCCGGGCGGTTTGCCGGCGCGAAAGGCACGCCAGGCATCGAGGGCAAAGGCCAGTTGCCAGGCGTGGCCGCGCACATAACAGCCGCTGCGGAACCAGATCGTTCGGCGCTCCCGAGCTGCTTGACGGTCCAGCAGCGCTTTTATCTGCCGGAAAAACGGCAGAACCGCCAAACGGCCGGTGTCGGCCTGGCAGCGGTAGACATCCTTGACCGAGCTGAAAAAACCGGTCCAGCCGATGCTCCTGAAATTCATGAGCAGGGCGCTGATCAGTTGCCGCTGCTTGAGCCCTTCCCGCTCGAAACGGCGGGCCGAGGTGGATAGTTGCGGCGCCAACAGCAGCCAGCGCCCCTGCCGCCGCAGCCGCTCGGCGAAATCGGTATCCTCCATCACCGGCAGATCCGTGCGGAACAGGCCGACGCCGCGGAAGGTGCTCCGCCGCATCAGCATCCCCTGATCGCCGTGGAGACATTCGGGGCGGTCCAGCCGGGCCTTCCACTCGTGATAATAATAGCCGAAGGCCGGTTCCGCGCTGCTGCGGCGAAAGCGCAGGCTGAAATGCCCGGCCACCAGCCCCTGCCCTTCCGGCACGAGGGTATCGAGCCCCTTGCGCAGGGCCAGCGGGTCGTCAAACCGGCTGTCGACATGCAGAAACAGCAACCATTCCCCCCGCGCCGCATCCGCCCCCGCATTGAGCTGAAAGCCGCGCCCCCTGGCCGCCTCGATGACCCGGAGCGGATAGGGAAGATGTTCACGCATCCGCTCCAGCCGGGGCAGACCGTCGTCTCCCGATCCGCCATCGCAGATCAGCAGCTCGAAATCGACCTGCTGTTGACGGATCAGGTCGGTCAGCAGACAGGGCAGTTGCTCCTCTTCATTGAACACGGGAACGATAATGGATAATTCTTTGGTCATGCGGGTTATTTATCGGCAAGGAAAAGCATTTTAGACTTCACATGGACCCGCCTTGTGATATAAATGGCGACTGCATTTGTCGACTCGGTTCCGGCAGGTTTACTGTCAGGACGATACCCTGTTAACTTTTTTGTATCAAGGGGAATAACATGAGTGAAATTATTGACATCTACGCCCGCGAAATTCTTGACTCACGAGGCAACCCCACTGTTGAAGTCGAGGTGGCGCTGGAGAGCGGTGTCATCGGACGCGCGGCGGTGCCGAGCGGGGCATCGACCGGAGAGCGCGAGGCGCTGGAGCTGCGCGATGGCGACATGACGCGCTATCTCGGCAAGGGTGTCCTCAAGGCGGTCGGCCACGTCAACGAGGTGATCGCCGCCGACCTGATCGGCTGGGAAGCCAGCGACCAGATCGGCATCGACCGCAAGCTGCTGCAGCTGGACGGCACCGACTTCAAGAGCAAGCTCGGGGCCAACGCCCTGCTCGGCGTCTCCATGGCCTGCGCCAAGGCGGCGGCCGAAGATGCAGGCCTGCCCCTCTACCAGTATCTGGGCGGCGCCAATGCCAAAGAGCTGCCCCTGCCGATGATGAACATCATCAACGGCGGCGAGCATGCCGACAACAATGTCGATATCCAGGAATTCATGATCATGCCCGCCGGCGCCAAATCCTTCAAGGAAGCGCTGCGCATGGGTGCCGAGATTTTTCATGCCCTGAAGAAAGTCCTCAAGGACAAGGGCTACAACACGGCGGTCGGCGACGAGGGCGGCTTTGCCCCCGACCTGAAGAGCAATGAAGAGGCCCTGCAGGTGATCATGGCAGCGATCAGCGCCGCGGGCTACCAGCCCGGCGAAGACATCCTGCTGGCGCTGGATGTCGCGGCATCGGAAATCTACAAGGACGGTAACTACCACTTCGCCAACGAAGAGCAGCCGATCAAGACCGCTGCAGAGACCGTGGCCTTTTACGAAGACCTGGTCGCCCGCTATCCGATCGTCTCCATCGAGGACGGCCTGGCCGAAAACGACTGGGACGGCTGGAAACTGCTGACCGAAAAACTGGGCGACAAGATCCAGATTGTCGGCGACGATCTGTTCGTCACCAATACCAAGATCCTCAAAGAGGGGATTGAAAAAGGGATCGCCAACTCGATCCTGATCAAGGTCAACCAGATCGGCACCCTGACCGAAACCCTGGAAGCGATTGAGATGGCCAAACGCGCCGGCTATACCGCCGTGATCTCCCACCGCAGCGGCGAGACCGAGGACACCACCATCGCCGACCTGGCCGTGGCGACCAATGCCGGTCAGATCAAGACCGGCTCGCTGTGCCGGACCGATCGCGTCTGCAAGTACAATCAACTGCTGCGCATCGAGGATGAACTGGACGAAACGGCGGTTTTCAGCGGCAAGGAGGTTTTCTACAACCTGCGCTGATTCCCGTTTGCAAAACTTCGCTATAAAAGGCCCGCGGCAATTGCCGCGGGCCTTTTTCGTGGTGCCGGCGGTCGCCGACACATCGCGCTGCGACGCTGCGGGCAGAGCCCGGCAATCACTGCGAAAGCGGGGGGCGATCGATTGACAGTACAGGAAGTGCAACGTATCATTTGACACATCGTTCTACTGTTGCTGATTCCTTGCCGATTCCGGTTCGACAATCCGACCCTTTCAAGGAGGTACACAGATGAGACTGAGCAGACTGACCGTATTGGCGGCGATCCTTTCGTTTTTGGCCGCGGGTGTCGCCTTTGCCGGCAAGGATCTGGATGCGGTGAAGAAAAAAGGCTTCATCCAGGCGGGGGTGAACGGCGGAGTCTTCGGCTTCGGCATGCCGGACGAAAAAGGGGTCTGGAAAGGGCTGGATGTCGATACCGCCCGGGCCGTCGCCGCGGCAGTCTTCGGCGATGCCGGGAAGGTCAAGTTCACGCCGCTGACCGCTCAGCAGCGTTTCACCGCCCTGCAGTCGGGCGAGATCGATCTGCTGACCCGCAACGCCACCCGCACCCTGAGCCGCGAGACCCAGCTCGGCCTCAACTTCGTCACCGTCAACTACTATGACGGGCAAGGCTTCCTGGTGCCGAAAAAACTCGGCGTGACGAGCGCCAGGGAGCTCAGCGGCGCGACCGTCTGCGTTTTGCCGGGAACCACTACCGAACAGAACGCCGCCGACTTTTTCCGTTCCAACAATATGGACTGGAAACCGGTGGTGATCGAGTCCACGTCGGAACTGGCCAAGACCTTCTTCGCCGGGCGCTGCGACGTGCTGACCTCGGACGCTTCGCAGCTGGCCGGAACCCGGGCGATCGCCCCCAATCCGAAAGATTATGCCCTGCTGCCGGACATCATCTCCAAGGAACCCCTGGCGCCGGCCGTGCGGCATGGCGACGACCAGTGGCGCGACATCGTCGACTTCTCGGTGCTGGCGATGATCGGTGCCGAAGAGATGGGGATTACCTCTCACAACATCGACGAGATGCTCAAGAGCAAGGATCCGATGGTGCAGCGTTTCCTCGGCGTGATCGAGGGCAACGGCGCAGCCCTCGGTCTCGACGAAAAGTGGGCCTACAACATCGTCAAGCAGGTCGGCAACTACGGCGAGGTTTTCGAGCGCAACGTCGGCGTCAACACCACCCTCGGGCTGGCCCGCGGACTGAACGCCCTGTGGAGCGACGGCGGCCTGATGTACGCCCCGCCGTTCAAATAGGCTTTTGCAATCCGGCCGGGGCGGCGGCGCCTGGCGCCGCCTCCCCGACCTGTCCATGCTGATCGCTCGCTCTCCTCCCGGCCCGACCGGATCGCAGAAACCACAGGACGAGGCTTGAAAAGAGACCCTTCCAGCACCACGACGGACGCAAACCGTCTGCCGGGCGCCGTGCCGTTCCGGCACGACCCCGATAAGCGGGCCGTTGTTTTTCAGATTGCGGCGCTGCTGCTGGTGGCCCTGGTCAGCTATTACCTGTTTGCCAATACCCAGGCCAATCTTGAGCGGCAGTCGATTGCCACCGGCTTCGGCTTCCTCGACAAGGAAGCCGGCTTCGAGATCGGCGAGTCGGTCATCGACTATTCGGCGGCGGACAGCTATGCCGCCGCCCTGCTGGTCGGCGCACTCAACACTATCAAGGTGTCGTTCATCGGCATTGTCTTTACCATCATCATCGGCACGCTGGTCGGCATTGCCCGGCTCTCCAGCAACTGGCTGATGGCGAAACTGGCCGCCGCCTACATAGAGCTGATGCAGAATATCCCGGTGCTGCTGCAACTCTTCTTCTGGTACGCCATCTTCTACGAATCCTTTCCCGCGCCGCGCCAGGCGCTCAATCCCTTCGACGGCGTGTTTCTCTGCAATCGCGGGCTGATTTTCGCGGTGCCGGCGGCGCATCCGGCTCACGCGGCCATGGGCTGGGCGCTGCTTGCGGCGTTGACCATCGGCTGGGGCCTGCATCGCTGGAGCAGCCGCCGACAGGCGCGAACCGGCCAAATCTTTCCGGCGATCCGGGTCAGCATGCTCCTTTGTATCCTGCTGCCGCTGCTGACCTGGCTGCTGGCCGGAGCACCGACCGCGATGGATCTTCCGGAACTGCGCGGCTTCAACTTCAGGGGCGGAGTGACGGTCAGCCCGGAATTCAGCGCCCTGCTGCTCGGCCTGGTGTTTTATACCGCCGCCTTCGTCGCCGAAATTGTCCGCGCCGGCATCCAGTCGGTCGGCCGCGGCCAGGTTGAAGCGGCCATGGCGGTCGGCTTGCGCCCCGGCCAGGTGCTGCATCTGGTGATTTTCCCCCAGGCGTTGCGCGTGATCATTCCGCCGCTGACCAGCCAGATGCTCAACCTGACCAAGAACAGCTCGCTGGCGATCGCCATCGGTTATGCCGATTTCGTGGCCGTGACCAACACCACCATCAACCAGACCGGACAGGCGATCGAAGGGGTGGCGCTGATCATGGTCGTATACCTGTTTTTCAGCCTGTCGACCTCGGTGTTTATGAACTGGTACAACAAAAGAATGGCCCTGGTGGAGAGGTAATGTGATGAGCGACCCGAGCAGGGCTTCGTCCCGCGAATATCTCAAGCCGCCGCTCACCGAGGTCGGCGTGCTCGGCTGGCTGCACGGCAACCTGTTCAACACCTGGTATAACGCGCTGCTGACCGTGGTGATATTGCTGCTGCTCTGGCAGCTGGTGCCGCCGTTCTTCAGCTGGGCGTTTATCGACAGCGTCTGGAACAGCCCGGCCGAGGCCTGCCGTGATATCGACGGCGCCTGCTGGTCGATCATCCCCCGAAATATCAGCTTTATCCTGTTCGGCTTCTTTCCCGACGGCGAGCAGTGGCGACCGGGTCTTGCCATCGGGCTTCTGCTCGGGCTGGTGTTCTACTCCAAGGACAGCAGACACTGGAAAAAGTCCCTCGGCGGGATCTGGCTGGTCGGCCTGCTGGTCATGGCGACCCTGATGTACGGCGGGATTTTCGGCATGCCGGTGGTCGAGACCGCCCGGTGGAGCGGACTGCCGCTGACCTTCATGCTCGCCTTGTTCGGCATGGTTGCCGCCTATCCGCTCGGCGTGCTGCTGGCGCTGGGCCGGCGCTCAAACATGCCGGCGATCAAGACCCTCTGCGTGATTTACATCGAGATGATTCGCGGGGTGCCGCTGATCAGCCTGCTGTTCATGTCCTCGATCCTGTTCCCGCTGTTTCTTCCCGAGGGGATCACCATCGACAAGGTGCTGCGCGCCCAGGTTGCCATTATCATGTTCACCGCGGCCTACATCGCCGAGGTGGTGCGCGGCGGCCTGCAGGCGATGCCGCGCGGCCAGTTCGAAGCCGCCGACTCGCTGGGACTCAATTACAACCAGACGATGCGACTGGTTATCCTGCCGCAGGCGCTGAAGATCGTCATCCCGCCATCGGTGGGCATTCTGCTGTCCGCCTTCAAAGACACCTCGCTGGTGGTCATCATTGCCCTCTACGATGTCCTGAAGACCACCAAGGTGACCCTGTCGAACCCCAAGTGGACCGGCTATTCCACCGAGGCCTACATCTTCCTGGCGGTCCTCTATTTTGTCTGCTGCTATGCGATGTCGAGCTACAGTCGAAAACTGGAAAGAACACTGCACACCGGCCGCTGACCGTTCAGCAGGCCGCAACTTGCGAGAAGGCTATGAAAGAGACCGAAAACCGGTCAGCATCCGTCCCTGCTGCCGCGCCGATCATCGAAGTCAACAGCATGCACAAGTGGTACGGGGAGTTCCACGTGCTCAGTGACATCAATCTGCAGGTGAAGCTGAAGGAACGGATTGTCATCTGCGGCCCCTCCGGTTCAGGAAAATCGACCCTGATCCGCTGCATCAACCGGCTTGAGGAGCACCAGCGCGGACAGATCATCGTCAACGGCACCGAGCT
>DASWJX010000230.1:0-5639 GCA_036396915.1 Geopsychrobacteraceae bacterium | reverse complement strand
TCGGCATTGATTACATTGCCTTTCACACTTTCCAGATGGTGAGTCGCTTATGAAGCAGGATGCCCAGCAAGCGCAGCGGACTTCTCTGAACGGGCGACCATACCGGCGCTTTTACCTGTCGATGCGGGTCAAGATGGCGATCGCCATGTTTTTGTCCAGTTTGTGGCTGCTCGGCTGCACACTGCTGGCGCTGCCCTGGATCAGGGATCTGGCGGAGACCTTCGGCCTGCCCCTGGCGCTGATGATGGTCTTTGGCGTCGCCCTGGTGCCGGGATGGGCCAATGCCTATCTGATCTCGGGCCTGCTCCTCGACCGCCGGCCGGTCTACCGCATTCACAAAACCCTGCCGCCGGTCACGGTTTTGATTGCCGCCTACAACGAACAGGACTGCATCTTCGAAACCCTGCATTCGGTCGCCAGGCAACAGTATCCCGGGCTGGTCGAAATCGTGGTCATCAACGACGGCTCCCGGGACGACACGCAAGGCGAGATCAGGCGCGCCAGGGAGCGTTTGGCCGGCTATCCCCACATCGTGATCCGCAGCCTCGATCAGCAGCCCAACCAGGGGAAGGCCGCAGCCCTCAACCTGGGGCTGGCCGAGGCCAGCCATGACATCCTGGTGACCGTTGACGCCGACACCAGCATGTACCGTGACAGTTTGGCCCGCCTCGTTACCAACCTGATCGACGGTCCGCCGAACACCGCCGCCGTCGCCGGTACCGTGCTGGTCAAAAACTCACGCAATAGCTTGATGACCCGACTGCAGGAGTGGGACTATTTCCTCGGCATCGCCGTCGTCAAGCGCATCCAGTCGCTCTACCAGGGGACCCTGGTCGCCCAGGGCGCGTTTTCCGCCTATTGGCGCAGCGCCGTTGAATCGGTCGGTGGCTGGGAGAACACCGTGGGAGAGGACATTGTCCTGACCTGGGCGCTGCACCAGAAGGATTATCGCGTCAATTACGCTGAAAACGCTTTTGTTTTTACCAACGTGCCGGAGACCTACGGCCAGTTTTTCCGGCAGCGCCAGCGCTGGTCACGCGGTTTGATCGAGGCCTTCCTGCACCATCCCGGGATTATCATGAAACTGCGGCCCTATTCGCCGTTCGTTTTCTTCAACCTGCTGTTTCCCTATCTCGATGCCGCCTTTCTCCTGTTTTTCCTGCCCGGACTGATTGCCGCGCTGTTCTTCAAGGTCTACGCGCTGGTCGGGATCATGACCCTGTTTCTGCTGCCGCTGATGATCTTCATCAATGCCGTCATGTATGTTCACCAGCGCAGTATCTTTCGCCGCCACGGCCTCAAGGTGCGTCATAATTTTCTCGGCATGTTGCTCTATATGTTCACCTACCAGATCCTCATGTCGCCAGCCAGCCTCGCCGGTTACCTGTCGGAACTGTTGCGCTTCAAGAAAAACTGGGGGACCAAATGAGCCGCGTCCTCATGGTCCTCCTCCTGTTCTGCCTCGGTACGCCGTGCTACGCCGAGCGCGTCTTTACCGAGGTCAGCGGCTCGCGCGACAGTGACGAGGCAAGCTCGCTCGGGGTTTTGACCGGATACCGGCACGCCTTCGGGGATCGCGGCAAGACGGAAATTGAATTCGCCGCCGGCCGGCGCAGTTACGCCGAGCCGGGAGAACGGGAAAGCTTCAATGCCGGACGGCTGCAGCTGTACAGTGCTCCGGGCAGGGACTGGCGCATGCAGTTGCGTTGCGAATTCCTTGAAGGGGACGACTGGTCGCCGATCCTGCCCGCCGCCTTTTTCAGCGGTCGACCGCATGACGACTGGTACCTTGAATTCTCCGCCGAGCGTGATCCGGTCGATTCGGTCAGTGCCCTGCGCAGGCATATCCGCCTCGACAGCTATGTCGCCTCGGCCGATTACCGGATCAACGACCGGCTGACGCTTGTCGGGGCCTATATCGCCCAGCATTTCAGCGATGACAATCGCAAACGGGGCGGCATCGGCCGGATCATTTTCTCGCCGGCGCAGCTGCCCGGTTTTTCCCTGCAAGTGAAGGCGCGTTACCTGCGCGCCGACCAGGACAGCCCCGATTATTTTTCACCCCGGACGCTTGGGGAAGGATTTCTGCTGTTCAGCTATGCAACACCCTTCGCCGATGACAACTGGGTGATCAAGCTGCTTGCCGGCCCCGGCGTGCAACGTATCGAACCTTTCAACGATGCCGCGACGAACAAGACCGGCTACCATGGAGAGCTCTTCCTGCACGGCTGGTTCAACGAGCATGTCCAGCTGGTGTCGCGGCTCGGCTGTACCTCGGCCAGGGACACGCAGGATGCCTACCGTTATTGTTTCGGAAAGATGCAGCTGGGCTATGCCTGGTAAGCCCGCGCAAAGGATCGCGGCGGAAGATGGACTGACCTTTCAGGGGGAGCCTGGATCGGGCAGGGATATTTGACAGGACCTGGCGGCTGCAGAACCGGCCCATGAATGACCTTGCGCCGTTTTATCGTCAAGGCTGTTTGCCGACCGCCAGAGACAAAAAAGGCTCACAGGATCAAATCCTGTGAGCCTTTATCGATATTGGCGCGCCACGAGAGATTCGAACTCCCGGCCTTCTGATCCGTAGTCAGACGCTCTATCCAGCTGAGCTAGTGGCGCAAGACGTGCTTTATCGCCCATCCGGCAGGTATTTGTCAACCTTTTTTTCCGTTTTCACCGCGCCGGGACATAGCCGGTCAGGTTAAAGTTGTAGCGGGCATCGTGGAAGGCGTGGGCGTCGGGATAAAGGCTGAACAGCCAGCCGGCAAAGAGCGGTTGCTGATTGTCCGTGACGACGACGTAGGCGGCCGGGTTGCGGGTTTCGTTGGACTGCGAGGTCATCTGGCTGCCGTTCATGATAAAGGCCGGCAGGAAGGTGTCGACCCTCAGGCTGAGCGCTGAGTTCGGGACCTGAAAGGTCTCGCCGAGCGCGATGGTATAGGTTTTTTCCGCGCCGGTGGTGTGGTCGAGAATGGCAATCTTTACGGCGTGCCAGCGATCTTTAACCTCGGCCGGTACGAAAATCTTGAGGGCTTCCTTGGGGGGGGATGTTTCTGCCGGCGCAACCTTGTCGGTTTTTTCCTGCTGGCTGCAACCGCTCAGGACCAATCCCAGCGACAGCAGGCCCAACAAAAACAACTGAAAGGTTTTGCCCATGCACGCACCTTTGGATGAAAAAAAGCAAAATGGCGGAGAGGGAGGGATTCGAACCCTCGGTACGCGTTAACGTACACTCGCTTAGCAGGCGGGCACCATCGGCCTCTCGGTCACCTCTCCGTTTATTCTGCTTTTGTCACTGCGGGTTTGTTCTCTGGTCAATGGCGGAGGAGGTAGGATTCGAACCCACGGTACTTGCGTACAACGGTTTTCAAGACCGCCGCCTTAAGCCACTCGGCCACTCCTCCGTGTTCTTGCGGCGTTTGTTGTATCGAATATTCCGGTAAAATGCAAGTGGAAACCGATTCCGGCGGTTGCTGCCATTTACTTCTCGATCTTTTCCAGCCCCCCCATATAGGGCCTGAGAACTTCCGGGATGACGACTGAGCCATCTTCCTGTTGGTAGTTCTCCAGAATCGCCAGCCAGGTCCGTCCAATCGCCAGCCCCGAACCGTTCAGGGTATGCACCAACTCTGATTTTTTGGCTCCATCCCGGCGGAAACGGATTGCCGCACGACGGGCCTGGAAGTCGGTGAAGGTCGAACAGGAGGAGATTTCCCTGTAGGCCTGTTGTCCCGGCAACCAGACTTCAATGTCGAAGGTGCGTGCCGCAGAAAAACCGATATCGCCGGTGCACAGATCAACCACCCGGTAGGGCAACTTCAGGAGCTGTAAAACCTTCTCGGCGTTGGCCAGCAATTTCTCCAGTTCGGCGTCTGAATCCTCCGGTCGGACAAACTTGACCAGCTCCACTTTGTTGAACTGGTGCTGACGGATCAAGCCACGGGTGTCTCGTCCATGAGAACCCGCCTCTTTTCGGAAGCAGGGCGTATGGGCGGTATAACAGAGCGGCAGATCCTTCTCACTGAGTATCTCATCCCGGTGGATGTTGGTTACCGGCACCTCGGCGGTCGGAATCAGAAACAGGTCGACATCTTCGGTGTGAAACAGATCGCTTTCAAATTTCGGCAGTTGGCCGGTTCCGGTCATTGAGTCGCGGTTGACCAGGAACGGCGGCAGGGTTTCGGTATAGCCGTGCTGCTCGGTGTGCAGATCGAGCATAAAGTTGATCAGTGCCCGTTCCAGCCGTGCTCCGGCACCGGTGTAAAGCGCAAAGCGGGCCCCGGATAATTTTCTGGCCCGTTCGAAATCGAGAATCCCCAGCTTTTCGCCGATGTCCCAGTGGGCTTGCGGCTCAAAGTTGAACTCCGGCTTTTCTCCCCAAGAGCGAACCTCGACATTATCGTCTTCCGACAGGCCGACCGGAGCTTTTTCATGTGGGATATTCGGCACCCCCATCAGAATTTCGTTCAGTTGCTCCTCAACCTGTCGCAACTGCTCATCCAGTTCCTTGATTTGGGCCGAGACTTCCTTCATCCGCACGATTTCGCCTTGAACCTGGCTCTTGTCCCTGGTCTTGCCGATCAGTGCCGAGACTTTATTCTTCTCGGCCTTGAGACCTTCAGCCTCGTTCAACAGTGTGCGACGTTGCTCATCCAGCGTGTTGAAGTCGGATAGATCGAGGGAGCCTCCACGGTTGGCCAGGGATTTTTCAGCATGTTCCAGGTTGTCTCGTAAGTATTTGATATCGAGCATGATTTAATCTCCGATAAGTTCTCAATTTTGAACAGCCGTGTTGATAGCACTTCTCTTCCCGAGGGTCAAGCAGATGTGGTTTCAGGGCCGGAATATACCCCTGATCAACGGGATAGGGGACTATTTCTTGCCCTTGATCCACCACTGCGCATCGCCGTCGAACCACCAGCGGGTCGAGTCGGTGTCCCAGATGACGGTAGCCAGTTCCTTGGCCACCGGCGTCTGCAGGCGTGCGACGGCAAAGGGGTACCACTGATCGGCGTAGCGGTTGCCCAGGTCCTTGTACTCTTTCAGGGCCAGGATCATCTCCAGCTGGTCGGCATCGTGGGCCAGCTCGGCTTCGCGGCTGTGCCGCGCGGCGAATTCTTCGAGGGTCCGGCGATAATCGTCGCCGAACGGCAGGTGGGCGGCCAGATCGTTTACCGCCCGCTGTTCGTCGACCTGTACATATTTTTTGTTGACGTAGTTGAGGTCGCCGGTCCGCGCTTCGGGGATGTCGTGAAACAGGCAGAGCTGCAGCACCCGGCCGATATCGACCGTACCGTCCATCTGGGCCAGGGTATAGCCGATGATCGCGGTGCGGAAACTGTGCTCGGCCACCGATTCGGCGCCGGAGCCGAGAAACTGAAAACCGGTGCGCGGCGTGCGTTTCAGCATGCCGACCTCAAAAAGAAAATTTGCCAGATGTTTCATGGTCGTCCCCGCGCGACGGTGCCTGTCGCCGCTGATAGTTTTGTCCGCCCGTTGCGAACCCCGAACCCCGAACCCCGAACCCCGAACCCCGAACCCCGAACCCCGAACCCCGAACCCCGAACCCCGAACCCCGAACCCCGAACCCCGAACCCCGAACCTCGAACCGCACTTTTTATCCCTGCCAGACCAGCAGC
>DASWJX010000229.1:0-4070 GCA_036396915.1 Geopsychrobacteraceae bacterium | reverse complement strand
GAGCCGATCATCGGTCACATGAAGCAGGATAACCGGATGGATCGCAACTATCTCAAAGGCACTGACGGCGACAAGATGAACGCCATCCTGGCCGGGTGCGGGTTCAACTTCAGAAAGCTCTTGAGAGCTTTCATTTGGCTTCTTTTCAAAGAGCTGGAACGACTTGGAACACTCATATTTCTGCCTCCAGCTGCCCAGAGGACACCAGAGAGAGGATTCGAAAATACTGGGTTGCTCTTGAAGCTTCAGTCAGACGCGGCCTAAGGACAGAATGCCGCATTTTTCAGGGACGACAACTATAGAGAATGGCCGCTTCGTGTTTTACATGGGGCGGCCATTTTTTTGGTTGATGTGTACCAAGAAGGGGATGTGCAAAATCAAAAGGCTTAGCCGTTTTTGGCTAAGCCCTTGATTTTATTGATTGGCGGAGGTAGATGGGAATCGAACCCACCGGGGACGGGATGCGCCCCCCATCGGTTTTGAAGACCGTGAGCGCCACCAGGCTACTAACTACCTCCGTATGTAATTGTCTAGGGCCGGATGATCCGTCCGGCTTGCTGCTGGGCTTCGGCGATTTCCAGCATGTTGGTGATGCGGCCGACCTGCAGGTCCTGCTTGATTTCGAGGTAGTCGAGGCAGAGCCCGCAGGCGGCGATATCGACGCCGTTGCAGGCCAGGGTGTCGAGAGCTTCCAGGGCATCCGAACCCCGGCAGACCAGTTTGACGCCGCTGTTGACAAAAAATATCTGGTCGGGCCAGGAACTCAGTTCGGTCAGGGTGCACAGGTAGTTTTTCATCAGCACCAGG
This sequence comes from Geopsychrobacteraceae bacterium, assembly GCA_036396915.1. Classification (GTDB taxonomy): domain Bacteria; phylum Desulfobacterota; class Desulfuromonadia; order Desulfuromonadales; family Geopsychrobacteraceae; genus BM509. Next base: position 3,263 of record DASWJX010000229.1, on the reverse strand, counting down.
CCGAGTTCCGCATTCCCCTGTCCCATCTGATCGCTGCCGATATAGACGACCGTCTTGCCCGGGGCCGGTGCTGCGTCGGCCGCCGCCCGCGGAGCTTGCTCGCCGGCGTTCAGGGTCAGGGCAAAGCCGTCCGCCGTGGCCTCTTCCTTGGTCCGGTAGCCCAGACTCGCCGCCATGCGGCTGACATTTTCACGCGCCGCGTCATCCCCGACCAGCACCTGCAGCGGCTGTCCCGGCGCGGCAAGCAGTTGCTTGCGGGCGGCAACCACCGGATGCGGGCATTTCAGGTGCCGACAGTCGAGAGTGTTCATCGCTTTAATCCTTTGGCAGTGCTTCACTTTTCGCCGGGGGCGACTATAGCAAAACGGAACCGGTAATGACCAGTAAAAAACCGTTGTCTGGGTCGATCGGCAGAATAACGAAGATGTTTACGATTCTCCTGTGCGGGTCAGCAGCACCAGCGTCTCGACATGCGCGGTCTGGGGAAACATGTCGACCGGCTGGATCTCTGCAATCCGGTACGCTTTTCCGGTCAGTAAAACCAGATCGCGGGCCAGGCTGTCCGGATCGCAGGAGACGTAGATCAGCCGCTGCGGTCCGAGTTCGGCCAGGATTTCCAGAACTTCGGGGTCGCACCCTTTGCGCGGCGGATTGACCACCGCGACCGCCAGCGCGGCAAGCTGATCGGCGAGGGCGCGCAGCTGTTCCGCGGCGTCGCCGGCGCTGAAGCGGCAGTTGCGCAGGCCGTTCAGTTCGGCGTTTTCGGCGGCATTGCGCACCGCCTCGGCAACCACCTCGATGCCGAACACCCGCCCGGCGTCCTTGGCCAGGTGCAGGGCGATGCCGCCGATACCGCAATAGAGGTCGAGGGCCGTCTGGTTCTTCCGCAGTTGCGCCCAGTCCCTGACCAGGGCGTAGATGCGCGTCGCCTGCAGGGTGTTGACCTGGAAAAAGGCGCCGGGCGCGATCCGCAGGCGGATGTCGCCGACCCGGTCGATCAGGTCGGCGGCGCCGAGCAGTTTCAGGTTCTCCTGACCGAAGATGACGTTGCCGGTGGAACTGTTGATGTTCTGATGCACGGCGATCACTTCCGGAATCTTGCGGGTCAGCCATTTGGCCAGCTTCGGCAACTGCTGCAGATCCCGGAAATTGCTGACGAAAGTGACCATGGCTTTGTTGTTGAGCGGGCTGACCCGGATCAGCAGGTAGCGCAGCAGGCCGTTTTGGTGCTTGGTGCTGTAGACCGAGATCCCCTGGCGCTGCACCTCGTCGCGCACCACGGCGATGATTTTGTTGATCAGCGGATGATGGACCGGGCAGTCGGGACAGCCGATCACCTCGTGACTGCCCCGTTTGTAGAGGCCGATGGTGACCTTCTCGCGCTTGCGGCCGAAGACCAGTTTGGCACTGGCCCGGTAGTTGAGCGGCTGCTCCGAAGCCAGGGTCGGTCGCGGCTGATCATGCGGCAGACCCTGGGAGGAGAGGGCCGCGGCGACCCGCTGCCGCTTGAAATCGAGCTGGGCCTGGTATTTCATGCCGATCAGCGGGCAGCCGAGACAGTCCAGCTCTTTCTTGCAGGGGATGCGGGCGGTGCGCTGCGGCGCATTGCGCAGCACCTTGAGGAGTCTGGTGAAGATGTGGGTGCGGCCGCTGTGTTCGACCTCGACCAGCACGGTTTCACCCGGCAGCGCTCCCTGCACCAGGGCGGTCTTCCCCTCATGACGGGCCTGACCGATCCCCTCGTTGTCGAGGCTGTCGATGGTCAGTTTCAGGGTGTCGCGGGGCGGCTGTGGCTTTTTCGGTTTATTCACGGATTCTTCTTTTGTCGGCAATGACGGAATAGTGATGATCATAAATCGGAAAACGCAGATTACTCCCGGACGGGGGGGAAGTCAAATGTGCTGCTTGACTTCCCGTATCGCGACTGGATAAGCTCAGACATCGTTTGCTCCCAGCTGCCAGGATTATCGAACTCTATGCGTCACAAAACCCGTCAGATCAAACTCGGCTCTGTCGCCATCGGCGGCGACGCCCCGATCAGTGTCCAGTCTATGTGCAACAGCGACACCCGCGACGTGGCGGCGACGCTGGCGCAAATCGAGCGCCTGCAACAGGCCGGTTGCGAGATCGTCCGGGTTGCCGTGCCGGACCGGCAGGCCGCCGAGGCGCTCGGGGCGATCCGGCGCGGCATCGCTATCCCGCTGGTGGCCGACATCCACTTCGACTACCGGCTGGCGCTGATCGCCCTGCGGCAGGGGGTGGACGGGCTGCGGCTCAACCCCGGCAATATCGGCGCGCGCTGGAAGGTGGAGGAGGTGGTGCGGGCCTGCCGCGAACGGGCGGTGCCGATCCGCATCGGCGTCAACGGCGGTTCGCTGGAGCAGGAGCTGCTGGAAAAATACGGTCACCCCAGCGCCGAAGCGATGGCGGAAAGCGCCCTGGGGCATATCCGCATCCTCGAAGAGCTGAACTATGCCGAGCTCAAGGTCAGCCTCAAGGCCTCCGACATCCGCCGCACGGTCGCGGCCTACCGGCTGCTGGCCGGGCAGGTCGACTATCCGCTGCACATCGGCGTCACCGAGGCGGGCACCACCTGGAGCGGCACCATCAAGAGCGCGGTGGGGCTGGGGACGCTGCTGCATGACGGCATCGGCGATACCCTGCGGGTGTCGCTGACCGGCGATCCGGTGGAGGAGGTCAAGGTCGGCTGGGAAATCCTCAAGAGCCTCGGGCTGCGCGAGCGCGGTCCGGTGTTCATCAGCTGTCCGACCTGCGGTCGCTGCGAGGTGGAGCTGATCGCCATCGCCGAAGAGGTCGAACGGCGGCTGCACGATCTGCCGCGCGCCTTGACCATCGCCGTGATGGGCTGCGTGGTCAACGGCCCCGGCGAGGCCCGCGAGGCCGACCTGGGGATCGCCGGCGGCCGGGGGCAGGGCATCCTGTTCAGCAGGGGCGAGGTGGTGCGCAAGGTGCCGCAGGATCAGCTGGCCGACGCGCTGGTCGAGGAGGCCTGGAAACTTGTGGAAGAGCGGAAGTCGAGGTGTTAATATCTCAAACGGCATGCCGCATATCAGATATTGTTTGGAATTGTTGATTGGAGTGGGTGTAGTGAGTGAATTTCAAGATATTCGCTGGGAGCAGCGTTTCGGCAACTTCTGCAAAGCCTTGGCCCAACTGCAAAGGTTCATCGACAAGGGAGCGCTCTCTGAACTAGAACAGCAGGGACTGATCAAGGCGTTTGAATACACCTACGAACTGGCCTG
>DASWJX010000228.1:0-2983 GCA_036396915.1 Geopsychrobacteraceae bacterium | reverse complement strand
CGGAAGCCGATCCGATCTGCGAAAAACATGAAGGCGACACGGAACCTTATTACTCCTGCAGTGACGGGATTCACACGACTCCGCTGCTCTACCCGGACGGTACCCCGCGGAATCGACACCAGTGGGACACCAAGGTTGTCGTCTATGAAAGTGATAATTGCCTCAACCCGGTTAAGCCGATGGCGATCGCCGGGTTTGCCATGGTGACCGTCACGGAAGTTCTGAACGCGCCCGACAAATCGATCGTGGCAACTGTCATCTGTGAGATGAACGATAAAGGATTGTCGCGGGGCGGCGGCGGTTCGTTCGGCACCTATGGCAGCATCCCCGGACTGGTTCAGTAGCCGCTGTTGCGAAATTGCCCAAAAATGAAAGTTGAAATCGATGCCTCGACAAATACTTAACATCGCACTGGAGATCAAACGCGAAGCCCTCGACAGCCAGGTGCTGGAGGCGCTGGGGACGCTTCCGCATGCGCAGGTGACCATGTGCCAGGATCTGACCCTGGATTCCGAGGTCGAGAAACAGGACGGCCGGCCGGATATTCTGATTATCGATGATCGGCCGGAAGAGATCGATACGGTCAGTCGGCTGCGTAAACTGAAAGACCTCTATGCCGATGCGGAGATTTTTGTCGTCTCCACCGACCACCGTCCGCAGCATATCGTCAACCTGATGAAGGCGGGAGCCGGCGAATATCTGAGCAACCCCCTCAATGTCGTTCAGCTGACCGATGCCATCGAAGAGGTCCGGATCAAAAAGGCCAATGCCGGCCAGGTGACCCAGGGGACCATGTACAGTTTCGTCGGCAGCAAGGGGGGGCTGGGCTCCACGGTCATCGCGGTCAATGCGGCGGCGGCCCTGGCCGGTAAAAGTCGGCAGTCGGTGCTCCTGTGCGACATGAGTCTGCAATCCGGCGACGCCTCGGTGCTGCTGGATGTTCCGCCCGGGCCGACCGTGATCGATCTTTCCCGCAACATTCATCGGCTCGACGTGTCCCTGTTCCGCGGGGCCGTGACGCACCACCGGACGGGAATCGATTTTCTGGCGGCGCCGCACGATCCCGAGGAAGGTTCCGATGTCAATGCCGACCAGACCTCCCAGATTCTGGCCCTGGCCAACAAGCTCTATGATCATGTGCTTGTCGATTGTCCGTCGATGTCTCTCGACGTCTGCACCCTGACGGTGCTGCACGCGTCGGAAAAAATCTTTATCGTCACCGATCTGTCGGTGACCGCCGTCAGAAACGCCAGCCGGTTCTGCAATCTGATCCAGAAGATCGGCATCAGCCCGTCGCGCATCAATTTTGTCATCAATCGCTATATCAAGGGGAGCACGCTTTCCATCGAGGAGGTTGAAGCGACCCTGGAAAAGTCTGTTTTCTGGCTGTTTCCCAACGATTTCAGCCAGGTTGTCTCCTCGATCAACCGGGGCGTTCCGCTGGTTAAATTTCAGCCGAACGCGCCCTTGTCCAAAAACATCACGGAGTTTGTGGAAAAAATGCAGAATTCGGCGGCGTACGGGGCCTACCGCGGCCTCAAGGGGACGTTCGGCAAGGCGATCTAGTGTTCATTCGGAATCTCGGATGGACACGCTAGGAGGAACCATGCTTAAAGAGATGTTCAGACGAAACGATCCTACGGCTGCTTCCGTTGAACTGCAACCTGAGCCCCGGCAGCGTCCGGTCGACCATGTGCAGGAAATAAGCTTCAAGGACGATCAGTTCTATGAAATTAAAAACAAAATCCATGCGAAACTGATCGAAGAGGCAAACCTGGAAGCGCTGGACAGCATGGCGGAAGATGAAATCCGGGCCGAGATCAGCCAGATTGTCGAAGATTTTCTGCAGGCGGAACAGGTGCTGCTGAACGTTGAAGAGCGGCAGGCCCTGATTGCCGAAGTCAAGGACGAACTGATCGGTCTGGGTCCGCTGGAGCCGCTGCTGAAGGACGGTGCCACCTCTGATATCCTGTGCAATACCTTCCGCGATATTTATATCGAACAGGCCGGTGTCCTGACAAAAACCAATGCCCGTTTCGTCAACAATGCCCACCTGATGAATATCATCGACCGCATCATCTCCAAGGTCGGCAGGCGGATCGACGAATCGACGCCGATGGTGGATGCGCGCCTTGCCGACGGTTCGCGGGTCAACGCGATTATCCCCCCCCTGGCCGTCGACGGTCCGATCCTTTCGATCCGACGTTTCGGCACCAAGATGCTGCTGATGGACGACCTGATCGGCTACGGGACCTTGACACCCGAGATCTCCGAGTTTCTGGCGGGCTGCGTCAAGGCCCGCTTGAACATCATGATCTCGGGCGGGACCGGCGCGGGGAAAACCACCCTGCTCAACGTTCTTTCCAGATACATTCCGGCAACCGAGCGGATCGTGACCATCGAGGATTCGGCGGAACTGCAATTGCAGCAGAACCATGTGGTTCGCCTCGAAACCCGCCCCGCCAGCATTGAAGGCACGGGGCTTGTTACCCAGCGGGATCTGGTGATCAACAGCTTGCGCATGCGTCCGGATCGCATTCTGATCGGCGAGGTGCGCGGCACCGAGGCCTTCGACATGCTGCAGGCGATGAATACCGGGCATGATGGCTCACTGACCACCATTCATGCCAACACCCCTCGCGATTCACTGACGCGGCTCGAATCGATGCTGCTGATGACCGGTACCAATCTTCCGGAAAAGGCCATGCGCTTTATGATCTCGTCCGCTCTGGACCTGATCGTTCAGGTGAGCCGGCTGGCCGACGGCACACGTCGCCTGCTGACGGTCAGCGAAGTCGTCGGCATGGAAGGGGATATCATCACCCTGCAGGAGATCTTCACTTTTGAACGACAGGGGATCGACAAAAACGGAAAGGTCCTCGGGCGCTTCCGGCCGACCGGTATCCGGCCCAAGTTTTCCGAGAAACTGGAAATCGCGGGAATCCGGTTTTCGGAAGATCTTTTTTCGTAGGGGATTCCACGG
>DASWJX010000227.1:0-4960 GCA_036396915.1 Geopsychrobacteraceae bacterium | reverse complement strand
TTCGGCAATCCGTGGGAGCACGGGTCTTCAGCCGCAGTTCATCGGGATCGACGTCGAACCGGAAGCAGACCTTGTCGATGACTTCCCTTATGCCGATGCTCGCCGGAAACTTCTGTGCCAGCTCTTGTCGCATCCGCAATTGCTCAACAAAATCTCCGCTCCCGAGGATCCTTTCTTCGTAGGCCTCATCCACCCACTATTTCCACCAATTCGACAACTTACATAACTTGCCAGCGTCCCCTTGGCCTTTTCTGGACCGACGGGGGACCTGATAGGCGTTAACTTTCGTTGGGCTTGGTGTTCCATGATTGGCTGGGAAAATTGCACTCTTTCTAATGTGTTTTCCAACAAAAAAAGCCGCAACTCTCACCTGCTGGTGAATGCTACGGCAACTCCAGTCGACGATCTATCAAGATCAAAAGCTTGCACCACAGAGCTCACAGAGGACACAGAGAACATCTTAAAATTTCAGCGTTTTTTCTCTGTGATCTCTGTGCTCTCTAGTGAGCGAAGCGAACGAGTGGTGAAAAGAATTTTGGGTTTTCACCTACTGCACCTTTCTACTGGAGACAAGTGCATAACCAGGTTACTTAATTCAATGTGGAATCAACTGTCCTGAAACGTGCCACGCTTCAACCTTGAATCCTTGCTCCGTCACAGCTATCTTGAACCCCCTTTTCTTTCGACCCGGAGCCACCATGAAACGTCGCGATCACCACGTCCAGAAACGCTACGACAAGGAACGGCAGCGCAATGTGCTGGCCAAGCCGGGGGTGCATCGGTTCTGCCTGGTGCTCGATCACCTGAAGCCGTTCTTCAATCCGCCGAAGATCTTTCGCAGCGCCGAGGCCTTCGGGGCGGCTGCAGTGCATCTGGTGGGGATCGAGACCTTCGATCCGGCTCCGGCCAAGGGCTCTTTTCGCAAGGTTCCCGCCCGTTTTCATGATGACTTCAAGACCTGCTACGAGCAGCTGGTCGCGGACGGCTATACTCTGTATCGGCTCGATCCGCAGGCCCGGGAAAGCCTCTGTCGTTGCGCGTTGCCGGAGAAGACCGCGTTCATACTGGGGCATGAAGAGTTCGGCTTCAGCTTCGACCCAGCCGACTATCCCGCCATCCGCAGTTTGAGCATCCCTCAATACGGCAGTGTCCAGAGCCTCAACGTCAGCATTGCCGCTTCCATCGTCATGTACGAGTACGTGCGCCAGTACGCCGGGAAATCCTGATTTTCAGGATTTTCCGGTCAATGACGTTCCGTCAGTGCCTTGACCTTTGCCACGATATGTGTGCCGATCGGGAGCGCCGAGGTGGCGGCCGGAGACGGGGCGTTGCGCACCGAGAGGGTGCGCGGGCTGGCGACGAACAGGAAGTCATGAACCAGCTCCACCGATCCCGGCGCCGATGACGATATAGTCCTGGATCACTGCCGCTCCCGGCAGGGGATGCAGAGCGGTTTGCCGTCGACCTCCCGCAGTCTGGAGGTCATGACCCGTTCACCGCAGATCGAGCAGGGCTGCGATTCCATGATGCGGGCCGGTTCCGGTTCGTCGATGTCGACCAGGGTGACGGTCAGCAGTTCATCGTCTGCCGCCGAGAGAATCTTCTCGATGCGGGCGGGGCGGTCGCCGCGCAGCTGTTGCGGAATCCCGTCGCCGTGATAGAGCACCCGTACTCCGCTCTGACTGGAGCGGGAATAGAGGGTGTAGGCCTGCTTGCCGTAATCGCGAAAGCGCAGGTTGCCCTTGCCGAAGGTGCAGCCGGTCAGGCACTGCAGGGCATCGACGCCGCAGGCATCGTTCTCGACGATCGCCACCAGTTCTTCGTCTTCGGCACGCTGCGATGCAAGGGCCTTGAGCGCCGCCAGGGACATGCGGTAGCCGATGGCCAGACCGGGGCAGCTGTGGCCGTGAAATTTGACGATCTCGTTATAGGTCATGATGTTCCTCCTCTTGAGTTACTTAAACTAAGCCATTGAATTAATGATGATTTTTTGGCCTTAGCCACGGACCCACACGGACCCACACGGACAAGGGCGGACGAGAGGCATTAACCTTTTCAGGATCAGCCTCAAGGAAATTGATTTTGTCCGCATTTGTCCGTGTGGGTCCGTGGCAAAAATAAAAAGATTGATCTGCATTGTCCTTGACGTAGAGCCCTTGATTTGTCCCCGGTATCCCCTTCATCCCTGTTAAAATGCCTTTGGTCGCGGTCAAGGTTTGGCCTCTTGAGTAACTTAAACCAAGGTATTTTGTAACTATTACAGCTGTCACTGATGAATTTATCTCCTCCCCCTTCAAGGGGGAGGTCGGGAGGGGGATGGAGTGATGGCGTGCTGGAACAAGCCCATCCCCACCCCAACCCTCCCCTTGAAGGGGAGGGAGCTCAACCAAATGCTGCATCGATGTCAGGGTGCTGAATAGTTAAGTTACTTTCTGATAAAGGGGCGCCGAAGGCGTATTTGGACGCTCTGTGGTGAAGCCTCTGACCCTTAATCAACAAATTGAGTGAAGTGGATCACCAGGTTGTTGGCTATTGCCGGTCGATGATCGCGCTTGCCTTCAGATATGGCTGCACTTTGTTGACTCCTTTGCTCAGCAAGAATCCGCTCTTTCCTTCGCCATTTTAACCCAAACCAGAGGCACGTTTCGAGCGGGATTTTGCTTGTCGGCAAGTGGCCGGATTGACACGGCAAAGGCGGATGCTATCGTGATTGGAAGCACTCATGCCTCGTCTTCGGGGAGAAGCCATGCTCAGGGAGTGGACCCCGCTCAAAAAGATCCTCCTCGTCTTTGTCGCATCGATCCTGGCGGGGCTGCTGTTCGTCGATTTCTATCTGCAGCGCGCCCTGGAGAGCACCGCTCTTGAGAGCTGGAACATCGATCAACGCGCCCTGGCCGACAGCATCAGCGAGCTGATTGATTTTCAGTTGGCCGAAGCGCTGCACGACCTGCAGCTGGTTGCCGCGACCCCGGCGTTTTCCGAACTGCCTTTTGTCGACCGGATCGACCGTGCAATCAACGGCCTGCCGGAACATCTCGACCGACCCAAAAGGGAGCTGCTGGAGATTCTGAGAAGTCGCTTTTCGGTCCTGTTCGTGCTGCTCCCCAACGGCGACCATTACCTGTCCCACCCCTTCAGCGTGCAGCGCCGCCTGCAAAAATACAATCTGGCCGACCGGCCCTATGTGCAGCAGGCGGCGCGCAGCGGCCAGCCGGTGGTTTCAAACAGTTTTTACGGAGCCGACGGCGTTTTGGCGGTGGCCATGGATGTCCCGGTGACGGATGCGCGGGGGCGGTTGGTTCTGCATCTCGGCGGCGTCCTGCATCTCACCCGGCTGGCGCAGCTGGTGAAAAAGGAACGGATCGGCCGTTTCGACAGCGCCTTCATCGTCGATCGCCGGGGCGCGCTGATCGCCCATACCGATCCGAAGCTGCTGGTCGCCGAAGCCGGGGAGGTTCTTTTCGAACATCCGCTGGTCGCTTTTTTTCTGAAGGCCCGCAAAGAGGGGTTCGGTCCGGATCAGGGGGTGGTGGAATTTTCCGACCCGAGCGCAGGGGATACCCTGGGCACCGTTGTGCCGCTCAGGTTCGGCTGGGGGCTGGTGCTGTTGCGGCACAAAGACGCCCTGCATCGTGAAATCCAGCCGCAGCAGCGGGAGATGCTGCTGCTGGTTGCGGTGATTCTCATCGCCATCGGCGCTGTCGGAGCTCCCTTCGTGCGGCATATCGGCAAGGGCTGGGAATCCGCCGAACAGGAGGTTCAGCGCTCGCGCGACCGTCTTGAAGCGCGCGTTGCCGAGCGCACCGCGCAGTTGCGGCAGAGCGAGGGGCGCATACATGCCATCATCGACAACACGACCTCCCTCATCTTCCTCAAGGATCTGCGCGGCAACTATCTGCTGGTCAACCGGAGCTTCGAGGAACTGTTCGGACTGACCAAGCAGGAGATCATCGGCAAAAACGATTACGACCTGTTCCCCGAGGTGATCGCGCGGCAACTGCAGGCCAATGACCTGCAGGCGCTGACGCGGAGCAAGGCCATCGAGTTCGAAGAGCAGGTGCCGCAGGAGGAGTGCGTCAGGCACTATGTCTCGGTCAAGTTTCCGCTCGCCGACGAGACGGGAAAAATTTACGCCGTCGGCGGCGTCTCGACCGATATCACCGGCCGCAAGCATGCCGAGGAGGAACTGCAACAGCTCGACCGGCTCAAGGACGAATTCATGGCGACGGCGGCGCATGAACTGCGCACCCCGTTGACCGCCGTGCTCGGTTACTCCGAACTGTTGATGTCGGAACAAAAACTGGAACCGGAACTGGTCAGGGAATGCCTGTCGACCATCTGCCTGAAGTCCCGCTCGCTGCAAAAACTGATCGATCAACTGTTCGACCTCAGCCGGGTCGCATCGGAACGGCAGCTGCGGCTGGAGAAGCAAAGTTTCGATTGCGCCGCTGAAATCAGACAGCTGGTCGAAGAATGCCGCCGGGCCAACGGTCAATACCGGTTTGCCGTACAGAATCCGGCAGGCCCCCTGCCGCTGTTCGCCGACAAGGACCGGTTTCGGCAGGTCATGGAAAACCTGCTCGGCAATGCGGTCAAGTTTTCTGCCGCCGGCTGTCTGGTCGAAGTGACGGTGCGGATGGTCGACGGCGCCGCGGAAGTTTCGGTTCGCGATGAAGGGAGCGGCATCCCCCCGGAGCAGGCCGGCAAGGTTTTCGAAAAGTTCTACCGCGTGGATAGCTCCAGCACCGGCAAGCAGGGGCTGGGGCTGGGACTGGCGCTGAGTAAAAGCATTGTCGAGGCGCATGGCGGCCGGATCTGGCTGGAGAGTGAGGAAGGCCGGGGGACCAGGGTGACCTTTTCCCTGCCCCTGGTCTGACCGCCCGGCGCAGGCTCAGATCGGACGGCCGTGCAGCAGTTCAGCGGCGCGCGACACATCAGCGCCGCTGCCGAGCAGCATCAG